>NZ_JAOBSQ010000030.1:0-315086 GCF_025246485.1 Acidovorax sp. K2F
CCAGAAAACCCCAGTCAGATATGACTGGGGTTTTTTGCTTTCCAGGCGCACAAAAATCATCCCTTCTCGCTGACCCTCCAGGGTATTGACCATGCAACTACAAGACATCCTGTATTCCCAAGGTTTTGGTACGCGTCGTGTTTGCGCGGGCCTGATTCAGCAGGGATGGGTCTCGGTGCGTGAGGCATCTTCGCCCAATGCCGAGTACGTGCTCTGCACGGAGGCTACCGCAGGCTATGAGCCCGAAGGACTGCTGTTACGTGTACAGGGTGTGGATTGGCCGTTCCACGCCAAAGCCTACGTGCTGCTTCACAAACCCGCCGGCACGGAGTGTTCTCAGAAGCCTTCTACGTACCCCAGCATCTATACGCTTCTGCCTCCGCCGTTGCGCCAGCGGCCCACGAAGAGTGCGGTACAAGGAGTGCAGGCGGTGGGGCGCCTTGATCAGGACACAACGGGTATGTTGCTATTGAGCGATGACGGGCAATTCATTCATCGCTTGACTTCGCCCAAGAAGCATGTTCCGAAGGTTTATCAAGTGACGACCAAACACCCGGTGGACGAGACACAGGTGTCGAAATTGTTGGCGGGGGTTGTGCTGGACGATGATCCCAAGCCGGTGCGTGCTGCAAACTGCTCCATCGTGGATTCCCATCGCTTGGATATGACGCTGACTGAGGGCAAGTACCACCAGGTCAAGCGGATGATTGCAGCAGTTGGCAATAGGGTGGAGGGGCTACATCGCTCTCGCATTGGACGCATGGATTTGCCTGCGGATTTGGCCCCCGGCCAATGGCGATGGCTCAATGCTTCCGATCTGGCACTGTTGAACAGCAATGCTTAAGCATGTTATCTGGAGGAGCGGCCTCTTTTGACTGGCTCAGAGCGCGCTGCCAGGGCACTGTGACTCATGTCGTTGATCCCTTGACTGCCGAGGCAGGGAGAGCTTTGCTGGCAAGTTGTGGTCTCGCCCTGCGATATGCCCTGGCACCCCAGGCAGCGCAATATCGGGATGACCTGAGTCAAAGAGAGCACGATCACCCTGATGTTACGTGTTGTCGCTCGGGTCCGTGCTGGGCGCGGCGCTACACTTCAAGGCTGTGTTGAAAGTGGTTTTGTGAAGATTCTCTCGATTGCACGCATCTGCGTTGTGGCCCTTGGTGGGTGGTGTTACTCCTTGGCCAGTGTGGCGGCGGGCGCTCCGCCACTTTTTGTACTCAATTCGCTGGAGGCCAACGTTAGCGTCATCGACCCGGTGACCTGGACGGAGACGGCCCGCATACCTACAGGTAAAGAGCCGCACCATCTGTATCTGACCCCCGATGAAAAGTCGATCATCGTGGCCAACGCGCTTGGTGACACGCTGACGTTCGTAGACCCCCGTACCGCCGAGGTGCAGCGTACCGTACGTGGGATTGTGGACCCCTACCATCTGCGATTCAGTCCCGACATGAAATGGTTCATCACGGCCGCCAACCGTCTGAATCATGTGGACTTTTACCGCTGGGACGGCAAGGACCTGACCCTGGTGCAGCGCGTGGCCACATCGCGCACCCCTAGCCATCTGTGGATCGATAGCCGCAGCACCACCGTCTATTCGACCATGCAGGACAGTGACGAACTGGTGGCGATTGATATTGCCACACAGACCATCAAATGGCGTGTCAAAACAGGCCCCATGCCTGCGGATGTCTACGGCAGTCCCGATGGTAAGCACCTGTTTGTGGGACTGACAGGCGGTGACAGCGTGGAGGTGTTCGATATCTCAGGGCGTGAAGCGGTCAGCGTCAAGCGGATCAAGACAGGCAACGGTGCACACGCCTTTCGCGCTGCTGGCGACGGGCACCACCTGTATGTGAGCAATCGCGTGGCCAACTCGATCAGCAAGATCGACATGAACACCCAGCAAGTCGTCGAGTCGTACCCCGTGCCGGGCGGGCCTGATTGCATGGATGTTTCGGCGGATGGCCGCTATATCTACGTCAGTTCGCGTTGGGCCCGGAAGCTGTCTGTGGTGGACACCCAGGCCAAGAAGGTGGTGCGCCAAGTCAACGTGGGTAAATCGCCCCACGGCGTATGGACCCTGCAACACGCGCCACGTTGAGCGCTGTACAGTCGGTCAGTGGTATGTTCCTCAGCGCTTTTCGTGGATCACGGAGAAGGCGTCGCGATGCTATCGTATTGATAGCTTTTTGGGCATGTTTCACTAGCGCTACCGCCCAAAATGACTGCAAAAAGCCCCTGTACCTGACCTTTGACACTGGCCACATGGAAGTGGCGCCTTTGGTGGCTGAGGTGCTCAAGCGCCATCAGGTGCACGTGACCTTCTTTGCTGCAAACGAGCGCACGAAAGAAGGCGATGGAAGTCTTGGAGACCATTGGGCCCCATGGTGGCGTGCACGTGCCGCGGAGGGCCATGAGTTTGCTTCCCACACCTGGAACCACACCTACTGGCGTGCCGATGCCGGCAGCGCGCCGCATCCGGCGTTTCGGGTCCGTCCCTCGGCGGGACAGCGTGAGGGTCAAAGCTTTGCCGTGTCCGCAGCTGAATACTGCGAAGAAATTGCCCGTGCTGCGGATCGTTTGAAGGCCATTACCGGCAAGACGCCTTTGCCCCTGTTCCGCGCGCCTGGCGGCAAGACCTCTGCACAATTGATTGCCAGCGCGAAGGCCTGCGGTTACGCGCATGTGGGGTGGTCGCCTGCCGGCTTCTTGGGGGATGAGCTGCCCAGTGAGACGGCCAGCAACACCGCGCTGCTGAACAAGGCGCTGCGTGATGTGCGCAGTGGCGATATCCTGCTGGCGCACCTGGGGATCTGGTCGCGCAAGGACGCCTGGGCGCCCGCTGTGCTGGAGCCTTTGATTGAAGGGCTCAAGCAGCGAGGGTTTTGCTTTCGTACCTTGCGGGATCATCCTGACTATGCGGCCGCAGCGGCTCAGGTTCGCTAGATGGGCAGTGGGATCAAGTTGGATCGCGTGTGCCGTGGCTGAGGGCGCACGCGCCGCATGTTTGCATGAATAACCAGGTGCCAGGGAGCGCGACACGATGGGATGGCTAGGCGGTGTATTTGACAGCGTGCAGCAATGGCTTTTTGAGAGCGTGCTGCAGCCGCTGATGTTCACCACAGGGCTGGCCAGCCTGCTGGAGAACGGTTATGAGGCATCCGGCTGGCTGCTGGTGGGATTGCTGCAGCTGGTCGTCATCGTGGCTGTGATTGGCCCCATGCAGCGCTGGTGGCCGGTGGAGCAGGTCAATGACCGCGCCACCATCCGCACTGACATCCTCTACACCCTGATTCACCGGCTGGGACTGTTCCGGCTGGCGCTGTTTTTCACGGTGGATCCGCTGGCGGATTCACTGTTTGGTGCCTTGCGTGTGGCGGGTGTCAGCACGTTCCAGCTCGATGGCCTCTGGCCGGGTGTGACGGACATCTCCTGGGTCAGCTTGCTGCTGTATCTGGTGGTGTTCGATTTTGTGGACTACTGGATCCACCGGGGGCAGCATCACTTTGAGTGGTGGTGGCGCCTGCATTCGCTGCACCACGCACAGCAGCAGATGACGATGTGGAGCGACAACCGCAACCACCTGCTCGATGACCTGCTGCGCGACGTGATTCTGGTGACGGTGGCGCAGCTGATTGGCGTTGCGCCGGGGCAGTTCATTGCCATCGTGGCCATCACTCAGCTCAGCGAGAGCTTTCAGCACGCCAACGTGCGGCTGTGGTTTGGTCAGGTGGGTGAGCGGCTCTGGATCAGCCCCCGGTTTCACCGCCGGCACCACAGCATCGGCATTGGCCACGAGACGGTCAAGCCTTCGACCGAGACAACATCGGGCCAAGCAGCAACGCCGCCGCGTGTGGTACTCGGCGGGCACAACTTCGGGGTGCTTCTGCCTTGGTGGGACATGCTGATGGGCACGGCCAACTTTGAAAAGCGCTTTGACCCCACGGGCGTGCGCGACCAGGTCGAGCCGGGCCCCGATGGCCGTGTGCGCGACTACGGCGCGGGGTTCTGGTCCCAGCAATGGCGGGGCGTACTGAGGTTGCTGGGCAGGGCCTGAGCGGCTTGGCGGGCGCTGCCTGTATGCTTGCCGCCATGGGATTACTGCTTGATTCTTTCTGGCGTGCCGCTGCCTATTGCCTGCGTCCGCGGGTGATTGCGCTGTCGCTCTTGCCTCTGTTCTTGATGGCCGTTTTGGCACTCGGAATGGGTTACTTCTACTGGGACGCGGCGGTGCAGGGGATGCGCGCGTTGCTCGATGCGTCCTCGTTGCTGGCCAGCGTCTGGGGTTGGCTTCAGGGCTGGGGCCTGGGGGATGTGACTGCTGTCATGGCGCCGTTGATGGTGGTGCTGGCCGTGGCGCCTGTGCTGGTGGTGGTGTCGCTGCTGGCCGTAGCGGTACTCATGACCCCCGCCCTGGTGGCATTGGTGGCTGCGCGGCGGTTTCCGGATCTGGAGCGCAAGAAGGGCGGGTCCTTCGTTGCGAGTGTGGCCTGGTCGGTAGGGTCCACGGTGTTGGCGCTGGTGGCGCTGGTGGTGTCCGTTCCGCTGTGGCTGGTGCCGCCGCTGGTGCTCATCCTGCCGCCGCTGATCTGGGGTTGGCTGACCTACCGGGTGATGGTGTTCGACGCCCTGGCAGACCACGCCAGCAAGGAAGAGCGCCTGGAGATATTCCGCCGCCATCGCAGCAGCCTGCTGGCCATTGGCATCGTCACGGGCTACCTCGGGGCAGCGCCCAGCATTGTGTGGGCATCGGGCGTGGTGTTTGCCGCCGCGTTTTTTGTGCTGGTGCCGCTGGCGATCTGGATCTACACCCTGGTGTTCGCGTTTTCCTCGCTGTGGTTCACGCACTACGGTCTGGCCGCCCTGCAGCGCTTGCGTGCCGAGCGGGCCACGATGGCGCCGATGACCGGGCCCGCCCCATTGGCCGAAGCGGCCGCGCACCCCAAAGACGCGCCAGCTCTGAACATGGCGGCACCCCCAGCCCCCGCGCTGCCGCCCCCTGCAAATCCGAACCCTGGAGACAATCCACTATGACCCCCACCTTTGGTCTCATCATCGTCGGTGACGAGATACTGTCGGGCAAACGGGCCGACAAGCACATGCCCAAGGTGATCGAGCTGCTATCGGCGCGGGGCCTGTCGCTGGCCTACGCCGACTATGTGGGCGACAGCCCGGACCGCATCACGGCCACTTTGCAGCGGGCGTTCGCGTCGGCCGATGTGGTGTTCTCGTGTGGCGGCATTGGTGCAACCCCTGACGACCACACGCGGCAATGTGCTGGACGTGCCCTGGGCCGGGATCTGGCCCTGCACCCAGAAGCCGAGGCGCTGATCCGCGAACGCATGCAGGATGTGGCGCGCGAGCAGGGCGTGCCCTATGAGCCCGACCGGTCCGACAACGTGCACCGCCTCAACATGGGCATGTTCCCGGTGGGTGCGCGCATCATCCCCAATCCCTACAACAAGATCCCCGGCTTCAGTTGCGACGGGGCTGGGGGCGGTGCCGTGCACTTCGTTCCGGGCTTCCCAGTCATGGCCTGGCCCATGATCGAATGGGTGCTGGAGCACCACTACGCAGCCCATTTCAACCGGGCACCGCAGACCGAGCAGTCGGTGGTGGTTTATGGTGCGATGGAGGCAGCCTTGACGCCCCTCATGGAGCAGATTGAAAAATCGCACCCGGATGTGCGGGTGTTCAGTTTGCCCAGCGTAGATCATCCACAATACGGGCGGCATATCGAACTGGGTGTCAAAGGGCCCGCGTCCTCGGTGCCTGCTGCATGGCAGGCTTTGAAAACAGGATTGCACGAATTTGGTGCAAATTGCGGCCCTGAATTGGTGCGCAACCTGTGAGACTCAGATTTGGTAGATGGATTGCACCGTATTGGTGCTTTTTGGCGCATGCCACGCCGACCTGTCGCGGGTAGCGCTCCTTCATAGTGCGGTGCTGCACTCGGCTGGCACGCAAACTGCTTTTATTTCGGCAAACTCTTTTTTCAACAAGCGCTTTATCCAGGAGAACCTGATGGCCAAGACCGTTGCAGACGTGATGAAGATGGTGAAGGAGAACGAAGTCAAGTTCGTTGACTTCCGTTTCACCGATACCCGTGGCAAACAACAGCACACCACGGTGCCCGTCTCTCACTTCGACGAAGACAAGTTCACTTCGGGCCATGCCTTTGACGGCTCGTCGATCGCCGGTTGGAAGGGCATTGAAGCCTCCGACATGCAGCTGATCCCCGACCCGAGCACGGCCAACATCGATCCGTTCTTTGAAGAAACGACGCTGATCCTGACCTGCGACGTGATCGAGCCCACCGACGGCAAGGCCTACGACCGCGATCCCCGCTCCATTGCCAAGCGCGCTGAAGCCTACCTGAAGGCCTCCGGCCTGGGCGATACGGCCTACTTCGGTCCCGAGCCAGAATTCTTCATCTTCGACGGCGTGCGCTGGAGCACTGAACCCAACAACACGTTCTACGAAATCGAAGAGTACGAAGCCCCCTGGAACACAGGCGCCAAGCTCGAAGGCGGCAACCGTGGCCACCGCCCCACCGTCAAGGGCGGCTATTTCCCCGTGCCTCCTGTTGACAGCACGCAAGACATGCGCGCCGAGATGTCCCTGATCCTCGAATCCCTGGGCATTCCGGTCGAAGTGTTCCACCACGAAGTGGCGGGCGCTGGCCAGAACGAAATCGGCACCAAGTTCAGCACGCTGGTCGAGCGCGCCGACTGGACGATCCTGCAAAAGTACGTGATCCACAACGTGGCCAACGCCTACGGCAAGACCGCCACTTTCATGCCTAAGCCTTACCACGGCGACAACGGCTCCGGCATGCACGTGCACCAGTCCGTCTGGAAGGACGGCAAGAACCTGTTCGCTGGCGATGGCTATGCTGGTCTGTCGGACTTCGCGCTGTACTACATCGGCGGCATCATCAAGCACGCCCGTGCCCTGAACGCCATCACCAACCCCGGTACCAACAGCTACAAGCGCCTGGTGCCTCACTTCGAAGCACCGGTGAAGCTGGCCTACTCGGCCAAGAACCGTTCCGCTTCGATCCGTATCCCTTACGTGGCCAACCCCAAGGGCCGTCGCGTGGAAGCCCGCTTCCCCGATCCACTGATGAACCCCTACCTGGGCTTCGCAGCCCTGCTGATGGCCGGTCTGGACGGCGTGGAAAACAAGATCCATCCTGGCGAAGCCGCTACGAAGGACCTGTACCACCTGCCTCCAGAAGAAGACAAGCTGGTGCCCACCGTGTGCCACAGCCTGGACCAGGCCCTGGAACATCTGGACAAGGACCGCGCGTTCCTGACCAAGGGTGGCGTGTTCACCGACAGCATGATCGACGCCTACATCGATCTGAAGATGAACGAAGTGACCCGCTTCCGCATGGCAGTGCACCCTGTCGAGTACGACATGTACTACTCGCTGTAATCGTCTGCCTGCAGACCATTGCTCAAGAAAAGGCGGCGCAAGTCGCCTTTTTTCATGGGCGGGCGGCGGCGCTACCTGCGCCGAACGCGTGCGGCGGAACCAAGACGCCAGGTGTTGCATCCGTATACACAGCCCTTCAAGGGTCTGCCCTTGTTGGATTGGAGATGTAGGGTGATTGGGGGATACTCCCCTGTCCCCTGCATGTCAGTGCGAGGAAACCGAATGAATAAAACGCTCATCACCCTGCTCCTCATTGCCGCCACCGTCCCCGCAGTCCAGGCGCAAGACCGCATCTACCGTTGCGGCAACGAATACACCAACAACGCCCAGCAAGCCAAGGAGCGCGGCTGCAAGCTGGTGGAGGGCGGCAACGTTACCGTGGTGCAGGGCACCCGCCCAGCGTCTGCCGCAGCTCCTGCAGCGGGTGGTGCGGCAGCCCCGTCGTCTGCGACCTCGCCCGCAAACGCTCCACGCGTCAGCAACAACGAGCAAAAATCCCGCGACTCGGATGCCCGCGCGATTCTGGAGTCCGAGCTGCGCAAGGCGGAAACGCGCCATGCCGAACTGCTCAAGGAATACAACAACGGCGCCCCCGAGCGCAACGCACTCGATCTGCGCAACCCCCAGCGCTACACCGAACGCACGGCCGAACTCAAGGCCAGCGTGGCCCGCAGCGAGAGTGACATTGCGGGTATCAAGCGCGAGATTGCCCGCCTGCCTGCCCCTGCTGCACCCACCAACTGATAGCGGTGATTGCGTGTGAGTGCCCCTTCTTCCTTCGACCTTCCCGGCACTGACACCGGGCGTTTTCATTCCCTGGACCTGATGTCCACCCTGGTGGCGGTGCTGCGCGCTGACGATGGCGCGGTGCAGTTTGCCAATGCCGCGCTGGAAAACACACTGGGCCTCTCGCGCCGTACCCTGGAAGGGGCGGACTTCTCCACCTTCTTCACCGACCCGGCACTGCTGCAGACCGCACTGGCGGGCGCCCGGGGCAAGGACTTTGCCGCGCTGCGCTACGAGGCCAGCCTGAAGCGCCTGCACCAGGACCCGGTGCCCGTGCACGTCAACGTGGCCGATGCCGAGCAGGTGGGCGAAATCCTGGTGGAGCTGTGGCCGCTGGAGCAGCAGGCCCGCCAGGACCGCGAAGAGCGCCTGCGTGACCAGGCCCAGGCCAACAAGGAGCTGATCCGCAACCTGGCCCACGAGATCAAGAACCCGCTGGGCGGCATTCGGGGCGCGGCACAGCTGCTGGAGATGGAGCTCGACAACCGGGAGCTCACCGAATACACCCAGGTCATCATCCACGAGGCCGACCGCCTGCAGAGCCTGGTGGACCGGCTGCTCGCGCCCCATCGCCACCCCCACCTGGTGGGCGATGTGAACATCCACGAGGTGTGCGAGCGCGTGCGCTCGCTCGTGCTGGTCGAATACCCGCAGGGCCTCAAGGTACAGCGCGACTACGACACCTCCATCCCCGAGTTTCGTGGGGACCGTGCGCAGCTCATTCAGGCGGTGCTAAACATCGTGCAGAACGCGGCCCAGGCGTTGTCAGAGCGAATCGCCAAAGGCGATGCCGTGATCACGCTGCGCACGCGCGTGGCCCGCCAGGTCACGTTCGGCCGACAACGCTACCGGCTGGCACTGGAATTGCATGTCATCGACAACGGACCGGGCGTACCCGATGCCATCAAGGAGCGGATTTTTTATCCACTGGTATCGGGTCGGGACGGCGGATCAGGGCTGGGGCTGACGTTGGCGCAAACCTTCGTGCAGCGTCACCACGGGTTGATCGAATGCGACAGCGTACCGGGTCGCACCGACTTCCGAATCCTGATCCCCTTGCCCTGACAGCGCATGACGGTCCCTGACACGCAACCACAGGGAAGGTAAGAAAAACATATGAAGCCGATCTGGATAGTAGATGACGACCCCTCGATCCGCTTCGTCCTGGAAAAGGCGCTGGCGCGCGAGAACCTGCCCACGCGCAGCTTCACGCACCCCCGCGAAGTGCTGGACGCACTGGCCGATGTCACCGCAGGCGACCCCGCGCGCCAGGGCCCCCAGGTTCTGGTGAGCGACATCCGCATGCCGGGAGGTTCGGGCCTGCAACTGCTGGAGAAGGTGCGCGAGCTGCAGCCCGGCCTGCCCGTCATCATCATGACGGCGTACTCCGACCTCGACAGCGCTGTGTCGGCCTTCCAGCGCGGCGCGTTCGAATACCTGCCCAAGCCGTTTGACCTGCCCAAGGCGGTGGAGTTGATCCGCCGCGCGGTGGAAGAAAGCCAGCGCGAAGAAGTCACCGAAGAGCGCCAGACCGCGACCCCCGAAATGCTGGGCCAGGCGCCCGCCATGCAGGACGTGTTCCGCGCCATCGGGCGGCTGTCGCAAAGCCAGGTCACGGTGCTCATCACCGGCGAATCGGGCTCGGGCAAGGAGCTGGTGGCGCGCGCGCTGCACAAGCACTCGCCTGTGGCAGACGGCCCCTTTGTGGCCATCAACACGGCTGCCATCCCCAAGGACTTGCTGGAGAGCGAACTCTTCGGCCACGAGCGCGGCGCGTTCACCGGCGCGCAGACCCAGCGGCGCGGCCGCTTCGAGCAGGCCGAGGGCGGCACGCTGTTCCTCGACGAAATCGGCGACATGCCGTTTGATTTGCAGACGCGCTTGCTGCGCGTGTTGTCCGACGGCCAGTTCTACCGCGTGGGCGGCCATGCGGCCGTCAAGGCCCATGTGCGTGTGATTGCCGCCACCCACCAGAACCTGGAGCAGCGCGTCAAGGAAGGCGGCTTCCGCGAGGACTTGTTCCACCGCCTCAATGTGATCCGCCTGCGCCTGCCCGCGCTGCGCGAGCGGCATGAAGACGTGCCCATGCTCACGCGCCACTTTCTGCAGCAAAGCGCGCGGCAGCTGGGCGTGGAGCCCAAGCGTATTGCCGATTCGGCACTGGCGCGGCTGGAGCAGTTTGCCTTCCCGGGCAACGTGCGCCAGCTGGAGAACATCTGCCACTGGCTCACGGTGATGGCGCCCGCGCAGGTGATCTCGCTGCAAGACCTGCCCCCCGAAGTGCTGGAGGCCCCGGTCTACCAGCCGCCGGTGCGTGCAACGGCGGGCGCCGAGCCTGCGGCGGCCACGGTGACATCGATGCCGGTGGCCCCGCTGGCGCCTGTTGCGCCAGTAGCGCAGCCTGTACCCGAATTGGTGGGGGGCCTGCACCCTGCAGCGCAGGTGTCCGCTCCAGTGTCGGCGTCTGCACCTGCGGCCGTTGCGTCCTGGTCGGCCGACGCCGCCGTAGCCCCTGTGGCTGCCGCCCACAGCTGGGAGCAGGCACTGGAAACCGAGGCGCAAAAACTGCTCGCAGGCGGCCAGCCCGAGGTGTGGGATGCGCTCACGCGGCGCTTTGAGTCGCGCCTGATCCGCACGGCCCTGGTGGCCACCCACGGCCGTCGCATGGAGGCCGCGCAGCGCCTGGGCATTGGGCGCAACACCATCACCCGCAAGATCCAGGAGTTGGGTCTGGACGCGCCGGAGGAAGTATGAAAATGGCCGCAGGTGCATGTTTATCATGCCTCTGCAGCTATTGAAATCGTAGCAATGCAAGGTGCCACTACATCGCTGGTGGCATCGCTGCAACCTGGCCCGGATGCGCGCTGCGCATCGCACTGCATGGCGGGCCATGTCCTACATGCAGGCCCTCCCTGGGCCGACCCGGCACTCCGGAGGTGGCTTCAACAATGAAGTCACTGTCAACCAACCGGAGATGTTCCTATGTCGGATTTCAACGATGCCAACCGTGACCCCTTGACCAATGAGCCAGGTGCTCACCCCGTCGGAACGGGCGTGGGCGCCGCCCTCGGGGGCGCCGCTGCCGGGGCTGCTGCAGGTGCTTTTGGCGGCCCGATCGGCGCTGCCATTGGTGGCGTGGCGGGTGCTGTGGCGGGCGGCCTGGCAGGCAAGGCTGCTGCCGAGGCCGTCAACCCCACCGAAGAAGACGCGTACTGGCGCGAGACCTACCACCGCGAGCCCTACTACGTGGGCGGCCGCACGTACGACCAATACCGTCCTGCCTATGAACTGGGCTGGTCGTCGGTAGGCCGCTACGAGGGCGACTTTGACGCCATCGAGCCGCGCCTGGCCGACGACTGGCGTGCACGCCACGGCAGCGACGGCCTGGCCTGGACCGATGTGCGCCCGGCCACCCGCGCCGCGTGGGAGCGCGCCGCCAACCGCACTGCGCTGGCCAGCGACCGCCCGATGGACGTGATCGACGCCGAAGACGTGGTCGATGTGCTCAACGACCTGCTGGAGTCTGCACGTGACGGCGAATACGGCTTCCATGCCTGTGCCGAGCACGCAGAGTCGGGCCAGCTCAAGGGCATCTTCCAGCGCCACTCGCGCGAGTGTGCGGCTGCCGCCGTGGAGCTGGAACACGAGATCCGCCGCCTCAATGGCGACCCCGCGCAGGGGGGGACCGTGGCGGGCGCGTTGCACCGGGGCTGGGTGTCGGTGAAGACCGCTTTGTCCACCCAGGACGACAAGGCCGTGCTCGAAGAGTGCGAACGTGGCGAGGACGCTGCGGTGGCCCGCTACCGCAAGGCGCTGAAGGCGACGCTGCCTGCCGATGTGCGCGCTCTGGTGGAGCGCCAGGCCCAAGGCGCCCAGCGCAACCACGACGAGGTGCGTGCGCTGCGCGACGGGTTCTCGCCCCGTCCCTGATCCCAGGTGCCAAGGGCGACCCTTGGGTAAACCGCACCTGACCGTGCGTCGGTTGCTGCGCTGAGGGCTGACCCCAAGAAAAAGGCTGCCAGAGCATTCCTCTGGCAGCCTTTTTTGCATCGCGTGCGGAGCGGCTCAAGGGTGCATCAGGCGCTCATCGTGACAACCACCGGCGCATGGTCGCTGGGCTGTGGGTTCTTGCGCGGGGCGCGGTCCACCACGCAGGCCGTCACCGTGGGCTTGAGGGCCTCGCTCACCAGAATGTGGTCAATGCGCAGGCCCCGGTTTTTCTGAAAACCCAGCATGCGGTAGTCCCACCAGGAATAGCTCTTCTCGGGCTGCTCGAACATGCGGAAGGCATCGGTCAGCCCCAGGGCCAGCAGGGCCTGGAAGTGGTTGCGCTCTTCGGTGGTGTGGTGGATGGTCTCGCGCAGGCCCTCGGGGTCGTACGAGTCGCGGTCTTCGGGCGCCACGTTGAAGTCGCCCACCAGCACCAGGCGCGGGTGGGCGGCCATCTCGGCGCGCACCATGTCCTGCAGCGCCTGCAGCCAGCGCATCTTGTAGGCGAACTTTTCCGAGCCCGGCTCCTGGCCGTTGACGAAGTAGCCGTTGAGCAGGCGCAGCGGGCCTGCCGGCGTGTCCAGCGTGGCGGCGATGACGCGGGCCTGCTCGTCGCCAAAGGCGGGGATGTTGCGCACCACATCGCGCAGCGGGTGGCGGCTCAGGATGGCCACGCCGTTGTAGGTCTTTTGGCCGAAGGCCACGGCTTCGTAGCCGACCTCTTTCAACGCGTCGTGGGGAAACTTGTCGTCGGTGAGCTTGAGCTCCTGCAGGCACAGGGCATCGACCGGGTTGGCGGCCAGCCAGGCCAGCACCTGGGGCAGGCGCACCGACAGGGAGTTCACGTTCCAGGTGGCAATTTGCATGGTTTTTGGCCGGTAGCGCTAGTGGATAATGCGCTGGCAGCTATCAAAATGTGAGTAGATGAGGGATGGGGCAGAAGCGTCAGGCGCGGCGCACACGGGTCACAAAGCTGAACGGCAGCCCGTTGGTGCTCACGTGGTGCTCGCGGGCGGTTTCTACCCATTCTGCGCCCAGCACAGGGGCATAGGCATCGCCGTCAAAGTCCTGGGCGATCTCCGTCACCTCCAAGCAGTCCGCCAGGGGCAAGGATTCGGCATAGATCTGCGCGCCGCCAATGATCCACACGGTTTTGCCTGCGTCGCACAGCGCCAGGGCTTCGGCCAGGCTGCCTGCGCGGTGGGCACCGTCGGCCTGCCAGTCGGCCTGCCGCGTCACCACGATGTTGGTGCGGCCGGGCAGGGGGCGAAAGCGTGCGGGCAGCGAGTCCCAGGTCTTGCGGCCCATGACCACCGGGCAGCCCTGGGTGAGCTGCTTGAAGTGCGCCATGTCCTCGGGGATGTGCCAGGGCAGGCGGTTGTCCTTGCCGATGACGCCGTTGGCCGCGCGGGCGTAGATGAGGTGCAGGGGCATGGGGCTCGCTCGGTGCGTGAGTGGGGAGGGGATCAGATGTGCAGGAACGCCAGCGCGCCCACACCCAGGCCCACGGCGGCCACGCCGTACATGCCGTATTCCAGCCACTTCTTCTTGGTCAGCAGCGCAATCGCGGCCAGGGCAATCGCCACCTGCAGCGCGGTGGTGGCCTGGGCCCAGCGGTGGTGCTGGTGCATCTGGGCCTCGCTTTGCTGATCGAAGGCGTGGGCATCGGCCTCCAGCTTTTCGGCCGCGGTCTTGATCTCGTTCTTTTCTTTTTCGTAGCGGTCGATCTTGGCCTGGTATTTGACCTTCTCGGCTTCAGCCGGGGTCAGGTCACGGGCCAGCTCGGCCAGGCTTTGTTTGGTGCTTTTGGACTGGAAGTAATTCCACTGGTTGGAGGCCTCGGTCTTCTTGATGGCCGCGTCGTTCTTCATCAGGCCCGCATTGGCCTGGGTGGCGCCGCCCATGTAGGCAAAGATGGCACCCACCGTCGCCACGATGGCCGTGAACATGGCGATCTTGTTGGTGGACGAGCCGCCGCCATGTTCCGCGCCGTGGTGTGCAGCATCGTGGCCGTGGGTGGCATGTTCGACCGCGTGGTCGTGGGGGCCGTGTACGTGGAATCCGCCGGAAGACATAGATAGAAGCTCGTTGTATTGGTTATGGGTGAAAGCGGGGCCTGTGCCGCAGGCTGGCTGGTGCAGTGGTCAGGTCAGACTGCCACGGGCGCCTTGATGGCAGGGTGGCACTGGTAGTCCACCACTTCAAAGTCTTCGTACTCGTAGTCGAAGATGCTGTCCGGCTTGCGTCTGATCTTCAGCACGGGGTAGGGGTAGGGCGTGCGCGCCAGCTGGGTCTGCACTTGCTCGTGGTGGTTGCTGTAGATGTGGCAGTCGCCACCCGTCCAGACGAAGTCGCCCACCTCCAGGTCGCACTGCTGGGCCACCATGTGGGTCAGCAGCGCATAGCTGGCGATGTTGAACGGCACACCCAGAAAGATGTCTGCACTGCGCTGGTACAGCTGGCAAGACAGCGTGCCGCGCCCGCCGGGCTCTTGCGCCGGGGCTACGTAAAACTGAAAGAAAGCGTGGCACGGCATGAGCGCCATCTTGTGCAGCTCGGCCACGTTCCAGGCGCTCACGATGATGCGGCGCGAGTCGGGGTTGGTCTTGAGCGTTTGGATGACGTCGCTGATCTGGTCGATGTGCCCGCCGTCCGGCGTCGGCCAGCTGCGCCACTGCACGCCGTACACCGGGCCCAGGTCGCCGTCCTCGCGCGCCCATTCATCCCAGATGGTCACGCCGCGCTCTTTCAGCCAGTTGTTGTTGCTCGATCCGGTCAGGAACCACAACAACTCCTGGATGATGGACTTGAGGTGCACCTTCTTGGTCGTGACCAGCGGAAAACCTTCCTTCAGGTCAAACCGCATCTGGTGGCCGAACACGCTCTTGGTGCCGGTGCCGGTGCGGTCCGACTTGTCCACGCCGTGGGTGAACACATGGCGCATGAAATCTTCGTACTGGGAGCGCACGGGGCGGGCGGGCAAGGCAGGAGCTGCCGGGGCAGCAGAAGGCTGGGTCATGGGATGGATCACTCAGGGTAGGGCGCCGCCATCAAGGGGTGGCCGTTGCCGACGGCGGATTTTATGCGGAGCGGGAGAATGCCAGACTCGCCATCCATCCACTGCACTTCCAATGACGACTTCCGATACCCCCGTCACCATCCGCCCCCTCCAGGCTGCCGACTGGCCCGCCGTGTGGCCCATCCTGCGCACCACCTTCCAGGAGGGAGACACGTATGCGTTTGCCCCCGACAGCACCGAGGCCGAGATCCACAAAGCCTGGGTAGAGCTGCCTGCTGCGACCTTTGTCGCCCTGGGCGTGGGCGGGGAGATTCTGGGCACCTACTTCATCAAGCCGAATCAGCCTGGGCAGGGCGCCCATGTGTGCAACTGTGGCTATGTGGTGGCGCCGACCGCGCAGGGGCAGGGCGTGGCCTCGTTGATGTGTGAGCACTCCCAGCAGCAGGCTGTGGCCATGGGCTTTCGGGCCATGCAGTTCAACCTGGTGGTGGCGAGCAACGTGCGCGCCGTGCGGCTGTGGCAGCACCTGGGCTTTGCGATCTTGGGCACGCTGCCCGGGGCCTTCCGGCACCACACGCTGGGCTATGTCGATGCCCATGTGATGTTCAAGACACTGGTTGCCTGAGCTTGTTGCCAATGCAAAAAGGGCTCCCACATGGGAGCCCTTTCCGAGAGTCCGGGGGCACACGTCCACAACAGTGAGAGGCCGCCACCCAGGAAGGTCGGCGTTCTTACATCGCGCTGATTTCGCCCGATGGGATCTTGCCGGTGCGCACGGCTTCGGCCGCTGCGGCGCGCACTGCAGCACGGTCGGCAGTCGACTTGTAGGTTACGACACGCGAACCAGCGGGTTCGATGCTGCGTGTTTGGGCCACGGTAGAGGCTTCAGCAGCCACTTCGGCACGGGTGCGGTTGGTGTCGAACTTGAGGGCGAATTGCGAGCTGTCGGCTTCGTCAGCGTGGGCGCCGAAAGCGGAGAAAGCAGCCACAGCAGCGATGGACAGGAAACGTGTTGTCTTGTTCATGGTGATCTCGATTCTTGATGGGGTGGGGGGCGAGGTCCGTTGATTCCGGGACGGCTTACAGAGCGCCGAGTTCGCCGGAAGGGATCTGGCCAGTGCGCACAGCTTCAGCAGCCTGGGCACGCACGGCAGCACGGTCAGCCGTGGACTTGTAGGTCACCACACGCGAACCAGCGGGTTCGATGGAGCGGGTCTGGGCCACGGTAGCGGCTTCGGCGGCCACTTCAGCGCGGGTGCGGTTGGTTTCAAACTTGGTGGCGAACTGCGAAGCGTCGGCTTCGTCAGCCTGGGCACCAAAAGAAGCGAAAGCGGCGACAGCGGCGATGGAGAGGAAACGTGCGGTGTTGTTCATGATTGATAAGTCCTTGAAGTTGAAAAGCGTCTCAAAAAAGCCGGGTCAAAAACCATTCCTGAACCGGGTTCGGTGAGTCGCCTTGCGGGTTCGGCTCATCGATGGGTTGAACTGTACGCCGATGGTGTTCAGGGAAAAACCACTGAGTCGCAAACTGACTGTTCCAGTTTTGGAAACAGTAGGCCCACTCAGGACGCGCCCTTGGGTCAAATGTGCGCAGCGCCCCGCAGCGCCAGGGCGGGCACCCCAGGCCCACAATGCACATACCCAATTGATGCGACTAGGTATAAATCCTGAGATTCTGGCGAAATTTAGTATGTGTAGTGCTTTTCAAAGTATCAACTGAGCATCAGAGCATCGGTATCGTTCAGCCCATCAATGCCGCAATCCGACTGGCGTTGAATGGCAGATCCATACCAACTACGCAGGAGACGTTCTGATGCCCCGTTCCACTCGTCCACACACTCGCCTGGCTCTGGCCGTTGCTGCCCTGGCGGCATCGCTGTGCGGAGCCGCTGCGCATGCGCAGACCGAACTCGTGATTGCCACCGTGAACAACGGCCACATGATCGAGATGCAAAAGCTCAGCAAGAACTTCGAGCAGGCCCACCCCGACATCAAGCTCAAGTGGGTCACGCTCGAAGAGGGTGTGCTGCGCCAGCGCGTCACCACCGACATCGCCACCAAGGGCGGCCAGTTCGACGTGATGACGATTGGCATGTACGAAGCGCCCATCTGGGGCAAGAAGGGCTGGCTGCAGGAGCTGAAGACCGATGCTGCCTACGACGTGGATGACCTGCTGCCCGCCGTGCGCAATGGTCTGACGGTGGACGGCAAGCTGTTTGCCGCGCCGTTCTATGGCGAAAGCTCCATGCTGATGTACCGCAAAGACCTGGCCGACAAGGCCGGCGTGCAGGTGCCTGAGCGTCCCACCTGGCCGCAGATCAAGGACCTGGCCGCCAAGATGCACGACCCCAAGAACGGCGTGTACGGCATCTGCCTGCGCGGCAAGCCAGGCTGGGGTGACAACATGGCGTTTTTGACCACCCTGGTCAACACCTTCGGCGGCCAGTGGTTCGACATGCAGTGGAAGCCGCAGCTCGAATCCAAGCCCTGGAAGGACGCGATCACCTTCTACGTCGACCTGCTCAAGAACTATGGCCCGCCCGGCTCGTCGGCCAACAGCTTCAACGAGATCCTGGCGCTGACCAACTCCGGCAAGTGCGGCATGTGGGTGGATGCCACCATCGCCGCATCGTTCGTGGCCGACCCCAAGCAGTCCAAGGTGGCCGACCAGATGGCCTTTGCCCAGGCGCCCACCATGAACACGCCCAAGGGCGCGAACTGGCTGTGGTCGTGGAATCTGGCCATCCCGGCTGGTTCCAAAAAGGTCGACGCCGCGCAGAAGTTCATCACCTGGTCCACCAGCAAGGACTACATCCAGCTGGTGGCCAAGACCAACGGCTGGGCCAACGTGCCCACCGGCACGCGCAAGAGCACCTACGCCTCGCCGGAATTCCAGAAGGCCGCGCGTTTTGCCGCCGCAGAGAAGACCGCCATCGACTCGGCCAACCCCACGGATTCGACCTTGCCCAAGAGCCCGTATGTGGGCGTGCAGTTCGCGGCCATTCCGGAGTTCCAGGCCATCGGTATCGCCGTGGGCCAGCAGATGAGTTCTGCGCTGGCAGGCAAGACGACGGTGGACGCGGCACTCAAGGCCGGCCAGGTGGCGGCTGACCGCGAAATGAAGAAGGCTGGCTACTACAAATAGGCAAGCACCCATTGGGCTACTGCGCGGCCCGATCTGGGGGCGGTGTTCCTCGCCGTACTGGAGTACGACTGCGGTACAGCACCCCCACCTCGGGCCGCTCGCTACGCCCGCTGGGCGCTTGCCTCACTGCGCTGTGTAAGTCTGTATCGGAATTCCCATGAACCGCCGCCTGCTACCCCGTCTGCTGCTCACGCCAGCCATGGCCACGCTCTTCCTGTGGATGATCGTGCCGCTGGTGATGACGATCTACTTCTCGCTCATCCGCTACAACCTCATGCAGCCGGACCAGACGGGCTTTGCCGGGCTGGAGAATTTTGAGTATTTCGTCACCGACCCGTCGTTTGGCACGGCGGTGGTCAATACGCTGCTGCTGCTGGGCAGCGTCATTCTCATCACGGTGGTGTTTGGCATTGCGATTGCGCTGCTCATCAACGAGCCGTTTGCGGGCCGGGGCATCGTGCGGGTGCTGTTGATTTCGCCGTTTTTCGTCATGCCCACGGTGAACGCGCTGATGTGGAAGAACATGATGATGAATCCCATCTACGGCGTGCTCGCCCAGGTGTGGATGTTCTTTGGCGCACAGCCGGTGGATTGGCTCACGGACCACCCTTTGTTCTCGGTGATCGTCATGGTGTCGTGGCAATGGCTGCCGTTTGCCACGCTGATCTTCATGACCGCGTTGCAGAGCATGAACCACGAGCAGCTCGAAGCCTCGCGCATGGACGGCGCCAACTACCTTCAGCAGCTGCGCTACCTGTATGTGCCGCACCTGGCGCGCTCGGTGGCTGTGGTGGTGATGATCGAACTCATCTTTTTGCTCAGCATCTTTGCCGAGATCTACACCACCACGGGTGGCGGGCCGGGCGATGCGAGCACCAACGTCACCTTCCTGATCTTCAAGCAGGCGCTGCTCAACTTCGATGCGGGCGTTGCATCGGCCGGGGCGCTGTTTGCAGTGCTGCTGGCCAATATCGCGGCGGTGTTTTTGATCCGCATGGTCGGCAAGAACCTTGACAAGTAAGACGGGGCAACGCTCATGACAACGACACAACGACGCCGCTCCAACTACCCGCTGGGCCTGCTGGCTTTGCGCACCGTGGCCGCCTGGGGCGTGGCCCTGCTGCTGTTCTTTCCGCTGGGTTGGCTGTTCCTCACGGCGTTCAAGACCGAGTTGCAGGCCATCGCCGTGCCGCCGCAGCTGTTCTTTGTCCCCACGCTCGAAAACTTCCACGAGGTGCAGGAGCGCAGCGACTACCTGCTGTACGCCAAGAATTCGGTCATCACCAGCGTGGTCTCTACCCTGGTGGGGCTCATGCTGGCTGCGCCTGCGGCCTACGCCATGGCCTTCTTTAAGGGCAAGTACACCAAGGACATCCTCATGTGGATGCTCTCGACCAAGATGATGCCTGCCGTGGGCGCGCTGGTACCCATTTATGTGCTGGCGCAAAAGAGCCACCTGCTCGATACGCAGCTTGCGCTCATCATCGTGTTCGCGCTGTCCAACCTGCCCATCATGGTCTGGATGCTGTATTCGCACTTCAAGGACATCCCGCGCGAGATTCTGGAAGCCGCGCGCATGGACGGCGCCACGCTGTGGCAGGAGGTGCGCCTGGTGCTGCTGCCGCTGGGCATGGGCGGCCTCGCGTCCACCGGCCTCCTGTGCCTCGTGCTGTCGTGGAACGAGGCCTTCTGGAGCCTGAACCTCAGCGCCGCCAAGGCCGGCACGCTGGCCACACTGATCGCGTCGTACTCCAGCCCCGAGGGCCTGTTCTGGGCCAAGTTGTCCGCCGCCTCGCTGATGGCCATTGCGCCCATCGTGGTCTTTGGCTGGTTCAGCCAGAAGCAGCTGGTGCAGGGCCTGACGTTTGGTGCGGTCAAGTAAGCCGTAGTTTTCCTCCCAGTTTTCAAGATTTCAGGAACCCGATTCCATGGCCTACCTTCAACTGCGCGGCATCGAGAAATTCTTTGGTGAACACCGCGCCATCAAGGGCATCGACCTCACCATCCAGCAAGGCGAGTTCATCGTCTTCGTCGGCCCCTCGGGCTGTGGCAAGTCCACGCTGCTGCGGCTGATCGCGGGGCTCGAAAACATCGACGGCGGCACCCTGATGCTGGACGGCCGCGACATCACCGACCAGCCCTCGAGCAAGCGCGACCTGGCCATGGTGTTCCAGAGCTATGCGCTGTACCCGCACATGAGCGTGTACGAGAACATGAGCTTTGCGCTCAAGCTCGCCAAGGTGGACAAGCAGGTGATCGACGAGAAGGTGCAGAACGCCGCGCGCATTCTCAACCTCACGCAGTACCTGCTGCGCACGCCCAAGGAGCTGTCGGGCGGGCAGCGCCAGCGTGTGGCCATCGGCCGCGCCATCGTGCGCGCGCCCAAGGTGTTCCTGTTTGACGAGCCACTGTCCAACCTCGACGCGGCGCTGCGCGGACAGACGCGCGTGGAGATCGCCAAGCTGCACCGCGACCTTGGGGCCACCACCATCTACGTCACGCACGATCAGGTCGAGGCCATGACGCTGGCCGACCGCGTGGTGGTGCTGCGCGATGGCGTCATCGAGCAGGTGGGCACGCCGCTGGAGCTGTACGACAAGCCTGCCAACCAGTTCGTGGCCCAGTTCATCGGTACGCCGCAGATGAATGTGGTGCCCTTGCCGCAGCTGCCATCGCCCGTGCAGCAGCAGGCGCCCGCCGGGGCCGAGGGCGGCGCCATCGGCCTGCGACCCGAGAACATCACGGTGCGCAACGCCGGCGCGACGCCGATGCCGGGCCAGGTGGACCTGGTGGAAGCATTGGGCGCAGAGACGCTGATCTACGTGAGCACCCCCAGCGGCGCGCAGTTTGTGGCGCGCCAGAACGACCGCACAGGCCTGCGTGCGGGCGATGCGGTTTGCCTGGACATCGATGCTTCGCAAGCCCATTGGTTCGACCTGAACGGCCGCGTGGTGGCCCGCCAGACCGTATGACCGCCATGACTGCTTCCATGCCCCCCGGACAAGAACTTCAAGGCAAGGTGGCTGCCGTTACCGGCGCCGCATCAGGCATCGGCTTTGCCAGTTCCCAAGCCATGGCCCACGCTGGCGCGCGCGTGGTGCTCATCGATCGCGACGAGGCCGCGCTGGCCAAGGCCTGTGCAGCGATTGGCGCCAACGCCTTGCCGCTGGTGCTGGACCTGCTCGATGCCAGGCAATGCGCCAGCCTGCTGCAGCGCACGCTGGCGCTCGCGGGCCAGCTCGACATCTTCCACGCCAACGCCGGGCTGTATGTGGGCGGCGACCTGGTTGATGCCGACCCCGACGCCATCGACCGCATGCTGAACCTGAACGTCAACGTGGTGATGAAGAACGTGCACAACGTGCTGCCCCACATGATCGAGCGCGGCACGGGCGACATCATCGTCACCAGTTCGCTGGCCGCGCATTTCCCCACGCCGTGGGAGCCCGTCTACGCATCGTCCAAGTGGGCCGTCAACTGCTTCGTGCAGACCGTGCGCCGCCAGGTGTTCAAGCACGGCATTCGTGTGGGCTCCATCTCGCCCGGGCCCGTCATCACCTCGCTGCTGGCCGACTGGCCCGCGGAAAAGCTGGCCGAGGCCAAGGCCAGCGGCAGCCTCATCGAGGCGTCCGAAGTGGCCGACGTGGTGCTTTTCATGCTCACGCGCCCCCGCGGCATGACTATCCGCGACGTCGTGATGATGCCCACGAACTTTGATCTCTAGAAACCCGCAGTCACGCACCATGAATTTCATCCTGCACCTGGGCCTGGGCTCGTTCCACCGCGCCCACCAGGCCGTTTACGTTCACGCATTGCGCCAGCAGGGCGACACGGGCTGGGCCATCGCAGGCGGCAACCTGCGCCCGGACATGGCCGACACCATCGCGGCGCTGCAAGCGCAGGATGGACGCTACACGCTCGAAACCGTCACCCCCCAAGGCGAGCGCAACTACGCCGTCATCGAGTCGATCCAGCGGGTGATCCCCTACCAGGACGACTTGGCCCCGCTGATTGCCATGGGTGCCGACCCCGCCACCCGCATCATCAGCTTCACGGTGACCGAGGCGGGCTACTACCTGGATGCCCAGAACCAGCTCGACTGGCCCACGTTTGCCGACCTGCGCGCCGACCTGGCGGCCGTGAAGGCGGGCCAGGCAGGTCACACCATCTATGGCGGCCTGGTCAGCATCCTGCGCGCGCGCAGGGCAGCCGGTGCGGGCGCCGTGACGCTGATGAACTGCGACAACCTGCGCCACAACGGCGACCGCTCGCGCGGCGGGCTGCTGCAGTTCATCGAGGCGCTGGGCGATGCGCCACTGAAAGAGTGGGTAGAGCAGAACACCACCAGCCCCAACGCCATGGTGGACCGCATCACGCCGCGCCCCACGCCCGATGTGGCCGAGCGCGTGAAGGCTGCAACAGGTTGGGATGACAAGGCAGCACTCATGGGTGAAAGCTTTATCCAGTGGGTCATTGAAGACGACTTCATCGCAGGCCGCCCCGCGTGGGAAACGGTCGGTGTCGAGATGGTGCAGTCGGTGCAGGCCCATGAAGAGGCCAAGATCCGCCTGCTCAACGCCACCCACAGCTGCATTGCCTGGGCGGGCACGCTGGCGGGCTACCAGTACATCCACGAAGGCACACACGACGCGGCCATTCGCCAGATGGCCTACGACTACGTCACCGACGACGCGATCCCGGTGCTCCACACGCCCGAGCAACCATGCCCCATCAACCTGGAGCAGTATCGTGACGTCGTGCTGGACCGCTTCGGCAACCCCGCCATTGCCGACACCAACCAGCGCGTGGCCATGGATGCGTTCTCCAAGATCCCCGGCATGATTGCGCCCACTATCCGCGACAAGCTCGCGCGCAACGCGTCGTTCGACAGCGTGGCCATGCTGCCCGCGCTGTTCCTGGCCTACCTGCAGCGCTGGCACGCGGGGCAGATTCCCTACACCTACCAGGACCAGGCCATGGACCCCGCCGTGGCGCATGCCATCTGCGATGCCGCTGACCCCGTGGCGGCGTACGCGGCCGACACGACCCTGTGGGGCGAGATGGCCAGCCACCCCCAACTGGTGGACGCGTTGCGCAAAGCCTATGCCCGTGTGCTGGCTTTTGTGGCGGAGCGGACAGGCGCCTGATGCTGGTGTAATTTGAGCCCACTATCGCCATGACCGTGAAGATGCCCATCGCCCCGCGCCAGACCAAGCCCGAGCTGGAGCACGACTATGTGCGCTCGCCCGCGTTGGGCTACGAGTCGCCCGAGACGGCGGGCTTCATCCGTTGTTTGTCGCACGGGTTTCCCACGCCGCTGGCGCGCTGGCATTACCACGACGAGTACGAGCTGCACCTGATCACGGCCACCTCTGGCAAGGTCTTTGTGGGGGACTGGATCGGTCAGTTCCAGCCCGGCCACCTGGTGCTGACCGGGCCGCGCCTGCCGCACAACTGGATCAGTATGGATCTGCCCGAAGGCGGCGTGCCGCTGCGCGACCTGGTGATCCAGTTCTCGCACGCGCCGCTGGTGGCCAGCAGCGAGACCATCCCCGAGCTGCGCGAGGTGCTGCCTCTGCTGGAGCGCGCGCGCCACGGCGTGGAGTTCTTTGGCATGGAAGCGCAGGCGCAAGAGCATTGGCACCGCATCAAGGCGCGCCAGGGGCTCGCCCGGTTCGGCGCGTTCTGTGAGTTCCTGAGCGACCTGGCGCGCTGCACCGACTTTCGCCTGCTGTCGAGCACGCAGCTGCAAAGCGAGGACAACGATACTCAGCTCGACCAGATCAACGCCATCGTGAGCCGCATCACCGACCACCTGGCCGACCCGCTGTCGGCGGCCGACCTGGCGCAAGAGCTGGGCATGACGGAAAGCCGCTTTTCGCGCTTCTTCCGCCGCGCCACGGGCAATACCTTCACCGACTTTGTGAACCTGGTGCGCGTGAACCGCGCGTGCCAGCTGCTGATGGAGACCGAGCGCTACATCACCCACATTGCATATGACGTGGGCTTCAACAACATGGCCAACTTCAACCGCCGCTTTCTGGACATCAAGGGCATGACGCCCAGCGAGTACCGCAAGCAGGGCGCAGGAAGATTTGGAAAGACTTCCTGATCCCCGGCCGGATCTGCACCCTGAGAGGCGGGGGGGCCCTTGTTGCGTGACCCCTGCACGCAGCCCGCCAAAGGCAAAGGCCGGGCCATGGCTTTCACTGTGAATCACTGACATCTGTCCATCACCCATGTACCTCGGAATCGATTTAGGCACCTCGGGTGTCAAGCTCCTGCTGCTGGACGATGCGCGCACTGTGGTCGCTACGGCAGATGCCGCCGTGCCTCAACTGCGCCCCCAGCCCACCTGGAGCGAGCAGCACCCCGTTGACTGGTGGGCGGCAGTGGAGTACGCCGTGGCGCAGTTGCGCGCGCAGGCTCCCGCAGCGTGGGCGCAGGTGCGGGGCATCGGCCTCTCGGGCCACATGCACGGCGCGGTGGTACTGGACGCGCAGGGCCAGGTGCTGCGCCCGGCCATCTTGTGGAACGACGGCCGCGCCAGCGCCGAATGTGCGCAGCTGGAATCGGCTGTGCCCACTTCGCGCCAGATCACCGGCAATCTCGCCATGCCCGGCTTCACCGCGCCCAAGCTGCTGTGGCTGCGCACGCACGAGCCCGCCGTGTTCGACCAGATCCGCACCGTGCTGCTGCCGAAGGACTGGCTGCGCCTGCAGCTCACGGGCGATGCGGTGAGCGACATGTCCGACGCATCGGGCACGCTGTGGCTGGACGTGCAGGCCCGCGCCTGGAGCCCGGCCATGTTGCAAGCCTGTGGGCTCAATGTTTCGCACATGCCGACGCTGGCCGAGGGCAGTGCGCCCACCGGCACACTGCGCAGCGATGTGGCACGCCGCTGGGGGCTCGGTGACAGCATCGTCGTGGCTGCTGGCGCGGGCGACAACGCCGCCAGTGCCGTGGGCGTGGGCGCCCGCACTGCGGGGCAGGGCTTTGTGTCGCTGGGCACCTCGGGTGTGGTCTTTCGCGTGACGGACGCTTTTGCGCCTGCCACCGAGCGCGCCGTGCATGCCTTTGCCCATGCGCTGCCGCAGCGCTGGCACCACATGTCCGTCATGCTCAGTGCAGCGAGTGCGTTTGGCTGGGTTACCCGGATGACGGGGCGTGGCGACGAGGCGCAACTGTCTGACGCCGTCAGCGTCCTCAACACCACCCGCCAGGCGCAGGCGCCGCTGTTTTTGCCGTACCTGAGTGGCGAGCGCACACCGCACAACAACGCGGCTGCCACCGGCGTGTTCATGGGCCTGCGTGCCGAGCACGAAGCGGCGGACCTGGCCTATGCCGTGATGGAAGGCGTGGGCTTTGGCCTGCTCGATGGCCTAAATGCCATGCGTGCCGCCGGGGCCGGGCAGGGTGGTGCAGCCCGCCGGGATGACGCAGCCCTGGCCTTGGTCGGTGGCGGTGCCCGCAGCAACCCCTGGGCGCAGCTCTTGGCCAGCGCGTTGGGCACCCCGCTGCAGCGCCCGCAGGGCGCACACGCCGCAGCCGCCCTGGGGGCTGCGCGCCTGGCGGCCATGGCCTGCGGTGGTGACGAAGCCCACTGGTGCCAACCCCTGCCCGCTGACGCCACCTTCATGCCACAGCCCGCACAACAAGCCCAGCTGGCCGAACGCTATGCCCGCTTTGTCGCGCTGTACCCCGCGCTGCAATCGCAGTTCTGACGCACTGTCTGCTTCCTTCCAAACGTCCATGACTTCCGCATCCACGATTTCCAACGGCACAGCGCCCATCCACGCTGCCATTGCCGGCGAGGCCCTCATCGACCTGATCCGCCGCCCCGATGGCAGCTACCTGCCGTGCCTCGGCGGCGCGCTCTACAACCTGTGCCGTGCACTGGCCCGCCAAGGCGTGGGCACCCAGTACCTCAACCCCCTGTCGCGCGACCGTTTTGGGCGTGAACTGGCTGCGCAACTGGTGGCTGACGGCGTGGTGCTGGCCCAGCCCGAGCCCGTGCAGCAGGTCACGTCACTGGCCGTGGTCAACCTCGACGCACATGGCCACCCCGACTACGCCTTCTACCGTGAAGGCGTGGCAGACCGTGCCGTGTCTGCCGCAGGTCTGGGCGATAGCTGCGCCGCCTTGCCCGCGCTGCAGTTGGTGTGCACCGGCGCGCTGGCGCTCGACGCGCGTGACACTGCCATCTACCTGCCGTGGCTGGCCGCCCAGCGCGCCGCAGGCCGCTGTGTGGTGGTCGATGCCAATCTGCGCCCCTCCGTCATGCCCGACCTGGCGGCCTACCGCACCACGGTGCACGCCGCGCTGGCCCACGCCCACATCATCAAGGCCAGCGACGAAGACCTGGAGCATCTGGCTGTGCCTGGTGTGGATGCCCTGGCCCGCGCGCAGCACCTGCAGGCCGCCAACCCACAGGCCCATCTGCTGGCGCTCACGCTGGGCGCGGAAGGCGCCTGGCTGCTGCACCGCAACGGCGTGCAGCGTTTTGCCAAAGAGGCCCAGCCGCTGCCAGTGGTGGACACCGTGGGCGCGGGCGACAGCTTTCTGGCCGGGCTGCTGGCGCATTTGCTGCGGCAATTGCAGGCTGCCGGTGGTGCGAGCTTTGTGCGGTTTGTCGAGGCGCTGGTGGCCGATGCGTGCCAGCAGGCGCTGCGCCATGCGCTGGCCAGCGCCAGTTTGTGCGTGATGGAGCAAGGCTGCGTGCCGCCGGGCTGGGAGGCTGCCCGCGCTTGGGGCCAGCAGCATCCCGCAGCCCAAGACCCGCGCTGACATGGGGGTTGCGCCCGCACCCTTGGAGGCGGGCCGTCTATGATCCAACGTCGCCGATTCGCTGGGGATGCCAATGACTGATCTTGTGGTTGCGGTGCTGTGGTCAGCCGTCGATGCGCTGCTGATATTCACTGGCGCATTGGTGGTGCGTGTGCTCAGCCTGGGTCGCTGGCGCACAGAGCATGTGCGCCACCAGGAAGCCCGTATGTTTGCTCCCGCCGGAGCATTGTCGTTTCGGCGCGAGGGTCAACGCGTGGTGACTGCGAGCAGCCTGTACATCGCCGGATCTTTGTTCTACGTATTGCTGGCTGTGTTGCTGGTGGGCTTGTCGCGGGCCGCATCGGCATGAGGCCTGACAACGCAGCCTCCGGCGCCCTCCGCATCATCCCTGTGGGCCCCGATGCCGCAGAAGCCGCCTGCACGGTCATCCGCCAATCCATCACCCACTGCTGTGCGCTTGACCACAGCCATTACCCCACCATCCTGATGGCCTGGCTGGCCAACAAGACGCCCGAGAACCTGGCTGCTTGGATCTCCGCGCCGGGCGCTGCAGCATGGGGGGCATACCGAGGCAACACGATGGTGGGCTTTGCGCTGCTGGCGCGGGCCACGCTGGCGCTTTGCTATGTGGTGCCAGAGGCCTTGCACCAAGGGGTGGGGCGGGGCCTGCTGCAGCACGTGGAGGCCCATGCACGCGGGGTGGGGCTCGAAGCTTTGGGGTTGGAGAGCACGCGCACTGCGGAGGCCTTTTATCGCCGCCATGGCTATGTGCCGCATGGAGCGGTGCAAACCTGGGCGGGGCTACAGGCACAGCCAATGCGCAAGGTGTTGTGACGTCACCTTTTCTGCCGTGGCGTCGCCCTTCGTGTCACGGACGGGAGGGCGAATGTTCTAGTAGAAATGGCCTCTGGCGCCCAATTTATATGCGCTTAAAGCTCTCATTTTCATAGCGGTGGGTGCTCCCAGTCCTGCCGCAGCTCACACGTCGGTACGCACCCGGTGGCCCTGGTTATCGCTCATTTCCAGAATCCACCACTGCGCCCCCGTGTTCTTGTCGATGAAGCGCATGTGCGAAGCGATGTTGGCCAGCGTGGGGCTGTCGAGGTGGAGCAGGCGTTGCACATAGTCCACCAGGTCCTCGGCCGCGTGGGTGAATTCAAAACCGTCGTGGTCGAACTCGAACACCTGGCCGGCGCACTCGCCATCGGTCGCGATCAGGATGTAGTTGCCCGAATGGGGTGTCTCGCCAATCACTTGGCAGTGTTCGATCCAGTCGGGCAGGATCTCTTCGCGTTCTTCGTCGCTCAGGTGTTCCGTCCAGCCCTCAAACGCCTCTTGCAGCGTGGGCCATTCAGCGGGCGGGGCGATGTAGCGGGCGGCGTCGCCCGAGTCGGCATCGTGGTACAGCAGCACGCCGCCGAACGTGGCGTAGAAAGCGGCGAGCTGGCCCACACCGGGCAGGGGGGCATCCAGCGCAGCGGGGGGCTGGATGCGGTGCTGAAAATTCACCGTTTTGGTCTCTTGCGGCTTGTTGATGCGCTCACAGGAGAACGTGCCTTTGTGTTCGGCGATGGCGCGGTGCAGATCAGGCAGTGTCATGGGCAGACCTTGGGTGGCTGTCAAAGTTCTTGTGCGTACACGATGAAACCATGGTGCTTGGCCAGCTTGTCGTACAGCTGGCGCCCGGCGGCATTGGTCTCGTGGGTTTGCCAGTACACGCGGGACGATTGGGCGGCGCGCGCTGCGCCGTACACCGCTTCGATCAGCGCCCGTCCCACGCCCCGGCCGCGCGCGGCTTCGCGGGTGAACAGGTCGCTGAGGTAGCACACGGGCTCGATGCGCGTCATGCTGCGGTGAAACACATAGTGCGTGAGGCCCAGCAGCTCGCCGCTGGCATCGTCTTGCGCCACCAGGCAGAACATGGGCTCTGCCGCGTCATGAAACCGCTGCCAGGTGGCTTGCGTGATGTGCTCCGGCAGCGCGGTGGCGCCAAAGCGGCCATAGAACGCGTTGTAGCCGTCCCAGAGCGGTCGCCAGGCGGCGTAGTCTTCGGGTTGAACCGGGCGCACAGTCACGGCAGCGGTCATGGGTCAGCTTTCAGTGGGTTTACTGCAGCACGCGCTTGGGGTTCATGATGCCCTGCGGGTCCAGCGCCTGCTTGATGGCGCGCATCATGCCAAGCGCCACGGGCGACTGGTACTTGGCGAGCTTGTCGGCCTTGAGTTCGCCGATGCCATGCTCGGCCGAGAACGAGCCGCCAAACTCGGCCACGGCCTCGTACACCAGGTGGTTCACATGCGCCTCGTGCTCGCGCAGGAAGGCCTTGGGGTCGCCTTCTGCCGGTGCCTGCACGTTGTAGTGCAGATTGCCGTCGCCCAGGTGGCCGAAGTTGACCAGGCGCACGCCGGGGATCTCGCGCTGCAGCACCGCGTCGGTGTGGGCCACAAAGGCGGGGATGCGCGAAATCTGCACCGAGATGTCGTGCTTGATGTTCAGGCCCTCTTCGGCCTGGGCGAGCGGAATGCTCTCGCGGATGTGCCACAGCTGGTGCGCCTGGGTGAGGTTCTCGGCCACCACGGCGTCGGTCACGCAGCCCATTTCAAACGCGGTCTCCAGCAGCGATTCAAACCGTGCACGCGCATGTTCTTCGGATTCGCTGTCGGAGTTTTCGAGCAGCACACACCAGGGCGCGTTGTCGTCGCCCAGAAACGGCACGCGCAGCTGCGGCATGTGTTTGCCCACCAGGCTCAGCGCAAACTGGCCCATCACCTCAAAGCCCGTGAGGCCCGCGCCCAGCTGCTTGTGCGCCAGGCCCAGCAGCGCCACGGCGTGCTCCATGGATGGCACGGCGGCCCAGGCTGTGAGGCGTGCGGCGGGCTCGGGGTAGAGCTTCATCGTCGCGGCGGTGATGATGCCCAGCGTGCCTTCGCTGCCGATGAACAGGTCGCGCAGGTCGTAGCCGGTGTTGTCCTTGCGCAGGCCCTTGAGGCCGTCCCACACCTCGCCCTGCGGCGTGACCACTTCGAGGCCCAGGCACAGGTCGCGCGCATTGCCGTAGCGCACCACCTGCGTGCCGCCTGCGTTGGTGCCCAGGTTGCCGCCAATGGTGCAGCTGCCCTCGGCAGCGAGGCTCAGAGGGAAGAGTACGCCGGCCTTCTCGGCCACGTCCTGGAGGTTCTGCAGGATGCAGCCCGCTTCTACCGTCATGGTCAGGTTGTCGGTGTCCACGCTGCGCACCGCGTTCATGCGCGTGAGGCTCAGCACGATCTGTGTGCCGCTGTCATCGGGCGTCGAGCCCACGGCCAGACCGGTGTTGCCGCCTTGCGGAACGATCGCGGTGCCCGCTGCCGCACAGGCCTTGACCACAGCGGCCACCTCTTGCGTATTGGCAGGGCGCACCACGGCCAGGGCCTTGCCGCGCACGCGGCGGCGCCAGTCCTGTTCCCAGGCGGTGAGGTCGCCTTCGTTGAGTACATGGGCGGGGCCGACGATGGTGCGCAGGGTGTCGAGCAAGGTGGTCATGGGTGAAGCGACGGGTTCAGTGGGTTGATCGGGTAGCGGAGGGCTGCGACATGGGCATCAGGGGGCGGGTGGCGCAGCGCTGGCTTCTGCCGCAGCGGCGGCTGCCTTGGCGTTGCGCTGGCGCACGCGCACATGCAGCGTGCAGGCGGTGAACAGCACGAGGCACAAGGCCACTTCGCCCCAGGCCAGCCATTGCGATGGGGGCTTGTCGCCCCAGCCGCGCACCACGCCTTCGGTGAAATACAGCCAGATCACCAGGCTGACCCAGCGGTAGGTGTACATGCGGTTTTTCAGGATGCCTGCCAGCGGGATGCACAGCGGCAGGGCCTTGATCGCCAGCCAGGTGCCGCCTGGGCGCAAGGGGGCCAGCACCAGTTCCCAGGCCAGGCACAGAACAATCAGGGCGAGCAGGCTGCCGGTGGCTACCCAGCGTGTGGCGGCAACGCCGTTGTCGGACGGTGTGAGAGGGGAGGCAGGGGCGGTGGGGGAGGCGGTCATTGGGGTGGCATCATATCGGCCATGCCTTTTTCCATACAGACAGTAGCGTCGCGCACCGAGGCGTTGATCAATGAGCTGTCGCACTTCCCATGGAAGACCACGGCCCAGACGCTGCGTGAGCGCTTTCGTGAGGACCACCTGGGCCTCACGGCCAGCAGCCTCACCTTCACCACCATCCTGGCGCTGGTGCCGTTTTTCACCGTGGCGCTGGCGGTGTTCACCGCATTTCCCATCTTCGGCAAGCTGCAGGATGCGCTGCAGGGCTGGCTGGTCAGCAGCCTGGTGCCCGACAGCATCTCGCGGCAGGTGCTGGGCTACCTCACGCAGTTTGCGGCCAAGGCCAGCAGCCTCGGCGTGGCGGGGTTCAGCATCCTGCTGGCCACGGCGCTGGCGCTGATCCTGACCATTGACCGCACGCTCAACGACATCTGGCGCGTGCAGCGCCTGCGGCCGCTGGGCCAGCGGGTGCTGATCTACTGGGCCGCCATCACACTCGGCCCGCTGCTCATGGGGGCGAGCCTGGCGCTCACGTCGTATGTGATGTCGGCCTCGGGTGGGCTGGTCAAGCGCCTGCCCGATGGTGTGCAGCTGCTGTTCGATTCGATCCAGTTTGTGGTGCTGGCGGGCGGCATGGCGTCGCTGTACCACTATGTGCCCAACACGCCGGTGAAATGGCGGCACGCCTGGACGGGCGGCTTTTTTGTCGCGGTGTGCATCGAGCTGGCCAAGAAGGTGCTGGCGGTGTACCTGGGCAAGGTGCCCACCTATTCCGTGGTGTACGGCGCGTTTGCCACGCTGCCCATCTTGCTGGTCTGGATCTATGTAGCCTGGGTCATCGTGCTGCTGGGGGCGGTGGTTACCGCGTACTTGCCCAGCCTGCTGGCGGGGGTGGCGCGGCGCGGCACGGTGGCGGGCTGGACGTTCCAGCTGGCGGTGGAGGTGCTGCAGGCGCTGCACCGTGCGCGCCAGCAGCCCATCAAGGGCCTGCGCCCCAGCCAGCTGGCCCAGTTGCTGCGGGTCGATGGATTGCAGCTGGAGCCGGTGCTGGAAGCCCTGACCGCGCTGGACTGGGTCGGACAGGTGGCCGATGCTGCGGTGAGTGCGGCCGACGTGCCCGAGTCCCGCTATGTGCTGCTGGCCGACCCGGAAAGTACCTTGCTTGCGCCCCTGGTGCAGCGCTTGCTGCTGCAGCGCGTGGACAGCCTGGGGCCGCTGTGGGTCAACGCCAAGCTCGAAAGCTTGCACATGGCGGATGTGCTGCAGGCGCGTTGACCGGTGTGAATGACTGCCTTCAAATAGCGGCTCATTGCTATACAAATAAGAGCTAATGAGGCATGTTGCACTAGCGCTTCCAGCCTCTGGGGCTTCAAGTCATCTCACAGGGGCACTTTACCCGTCCAGATGTCCTTGTACATGACCCAGTCGCCCATGAAGCTGTACAGCGGGCGCTTGAAGCTGGCGGGCTTGTTCTTTTCAAAGCCGAAGTGCCCTAGCCAGGCAAAGCCGTAGCCGCAGAGCAGGCCGTACAGGAGGTACTGGGGCTTGCCCGTGGCCACCAGCATGGCCAGGCAGACCAGCGTGAGCGTGGAGCCCACAAAATGCAGGCGGCGGCACGTGCGGTTGCTGTGTTCGCTCAGGTAGAACGGGTAGAAGTCCGCGAAGCGCTTGAAGGCCCGAGGGTCCGTGCTGGGCGCTGGTTGCGGGGTGGCAGTCTGGGTGGTCATGGCGTTGTCTCCGGGCGGCGTTGGGGCTCTGCCCGCGTTATACGCCGTGACCCCGGCGCGCACCAGCGGGGCAGTGCGGGTGTGGTGTCGCCAACGGGTCTGCCGCTTTGAACAGGTTCTGAAAGCCCCGGCGGGCCTGCCAGCGCGCCGGGGTTTGGGAGTCACCGGGCCAGGAAGTCCCGGATGGCGGCCAGTGTCTCTTCAGGCGCCTCGGTCATCTGGTTGTGCCCCACGGGCAGATGGGCGATCTGCACCTGCTTGCCCGCCGCCTGGGCGGCCTTGACGAGTCCCTGTGCGGCCTTGGGCGCCGTCATCTGGTCCTGGCTGCCCAGCGCAAACAGCACGGGGCAGGTCAGTTGCGCCATGGCCGCTTCGCCACCGGCATAGCTGTCACAGGCCACAAATCCCCGGTGGAACACGTTGACTGCCGTATTGCTGCGCAGCACCTTGCGCCCCAGCGCCATGCCCGCACCAAACACCCAGGTGCCCGGGCCCAGGGCCGACGGGGGCGCAGACAGGGTGCTGCGGGAAAACACATTGACCATGCGCATCGCCTTCTCCGGGTCGGTCTGCGAGGCTTCTATGAGTGCGGGCGACACCTTCATCGGGAAGGCGGTGCCCACCAGCACCAGGTGGCTGATGCGGTCCTTCAGGCGCGCAGCGGCTTCCATGGCGATGAGGGAACCCCAGCTGTGGCCAACCAGCGCCGCGCGCTGCACGCCCGCGGCATCGAGCAGCGCGCCGATGAAGTCTGCGCCTTGCTCCACCGTGGCGGGGGCATCGCCGCCACTGCGGCAGTGGCCGGGCAGGTCGATGGCCAGAACGTTCCAGCCGTGGTTGGCCATGTAGCGGCTTTGCAGGGCCCACACGCTGTGGTCGTTGAGGACACCGTGGATGAACACCACCGTGGGCTTGGCGGCATCAAATGCCTTGCCGCCGGTGTAGCAGTAGATGGCGGCGCCGTTGACTTGGATGTGCATGGTCAGGCCCCCGCCTTTTCTGCGGCTTTGAGCGCGCGTTTCAGGTCGTCAATGAGGTCGTCGGCATCTTCGAGACCGATGGACAGGCGGATCGTGCCCTGGCTGATGCCTGCGCCCGCCAGCGCTTCGTCGCTCATGCGGAAATGCGTGGTGCTGGCCGGGTGGATCACCAGGCTGCGGCAGTCGCCCACGTTGGCCAGGTGGCTGAAGACCTTGAGGGTTTCGATGAATTTCTTGCCCTGCTCGCGGTTGCCCTTGAGGTCAAAGCTGAACACCGAGCCCGCACCGCGTGGCAGCAGCTTTTGCGCCAAGGCGTGGCTGGGGTGAGACTCCAGCAACGGGTGGCCCACGCGCGACACAAACGGCTGCGCCGCCAGAAACTCCACCACCTTCTCGGTGTTGCGCATGTGCTGTGCCATGCGCAGCGGCAGGGTCTCGATGCCTTGCAGGATGAGCCAGGCGGTGTGCGGGCTCATGCAGGCGCCAAAGTCGCGCAGGCCCTCGCGCCGCGCGCGCAGCAGAAAGGCGCCCACGGTGCTCTCTTCGGTGAACACCATGTTGTGAAAGCCATCGTACGGCTGCGTGAGTTCGGCAAATTTGCCGGCCGATTTGGGACCGTCCCAGTCAAAGCTCCCTCCGTCCACCACGATGCCCCCCACCACCGTGCCGTGGCCCGAGAGGAACTTGGTGGCAGAGTGGTAGACCAGGTCGGCGCCATGCTCGAAGGGCTTGATGAGCCAGGGCGAGGTGAGGGTGGAGTCCACCAGCAGCGGCACGCCCGCTTCATGGGCGATAGAGGATACGGTAGGGATGTCCAGCACATCCAGGCCGGGGTTGCCCACGGTTTCGCCAAAAAACAGCTTGGTGTTGGGGCGCACAGCGGCGCGCCAGCCGTCGATGTCGCCGGGTTTGACGAAGGTGGTCTCGATGCCGAAGCGCGAGAGCGTGTAGTGCAGCAGGTTCTGCGATCCGCCATACAGCGCCGTGCTGGCCACGATGTGGCTGCCCGCGCCCATCAGCGTGGCAATCGCCAGGTGCAATGCCGCCTGGCCGCTGGCGGTGGCAATGGCGCCCACGCCGCCTTCCAAGGCGGCCACGCGCTGCTCCAGTACCGCATTGGTGGGGTTGCTGATGCGGCTGTACACATGGCCGCCGCGCTCCAGATTGAAGAGGGACGCGGCGTGTTCGCTCGACTCGAAGACGAACGAGGTGGTCAGGTGGATGGGCACGGCGCGCGCGCCGGTGGCGGGGTCGGGGCTGGCGCCTGCGTGCAGCGCCAGCGTGTCAAAGCCGGGGTCGGAGTAACCGGGCATCTGTGTGTCTCCCATGTTGTCAATGCAGGCGGGCATTGTGGGCTATATTTGCTGACAAACAGCCTGCAGCACCTGGGCAACCCCAGCGGTTGTGCTGGTGTGTGCGGGCCCACACATACTCTTTCCGATTCTTCCCGATCCCCCGGAGACTCCGCACCATGAAAGTCAGCGACATCCTTCGCGTCAAAGGCAACACCCTCTACACCGCATCGCCGGACGAGCCGCTGGCGGGTGCCGTGAGCCTGATGGCAGAGCGCGACATTGGCTCGCTGGTGGTGATGGAGCATGGCGACCTGGTGGGCATGCTCACCTTCCGCGAAGTGATCCAGGCGCTGGTCAAGAACGGCGGCAGCGTGGGCACGATGCTGGTGCGCACGGCCATGGACGATGCGCCACTGACCTGCACTCTCGAAACCGACATGGACGAAGTGCGCCGCATGATGCTGGACCGCCACGCACGCTATATGCCCGTGATGGACCGCCGCATGCTGATGGGCGTGATCAGCTTCTATGACGTGGCCAAGGCCGTGGTGGACAGCCAGAACTTCGAGAACAAGATGCTCAAGGCCTACATCCGCGACTGGCCGGAAGAAGAACCTCGTACTTGAGGTTGTGGGCAGGGCGCGAGGCCTGCGCCCCGGCGTGACGGCACAGATGAGCCTCTAGCCAGGTCAGCGATAGGGGCGAGGCGCCTGGGCGCAGAGCCAGGCCTCGATCTCATCGGGTGGTAGCGGCTTGCCGAACAGGTAGCCCTGCATGACCGGGCAGCCGTGGGCCTGCAGCCACTGCTGCTGGCCGGTGGTCTCCACCCCCTCAGCCACCACCACCATGCCCAGGCTGTGCGCAATGCTCAGCACCGACACCGTGAGGGCGCGCGCCGTGGCGCTGGTGGTGAGGTCTTGCACAAAAGCCATGTCGAGCTTGAGCTCGCTGATGGGCAGGCGGTGCAGGTAGCTCAGGCTGGAATAGCCGGTGCCGAAGTCATCCAGGGACAGCTTGAAACCCTGGTGGTGCAGGGCCTCGATGTTCTGCAGCGTGACGGGCCGCGCATCCATCATCACACTCTCCGTGATCTCCAGCAGCACATCGCTGGCGCGCAGGCCATGGCGCTGCAGCGCATCGCTGATCTCCTGCGCAAACTCCGGCCGGTGGAAGCTGCGGCCCGACAGGTTGATGGCCACGCAGGGCACGTCGTGGCCTGCAGCGCGCCAGGCCGCCAGCTGGCGGCAGGCTTCGTCCAGCAGCCACAGGGTCAGCTCATGGATCAGCCCGGCGTCCTCGGCCACGGGGATGAACTGCGACGGCGGCACCATGCCCCACTGCGGGTGGTTCCAGCGCGCCAGAGCCTCCACACCGTGCAAGGTGCCGGGGGAACTGCTGAGAACCTGCGGCTGGTAGTGCAGCGTGAGGCTGCGCTCGGACAGCGCCTGCTGCAGCGCGCGCTCCAGCGAGGCGCGCTCCTGGGCACGGCGGTTCATCTCGGCGCTGAAAAGCTGCAGGCTGTGGCGATGGTCGCTTTTGGCCTGGTGCATGGCCTGGTCGGCATGGCGCAGCAGGGTGTCGATGGTGTCTCCATCGTTCGGAAACATCGCAATGCCGATGCTGGCGTGGGGCACATGGGTCTGCCCGAAGATGTCCAGCGGCTGGGCAATGTCGTGCAGCACGCGCTGGGCGCTTTGCACGGCCTGTTCGGTGGTGCATTCGGAGAGCAGCAGCACGAATTCGTCGCCCGACAGGCGCGCGATCAGGTCGCGCGCGCGCAGGCCTTGTGTGAGGCGCTGGGCCACCTCGCTCAGCAGCGCATCGCCTGCGGCGTGCCCCTGGGTGTCGTTGATCTGTTTGAATCGGTCCAGGTCCAGAAACAGCAGCGCGCCGGTATGGCGCCCCCGCTGCAGGTCGGCCAGCGCCCGCTCTCCACTGCTGCGAAACAGGGCCCGGTTGGGCAGCCCCGTCAGCACATCAAAAAACGCGAGCTGGTGGATACGCTCGTGCGTGCTGTTGCGTTCGATGGCCAGCGCACACAGGTGCAGGCATACATCGACAAGGCGCTGATGCAGCGCGTCGGGTGCGCGCGGTTCGCGGAAGTAAAACGCAAAGGTGCCAATCGGCTGACCCCGGTGGTCGCGAATGGGGCTGGACCAGCAGGCGCGCATGCCGCTCGGGGCAAACAATTCCTGGTAGTCAGCCCAGAGGGGGTCTGTGGCCATGTCGGTGACCACCACGGGCGCGTTGCGGAAGGCGGCGGTGCCACACGACCCTACCTTGGGGCCAATCGCCAGTCCGTCCAGCGCGCGGCTGATGGTGGCTGGCAGGCTGGGCGCTGCCAGCGGGTGCAACCGGCCTTGTGCATCTACCGCCAGGATGGAGGCGGTGACCTCGGGCGCGATGCGTTCGACCTCGCGGCAGACCAGTGCCATCAGCTCGGGAAGGGGCAACTCGTTGACCATGCCCTCCAGCACGTGCGTCTGCAGGACCTCGTGCATCTTGGTGAGCGTGATGTCGGTCAGGATCGAAATGCTGCCCCCCGGTCCGCCGGAGCTTTCGTCGGACGCATTGATCACCAGGGACACCCAGCGGGGTTGCCCCGCCTTGCTGTAAAGCAGTGTGTCCGTACGAAAACTGCCTTTGGCCAGCACATTGCCCCGGATGCTTTCGAGCAGGTCCGGATCAGAGTGGGGGCCCAGCAAGACCTCGCTCAGGTGCCGGCCCAGCACTTCGGCGGGCTGGTAGCCAAATAATCGCGTGAACCCTTCGTTGATATAGACCACACACTTGGAGCTGTTGGTCATCACGACAGCGTTGTCGCTGGCGTCCAGTGCGCGGCGAAGGGGAGCATCTGCCAGGGCGGCAGTCAGAAGGGTGCGGGAAGGTGATGTCGGACCCGGAGAGGGCGGCGCGAGGGCGGGCATGGAGATCCCAAAAATCGATGTTTACATGCTAACAAGCGTCCAGAACCCTGCCAAGCAGGATATGTCATGCCTGTGCAAACGCGCCACGTATCGGGCGTGTGGTGCCTCGTGAGTGCGGTGACGTAGGAGCTGTTGGGGAGTACACCGCAGCAAACCGGTGCGGCCTTGCGTCGGGCACCCGGGGCTCTGGGATAATCCCGCCCCATGAGCGGCAACACCATCGGTACCCTATTCGCAGTCACCAACTTTGGTGAATCCCACGGCCCGGCCATTGGCTGCGTGATCGACGGCTGCCCGCCCGGCATGCCGCTCACCGAGGCTGACATCCAGGCCGACCTGGACCGGCGCCGCCCTGGAACCAGCCGCCACGTCACGCAGCGCAACGAGCCCGACGCGGTGGAGATCCTCTCTGGCGTGTACGAGGGCAAGACCACCGGCACCCCCATCGCCCTGCTGATCCGCAACACCGACCAGCGCAGCAAGGACTACAGCAACATCGCCGAGAGCTTTCGCCCCGGCCATGCCGACTACACCTACTGGCACAAGTACGGCATCCGCGACCCGCGCGGTGGCGGCCGCTCGTCGGCCCGCCTGACGGCGCCCACGGTGGCCGCCGGTGCAGTGGCCAAGAAGTGGCTGGCACAGCAGTATGGCGCCCAGTTCCGCGCCTGCATGACGCAGCTGGGCGAGCTGCCCATCCCTTTCGAGAGCTGGGATCACGTACGCGCCAACCCCTTCTTTGCCCCCGTGGCCGACGTGCAGCAGTACGAGGACTACATGGACGCCCTGCGCAAGGCCGGTGACTCGTGCGGCGCCCGCATCCGTGTGCAGGCCACGGGCGTGCCGGTGGGCCTGGGCGAGCCGCTGTATGACAAGCTCGACGCCGACATCGCCCACGCCATGATGGGCTTGAACGCGGTGAAGGGCGTGGAGATTGGCGCGGGCTTTGCCAGCGTGGCCCACCGGGGCACCATGCATGGCGATTCGATGACGCCGCAGGGCTTTCGCACCAACAACGCCGGTGGCGTGCTGGGCGGCATCAGCACGGGGCAAGACCTGGAGGTGAGCATTGCGATCAAGCCCACCAGCTCCATCATCAGCCCGCGCGAGTCCATCGACATCCACGGCAAGAGCACCGAGGTGATCACCAAGGGCCGCCACGACCCCTGCGTGGGCATTCGCGCCGCGCCGATTGCCGAGGCGCTGCTGGCGCTGGTGGTGATGGAGCACGCGCTGCGTCACCGTGCCCAGTGCGGCGATGTGGTGCCGCCTGTGCCGCCGATCCAGGCCTCGTTTCTGTAACACCAACTCCCACCGTCCCTGGGGCGGTGCCTCCGTATGAGCAACCGCTTGTTCCGGGCCTTTCACCGCAGGGCGCTGGCCGCCTTGGCGGTGCCGCTGTGGCTGGCTGGCTGCAGCGGCATTGCGTCCACCGCCCCTGCGGCGGGTAGCGCGCCGGCCCACATCGACATCACCCTCATTGGCTTCAACGACCTGCACGGCAACCTGGAGCCGCCCCACATGGCGCATCGAGTGCAGGGGCCCACGGGACCGGTGCTGGCGCCTGCGGGGGGCATGGCGTATTTCGCCAGCGCCATGGCAGCCCTCAAGGCCCAGTCGCCGCACCATGCGGTGGTCTCTGCGGGTGACATGGTGGGCGCCTCGCCGCTGGTGTCGTCGCTGTTCCTGGACGAGCCCACCATTGAGGCCGTCAACCGCATGCAGATCGACTTCAACGCGGTCGGCAACCACGAGTTCGACCGGGGCTGGCGCGAGCTGCTGCGGCTGCAGAACGGTGGCTGCGAGAAATTCACCTCGCGCGAGCCTTGCCGCATCAGCAAACCTTTTGAGGGCGCCCAATTTGGCCTGCTGGCGGCCAACACGGTGCGTGAAGACGGGCGCACCCTGCTGCCCGCCACAGGGCTCAAGCGGTTTACCGAAGGCGGTGTCACCGTCACCATGGGGTTTATCGGCCTCACGCTGCAGGCCACACCGACCATGGTCAGCCCGTCCGGGGTCGCTGGGCTGCGTTTTGAGGACGAGGCGGCCACGGCCAACGCGCTGATCCCTCAGCTCAAGGCCCAAGGCGCCGATGTGATTGTGGTGGCCATCCATGAAGGCGGGGGCACCACGGCGGGCGTGCAGGAGACCAGCTGCGCAGGTCTGTCGGGCGACATCGTGCCCATCCTGGAGCGCCTGGACCCGGCCGTGGATGTGGTGGTCTCGGGCCACACGCACCAGGCCTATGTGTGCGACTACAGCCGCGTGAACCCGGCCAAGCCGTTTTTGCTGACCAGCGCAGGCCAGTACGGCACGCTGCTCACCGACATCCAGCTGCGCGTGGATACGCAGACCCGCCGTGTGGTGAGCAAGACGGCGCGCAATGTGGTGGTGCAGGGCGAGGCCTTCACGGGCGCCCAGGGGCCGGTGCCGCTGACCACGGCCGTGCCGACGTTCCCTGCGGATCCCGGCGTGCAAAAGATCATCGACACCTACCGCGCTGCCGCCATTCCGCTGGCCCAGCGTCCAGTGGGGCAGGCCCAAGGGGCCATGCGCCGCCAGCCCAACGCGGCGCTGGAGAGCGTGCTGGGCAATCTGGTGGCGGACGCCCAGCTGCTGGCTACACGAGCGCCTGCGGATGGTGGTGCGCAGCTGTCCTTCATGAACCCGGGCGGCCTGCGCGCTGACCTGGTGCCGGATGAGCAAGGGCTGGTGCGTTACGGCCAGCTGTATGCGGTGCAGCCTTTTGGCAACCAGCTGGTGATCAAGACCTTCACGGGTGCGCAGATCCGCGCGGTGCTGGAGCAGCAGTTCGCCAGCGGGGGCAACACGGTGCAGCGGCCCCGGGTGTTGTCGGTGTCCGGCGGGTTCAGTTACCGCTACGACCTGAGCCAGCCCGCCGGGGCGCGCATCAGCCACATGGTGCTGAATGGTGCGCCGGTGACAGACATGCAGTCCGTGCGTGTGGTGATGAGCAGCTTTCTGGACAGCGGTGGTGACAACTTCACGGTGCTGACGCAAGGCCAGGACCGGCGCGTGGGTGAGCTGGACCTGGATGCGCTGGAGGCGTACTTCCGGCTGCAGAGCCCGGTGGCACCACCCGCTACCCACCGCATCACCCGCGTTGCGCCTGCCGCGCGCTGAGGAACACCAAAGGCGTTGGGTGCACGCTGGGTGGGGGAGTCCGCCGCTTAGTCGTCTGTGCGGCGCAGCGCGCCCAGCCATTGCAGCGGGTTGAAGCCGGTGACCAGCCCGGTCGCCACCAGCACCAGCGCGCCGCCCCAGAGCATGCCCGGCCCCAGTGCCTCGCCCAGAAAGATATGGCCCCAGGCCACGCCGAACAGCGGGATCATGAAGGCGGAACTCATGGCGGCCACGGGCGAGACATGTTTGAGGACCCGCAGGTTGAGCCAGTAGGCGAGCCCCGAGGTCACGATGCCCATCACGGCTACGGCGGCCAGCGCCTCGGGAGTGAAACGTGCGGTGGGCAATGTCCAGGCCGCCCCGGGCAGCAGCAGAACCAGGGCAGCGGCGTGGATACCGGCCGCGATCGACAGCGGTGACATGCGGGTGGTCGCCCGCTTCATCCAGGTGAGAGACAGGCCGTAGCACGCCGCAGCGGTCACGCACGCGCCTGCCGCAAGCAGTACCGCCGAGGTGGGCGCCACAGGCCCCAGCTGCACGATCAGCGCGACCCCTGCAAAGCCGCAGAGGCAGCCCGCCCATTTGCGCGTGCTCAGCGTGTCTTCCTTCATCCAGGCGGCGGCGATCACGCCAAACGGCACGGCCATGGTGTTCAGCAGAGAGCTGTAGCCCGCAGGCAGGTGCAGTGCCGCCCAGGCGTACAGCAGAAAAGGCGCTGCCACCGTCAGCGCACCCAGCCCCAGCAGTTCCCGCCAGTGGCGCCAGGGCCAGGGCTCACCCGCCCAGCGCATGATGCCGATCAGCGTGAGAGTGGCCAGCCCAATGCGCAGCGCGGCCATCACATTCGGACCCAGTACCGGGCTGGCGATGCGGATGAACAAAAAGGAAGCGCCCCACAGGGCAGACAGCAGCACCAGCTGCAGGAAATGGCGGGTTTTCACCGCGCGCATTGTCAGGCACCTGCGCAGTGCTTGCCGAAGTGTTGGATGGCGGTTTTGATGTAAAAACTGCTTGAAGCGCTAGTCCATCATGCTGCGATAGCTATCAAATTAGTAGCAATTGCAGAGTAGCTTGCGCGACATGCGCAGGGGCCATGGCAGAACCTGGGAGTGCGCAATGTATGCCAACGGTGCCGCGCTCTGCATTGGCCAGACGAGGTAGCAGGTGCGGGGGCTGCAAAGGGGCGGTCATCCGCGTGACGGCCACCCTGGGGGGCGTGGCTACTTGCGCACCTCATCCACCATGGCGCGAAAGTCGTCGATGTCTTCAAAGCTGCGGTACACGCTGGCAAAGCGGATGTAAGCCACCTTGTCGAGCTTCTTGAGCTCGCGCATCACCAACTCACCAATGCGGCTGGAGATCACTTCGCGCTGGCCCAGGTTGAGCAGCTTTTCTTCGATGCGCTCGATGGCGCTGTCGATCTGGTCTGTGCTGACCGGTCGCTTGCGCAACGCCAGGTTGAAAGAGCCCAGCAGCTTGCTGCGGTCGTATTCAATGCGCCGGCCGTCTTTTTTGACGATGGCCGGGAAGTTCACTTCCGGCCGCTCGTAGGTGGTAAAGCGCTTGTCGCACGCGCCGCACTGGCGGCGGCGGCGGATGAAGACCCCATCCTCAGACACCCGCGTTTCAACAACTTGCGTTTCGAGGTGGCTGCAGAAGGGGCACTTCATGGGCGCTGAGGACCGGCTTGTTGCTTAACGGTAGACCGGGAAACGAGCGGTCAGGGCGTTGACCTTGGCACGCACGGCGGCGATGTTGGCTTCGTCGCGGGGGTTGTCCAGCACATCGGCAATCAGGTTGGCCGTGATGCGGGCTTCTTCTTCCTTGAAGCCACGCGTGGTCATGGCGGGGGTGCCAATGCGCACGCCGCTGGTCACCATCGGCTTTTCAGGGTCGTTGGGGATCGCGTTCTTGTTGATGGTCATGTGGGCGGCGCCCAGCACGGCCTCGGCTTCCTTGCCGGTAATGCCCTTGGCGCGCAGGTCCACCAGCATCACGTGGCTTTGCGTGCCGCCGGACACGATGCGCAGGCCGCGTGCGGTCAGCGTCTCAGCCACGACCTTGGCGTTCTTGGCCACTTGCTCCTGGTAGGCCTTGAACTCGGGCTGCAGCGCTTCCTTGAAGGCTACGGCCTTGGCAGCAATCACGTGCATCAGCGGGCCGCCTTGCAGGCCGGGGAAGATGGCGCTATTGATGGCCTTCTCGTGCTGTGCCTTCATCAGGATGATGCCGCCACGGGGGCCGCGCAGGCTCTTGTGCGTAGTGGATGTGACCACGTCGGCGTGGGGCACGGGGTTGGGGTACACACCGGCGGCAATCAGGCCGGCGTAGTGGGCCATATCCACCATGAAGATCGCGCCCACGTCCTTGGCCACCTTGGCAAAACGTGCGAAGTCAATGTGCAGGCTGTAGGCCGAGGCACCGGCGATGATCAGCTTGGGCTTGGTCTCGTGCGCCTTTTTCTCCATCGCTTCGTAGTCGATGGCTTCGTTGGCATCCAGGCCATAGGACACCACGTTGAACCACTTGCCCGACATGTTCAGCGGCATGCCATGTGTAAGGTGGCCGCCTTCGGCCAGGCTCATGCCCATGATGGTGTCGCCGGGCTTCAAGAAGGCCAGGAACACGGCCTCGTTGGCCGATGCGCCGCAGTGGGGCTGCACGTTGGCGGCTTCTGCGCCGAACAGCTGCTTGACCCGGTCGATGGCCAGTTGCTCGGCCACGTCCACATGCTCGCAGCCACCGTAGTAGCGCTTGCCTGGGTAGCCTTCTGCGTATTTGTTGGTCAGCTGGGTGCCCTGGGCCCACATCACGGCGGGGGAGGCGTAGTTCTCGCTGGCGATCAGCTCGATGTGGTGCTCTTGGCGCGCGTTCTCCGCCTGGATGGCAGCAAACAGCTCGGGGTCGGTTTGTTCGACAAGAATTTTGCGGTCGTACATGATTGGCAGTCCTATGAACTTGTGTCCCTTGAAACAAGGGCTGCCCAGGCGAACGGCTGAACGCATGGGGCAGGGCCCCTGCGGCACGCTTCCCAGTGGTTCACAAGAAGTAGGTTCTTGCTGGTTTCCACGTCAGCGGCAACATCCAGTGGCAGGATGTTGCGCCTATCGCCAGTCGCGTACCCCGTTAGTGTAGCCGACACGGCGCCAGTGCCGCACCGTCCGAACCGCTGGGCGCCAGGGTTGTTGCCTGGGTGCCGGGAGCCTGCAGGGTTACAGGCCAGGTGTCAGCAAAGCCACCTTGTCGCTGACTGCTGCAGGGGCTGTGGTGCGGGGTACCGCTGCGGGGATGCTCTGCACAGGAGCCTGGGTAGACAAGGAGGGCGGAGGATTGAAAGGCACTGCGCGACCGCCGGCCACCTGGCGCAGGCGTAAATGTTCCGCCATCACCTTGGCGGCATAGCCTCCGTCGTCGGCCATGTTGCCTGCACCCACATAAAAGCGCAGGCCGCCTTCGAGCGAGCCAGCGCGAGCGATGCATTCCTGCAGCACCTTCACACCGACCCGCAGGTTGCTCACCGGGTCAAAGGCTGCAAAGTGACCGCCGAAGTTCTGGTACTTGTCAGTGTGCACGCGGGTCATCACCTGCATGAGCCCCTGTGCGCCCACGGCGCTTTCGGCAAATGGGTTGAAGCTCGACTCAATGGCCATGATGGCCAGGATCAGGGTGGGATCGATCTTTGCGCGGGTGCCAATCTCGTAGGCCTCGGCCACCAGAGCGCTCAGGGGCTCAGGCGCCACGCGGTACTTTTTGCTGAGCCAGAAGGCCACGGCTGCCTGCTCTTTGGGCAGATCCTTGGGGTTCACCGCCGTAGCGCGCTCGCTGGCTTCCGGTTCGATGGGCATGCCCAGCATTTCAACCTGACGGGCTTGCAGCCAGTTCATCAATTGCTCTTCACCAGCCTGGCGCAGATCGGGCCGTGCAGTGAGGGCAATGACGACAAAGGCAACGGCCAAGCCGATAAGGGCGAAGCTGTTGTGGGTGATTTCAAGAAAACCTTCGGTCACGTCGGCCGCGAAGGTTCGCACGCCGGAGACTATTTTTCCTGACGCTGTCATAGCTCTTCCTTTCTGAGGCGGGCCAGTGGAGCGGAGCAGTCGCAGTGGACTGTGCTTTGCTGGCAGATCGCCTGGATTGGTACGCCATCAAGTCCGGGCTGCACGTCTGTGGAGTGCTTGGCGCCCTGGATTGACTTAGCCGGGTTCGGCAGCGATTGGGGTTTGTACTAGCCCTGTTTTTGGGGCTGGCGGATTCTAGAAGCTCACTAAATGCATAGTCAATACTAACAAAACTATTTTTAAGACATAAAAATTATGAAAAACATGTGAAAAATCACAGTTTTTGTGGGGGTGAGGGGCTGTTCAGCGCTGTGGGTGGGCCGGTGGTGGCTGACATCACCATGTCAAATTCAATCGGGCTTTTCTCCGCCATTGAGAATCCGATTTGAGTTGGCCGAGTGAGTTTGATAAGGTGGAGGCGCCTGTAGATTTCAGGCATCGCCAGACGAAGCGAAGTCTCCCTCCGAGGGCATTCAGTGCCAAGGTGCAGCAGATGCCGCTTCCATGGCAACCCCTGGAGGCAATACCTTGCCTCCTCGCCATGCGGACCTTTCTCTCCGCATCGCGACCGATGGCAAAGACCGTTGTGTCAGCCGTCAAGCCCGGCGGGCAGGCCCTTCAGGCACTGCTCGTCGGGCTTTCTTATTGGTGCTTCGCCTTGTGGGTGGGCGGCGCTGTCTTATATATAGATAATGGGGGCTGTTCCCTAGAGCGGCGACCCTTCGCCCGGAGTGTCGCGCGGCGTTCTCGCAGAGGTCCATCGGCGGGGCGGCCTGCCTCGCAAAGCCTTGTGCCAGATCACCTGGCTGGTGTGGACGATGCTCCCCGCCACGGCTTGCTGGCCCAATCCGGTGAAAATAGCCCTTTTGTTGTCCTGGCGTGCGCATGGTGCGGTCGCTCGGGCACGGCCCCAGGCCCTGCGCCAGGGACGCCTTCGTAATCCATTGGATCCATGTTTCCATTTTTTTCCCGCAGCAAAATGTCCGACGCACCTGAAGTGAATCCGGCCCCGGCCAAAACCCACGAGCCGCACCCGCTCGATGCGCTGACCGGCGGCGCTTTTTCTGCCGCTACATCGGGTGAGCGCGCTTCCCGCATCCGTGACTGGCTGGCCACGCAGCCAGCGCCTGAGCAGCTGCAGGAGGTGTTCAAGGAGTTGAGCGGACGTGACAAGGGCGCAGCCCGCGCCGTGCGCGAACGGCTGGACGAAATCCGTCGTGCCAAGGGGCAAGAGGCTATTGCGGCCGAATGGGCGGACAAGGCCCAGGCACTGCTGGCGGCCCCCAAGCTCAATATTGCAGATGCCCTGGCCTGGCAGCGGGATGCCGCCAAGGCGGGTGCGCCTCTGTCGCGCGAGCCGCTGTCGCTGCTCAAGGTGCAGCTGGCGGACCGTGTGAAGGTCATTGAAGACCTGCAGCACCGCGTGCAGGTGCAGCGCGAGGCCGCTGTGCTGCTGGCGCAGCGCATTGAAGTGCTCTCCACCAAACCCTGGCGTGATGCCCATGCTGCGCTGGAGCTGCTGCGTGCCGATGTGGCGCGCTGGCAGGAGCAGGCCCAGGAGCTCACGGGCGATGCGAGCTGGGCGAGCGTCGAAGCGCGGTTCCCCCCTTTGCTGGATGCCTCTCGCACCCAGTTGCTGGTGGTGTGGGAGGCTTTTCAGCCCGCAGTCGCCCAGGCGGCTGCAGCGGCAGAAGATGTCTCCGCGCCCCTGCCTCCCGTGCCTGTTTGGGCGGACGAATTGCGCGCTGCCCGTGGCCTGCCCACGGAGGCCGCCGCCGCTGCGGCTGCTTCAGCAGCGGCCAGCAAGCCAGCCCGCGTCGCCAAACCCAAGGTGGCGCCAGAGGTGATCGAAAAGGCGCACCAACTGGTGCGCGATGCGCTGGCGACGCTCGAAAAAGAAACCGCTGAAGGCCATGGCAAGGCCAGCGCTGGCGCGGCGGCTGCGCTGCGCGCCGTGCTCAAGGTGCATGGCAAACACATTGACAATGCCCTGGAGCAGCAGGTGCACACGGCGCTGGTGGCTGCCGGTGAGCTGGAAGGCTGGCAACGCTGGAGTGCCGACCAGGTGCGTGAAGACCTGGTGGCCAAGGCCGAAGCGCTGCTCAACCGCCCCGAGGGTCAGGCCCTGGGTGGCCGCAAGATGCAGGAGACCCTGCGCAATCTGCGAGACCAGTGGAAGCAGGCAGACCAGGGTGGTGCGCCTAACCACGCCCTGTGGAAGAAATTTGATGAAGCCTGCAACGCGGCGCACAAGGTGGTCGAGGCCTGGCTGGACAAGATCCGCACTGAAGCGGCCGAGCACAAGGCTCAGCGCCTGGCGCTGATCGAGGAGGTCAAGGCCTGGGCGCAAGAACACGCTGCGTCGGGCGACTGGAAGGCCATCAACCGCTCGCTGTATCAGTTCGGCGACCGCTGGCGCGAAGGCGGGCATGTGGGCGAGAAGATTTTTGCAGAGCTGCAGCCCCTGTGGAAACAGGCCATTGCCCTGGCCGCTGCCCCCCTGGAGGCTGCACAGAAGGAAAGTCTGGCGCGTCGCCACGCGATGATCGATGAGGCCACAGCCTTGGGCGCGGCACCCGCTTTGCGCATCGATGCCGTCAAGGCGTTGCAACAGCGCTGGCAGGCTGAGGCACAGACCGTGCCGCTGGATCGCAAGCACGAGCAAAAGCTGTGGGACGCATTCCGCAAGCCCATTGATGAAGCGTTCAACCGCAAGTCTGCGGATCGTGATCGTGCTGTCACCGAGTTGAGTGCGCGGGACCGCGTCGTTCTGGACGCTTCCAAGGCTCTGGAGGCTGCCAACGCCACGGGTGATGCGCAGCAGATCCGTGCTGCGATGCAGGCGCTGGAGGCTGCATTGCGCGGCCAAGCCCAGGCGGCTGAAGCGGTCGCCACGGCCAACAAGGATGCCCAGTCGCATGCCGACGCGCAGGCGAGTGCTGCTCCAGCTGCTACTGAAATTGCAGCAGAGGCCTCTGCCGAGGCTGCGGAAGGTGGTGACACCGCTGCAGCCGCGCCTGCGGCGACACCTGCAGCCCCCAAGCCTGCTGCACGACCTGTTGTGGCGGTGCGTGGGGATGACCGCCCTGGCATGAAGAAAGACGCTCCGGTGGCCCCCGGCCGTGGTGCGCGACCCGGAGACCGCCGCGATGGTCGTCCTGGCGACCGTGACGGTGCCCGCGGCCCACGCAGTGATGGCCGCATGGGCGATCGCGCTGACCGGGGAGGCCGTTTTGGTGATCGTCCAGCCTTCGAGGACCGTGGCCCTCGCTTGGGGGACACAGCATTCCGTGCTCAGCGCGAGGCGATGGAGCACGCACAGCTGGCCCTGAAGAAGCTGGCCGCACAGGCCCACGGCGAAGCCTTGACCCAGCTGTTGACCGCATGGGAAAAGCGCGATGCTGCGCTGGTCCCCGGCACGCAAGATTTGGGTTCGGGTGTGACGGCGTCGGTGCGCAGTGCCTGGACACAGGCATTGTCGGCTGCGCCCAAGGGCGATGCGGCAGAAGCGCTGCTGCGCCTTGAAATGGCGGCCGAGGCCCCAACGCCTGCCGAGCACATTGCTGCGCGGCGGATGTTGCAACTGCAGTTGCTGACGCGCCGCAACGACCCTGCGCCCACCCAGACCTGGGGCCAGGATGTGGCGCGCGTGCTGGCGAGCAATAGCGATGCGGCGAACGCACGCCGTTTGCAGAACGTGCTCAAGACGCTGCTGCGCAAGTAGTTGAAGGGCTGGGGCGCGCGCCGCGGCGCGTGTACCCTCAGGGCAGCAGACAGAACGAAAAACGAGACCGCTGGCGGTCTCGTTTTTTTCTTTGCTTTGATGGTTTGAAAACAAAAAAGCCGTTGCGGATGCAACGGCTTTTTATATGTTTGGTGCCCAGGAGAGGACTCGAACCTCCACGATGTTACTCGCTAGTACCTGAAACTAGTGCGTCTACCAATTCCGCCACCTGGGCTTTCAGATCAGCCTCGAATTATAGGACAAGAAATTCGGGCTTCTGAAGAGTTTTCAAAAAAATGTGCCGTCGGCTCAAAAATCGTTGAGCCGCAGCAGGGCATGCAAAACATCTCAGCAAACAAAAAAGCCGCTGGGTGTACAGCGGCTTCGATATTATGAAAACCATCGCTGGTTCTCGTTAAACTTGGTGCCCAGGAGAGGACTCGAACCTCCACGATGTTACTCGCTAGTACCTGAAACTAGTGCGTCTACCAATTCCGCCACCTGGGCATTTCAGGAAAGACTAAGATTGTATAACAAAAAATCCACCCCCGGCACGCAGCCAGCCACACATTTGTCGCAAGAGATCGAAGGCAGCGTGCAAGGGCACCGTGATGGACACGGTTTCGTCATCCGCGACGATGGCGAAGGCGACATCTATATTCCCCCGAACGAAATGCGCGCAGTCCTGCACAAGGACCGTGTGCGCGTGCGCATCGTGCGCCAGGACCGCCGTGGCCGTCCCGAGGGCCGCGTTGTGGAAATCATCGAGCGTCCACCCCAGCCCATCATCGGCCGACTGCTGCAGGAAAGCGGTGTGTGGCTCGTGGCTCCCGAAGACAAGCGCTATGGCCAGGATGTACTGATCCCCAAGGGCGCCACGGGCGCCGCGAAGCCCGGGCAGGTCGTGGTGGTTGAGCTGACCGAGCCGCCGGCCCTGTTCGGCCAGCCCGTGGGCCGCATCACCGAAGTGCTCGGCGAGGTCGACGACCCGGGCATGGAGATCGAGATCGCGGTGCGCAAGTACGGCGTGCCGCACGAGTTCTCGGCCGAGTGTCTGGCCCAGGCCAAGGAGCTGCCCGACAAGGTGCGCGCGCAGGACAAGAAGCGCCGCGTCGACCTGACCGACGTGCCCCTGGTCACCATCGACGGCGAAGATGCGCGTGACTTCGACGATGCCGTGTACTGCGAGCCCGCCAAGGTCGGCCGCAGCAAGGGCTGGCGCCTGCTGGTGGCGATTGCCGACGTGAGCCACTATGTGGAGACGGGCAGTGCCATCGACATCGATGCCTACGACCGCGCCACCAGCGTGTACTTTCCGCGCCGCGTGATCCCCATGCTGCCCGAGAAGCTCAGCAACGGGCTCTGCTCGCTCAACCCCGAGGTGGAGCGCCTGTGCATGGTCTGCGACATGCTGGTCACCGCCAAGGGCGAGGTGCACGCGTACCAGTTCTACCCGGCCGTGATGTTCAGCCACGCGCGCTTCACGTACACCGAGGTCGCAGCCATCCTGGCCAACACGCGCGGCCCGGAAGCCAGCAAGCGCAAGGACCGCGTCAAGGACCTGCTCAACCTGCATGACGTGTACCGTGCGCTGCTCATCGCGCGCCAGGCGCGCGGCGCCGTGGACTTCGAGACCACCGAGACGCAAATTGTGTGTGACGAAAACGGCCGCATCGAAAAGATCGTGCCGCGCACCCGCAACGACGCGCACAAGCTCATCGAGGAAGCCATGCTGGCCGCCAACGTGTGCAGCGCCGACTTCATTGCACAGGGTGGCCAGCCGGGCCTGTTCCGCGTGCACGAAGGCCCCACGCCCGAGAAGCAGGAGATCCTGCGCAACTACCTCAAGGCCATGGCTGTGGGCATGACGATTGGCGACGACCCCAAGCCGGGCGACTTCCAGGCGATTGCTACGGCGACCAAGGATCGGCCCGACGCACAGCAGATCCACACCATGCTGCTGCGCTCCATGCAGCAGGCCATCTACACGCCCATCAACAGCGGCCACTTCGGCTTGGCGTTCGATGCCTACACCCATTTCACCAGCCCCATTCGTCGGTATCCCGACTTGCTGGTGCACCGGGTCATCAAGGCCATCCTGAGCAAGACGAAGTACGCGCTGCCGTCCTTGCCCACACCCGGCGAAGCCCATGCCAAACTGGCCAAACGTCTGGCTGCGCGCGTGGCCGCACCTGGCACCAAGCCACGCAAGGATGTGAAACCGCCCAGCCGCGACACCCAGGCCTGGGAGGCTGCCGGTCTGCACTGCAGTGCCAACGAGCGCCGCGCCGACGAGGCCAGCCGCGATGTGGAAGCCTGGCTCAAGTGCAAGTACATGCGCGAGCACCTGGGCGAGGAATATAGTGGCGTGGTCAGTGCTGCGACGAGCTTCGGCATCTTCGTGACGCTGGACGCGATGTACGTCGAGGGACTGGTGCACATCACCGAATTGGGCGGCGAATACTTCAAGTTCGACGAGGCGCGCCAGGAGCTGCGCGGCGAGCGCACCGGTATCCGCTACGCCATCGGCGCGCGGGTGCGGGTGCAGGTGAGCCGTGTGGATCTGGACGGGCGCAAGATCGACTTCCGCCTGGTGCGCGAAGGCGAGGAGCTGCTGGGCCGCGCGCTCAAGGACAAGGGTGTGGGCACCGAGGGGGCTGGTGGTGGCGCCCGCAAGGCGGGTGGTCGGTCCGGCGGACGCAAAGCCGACAAGGCTGCAGGTCCATCTGCCACCGAGCAGGCAGGCCTGACCCGCGAGCGGGCCGCGCGTTCGCCGATCCAGTCGCTCAAAGCCTCGGTCAAGAAGGCGGTGGCGGGTAAGTCCAGCAAAGGCAAAGCGCGCAAGCCACGCCGCGGCTGAGGCCGTCGAGCTGGTGGACCAAGGCCCTCCAGCTCGCCTCACCATTGCTATTTAATTGATAGCTGCAAGCGCATATAGAACATGCGCTTGCGGCTATTTTTTATTGAAATGTGCATGCTTGGCGGCTTGAGGGGCGCTCGATTGCTCCAGAAAGCGCGCATACCGTTGTACCGTGTCGGCGGGGGCTTCCATCATGGGCAGGTGCCCAATGCCGGGCAGCGCGGCGATGTGTGCCTGCGGAAGCAGCTTCTGCACCGTCTGAAGGCCGCTTCGGTCGAACACGCGGTCGCTGTCGCCCCACAGGACCAGGGTGGGGTGCTGCTGCAGGCGGGCCAGGTGTTGTTCCAGCAGATAGCGGTCTTTCAGCTGCGCGTCCCACAGGCGGGTGTTGGATGCAGCGTTGCGCAGCGCGTCCTGCTCGGAGGCATGCAGGATGGGGTAGGGCAGGAAGGGGCGCTTTTCAAACACCAACTCCATCATCGCTTTGAAGGCGGTGGCATCGTGGGCCACCAGCGGGCGTTGCCCGGCGTCGATGAGGCGGTCCATGGTGCTGGGCTGGGGCGAGCGGATGCCGTGGGGTGCGCCGATGAACGCCACGCTGGCCACGCGCTCGGGATGCTGCAAAGCAAAGAGAGCGGCGATGGTGCCGCCCATCGAGTTGCCCGCCAGATGCACTCTCGCAAGGCCGAGCGCGTCCAGAAACGCGGCCAGCCGCGTGACGTGGGCGGCATAGTCGTAGGGCTGGTCGTCTCGCCGTGTGCTCTCGCCAAAGCCCGGGATATCTGGGGCAATCACCCGGTACTGGCCGGTGAGCGGTCGCGCAAAATCCACCCAATGGTCTTTCTCCGCAAAAATGCCGTGCAGCAGAACGATGGGTGTGTCACTGCTGTGAACCGACGCGGGGTTTGGGGGAGTGCCGTTATCCAGGTAGTGGATGGTGTGCATGGCCGCATCAGCGGTTTTTTCTTCCAGGCCGGACAGATGGCGATTGGCGCTGAGCAGAGGCTCTTTGAACAGCGAAGGTGCCCCGTAGTAGAGGCCGACCGTGCCCAGTACCAGAGCCGTTGCGACAGAAATAACGATGCGTTTCAAGAAGCGTTCTCCAAGGATATGGCTGCGTGCATGCCAGGGACTGCTGCTACAAGCCTCAACACACGCTCGGCCCCTGGCGGGAGAGGCAAGGCTACGGAGAACGCGGTAAAAAAACTTGTAGGTTTGGGCTATGCCGGCACGCAACACACTGACCCTGGGCACTGACCGCGCGCTCTACGTCGGGGAGATCCCGGCCACGGGCTGGCACTGCCATGCGTCGCCGGTGCTGCTGATGGGGCTCTCGGGCCGGTTTGCGGTGCACTGGGGGCCAGGGCGTGTGGAGACCTGCCACAGCGCGTTGGTCGACGCCGGGGTGGAGCATCTGTTCGACCCCTGTGGTGAAGTGGTGGCGCTGGTGTACCTTGAGCCAGATTCGGCGCAGGCGCGCGGCCTGCGGGGGCTGTTCGGGCAAGAGGGGGGGGTGGTGGTGGACGTTGCAGCCCCTGTGGGCGCGCGCAGTGCCATGGAGGGTTATCTGCATCACTTCGACCTGCCCGCCTTGCTGCGTTGCCCGCTCGATAGCGAGGTGGCGCCACTCGACCCACGCGTCGTCCGCAGCCTGCATGTGCTGCGCCATCCGCAGGCGGGGCGGGTGGCTCGGGGTGACCTGGCCTCGGGCGTCCAGCTTTCAGCATCGCGTTTCAACCACCTGTTTCGCGCCGAAATGGGGGTGAGCTTGCGCACCTATCGGGTCTGGTCCCAGGTGCGGTTGGCGATGGCGGGGCTGGCGGTCAGCTCGCGCCTGACCGACGCGGCGCTACATGGCGAGTTTTCTGATTCGGCCCACTTCAGCCGCATGTTCCGGCAGACCTTTGGCATGACACCGTCGAGCGTGCTCAAGCCGCTCAAGAAGGTGACCTTGCTGGCCTGAGGCTCAGCTTCCGCCCACGCGCTGCGCCAGCGCACTGGCCGTCAGCGCCTGGCGTGCTGGCCAATCATCAGCCGCCTGGCCATGCTGGTACACCGCTTCACTCGCCGCGCGCAAGGCGCTGGCACCGGCGGCCAGGTGGGCGCCCACCATGCCTGCCAGCACATCGCCCGTACCCGCCGTGGCCAGCCGCGCATTGCCCGTGGGGTTGATGGCGGGCACGCGGTCGGGTGCGGCAACCACGGTGCCCGAGCCCTTGAGCACCGCCACGCAGTTGAATTGGTCTGCCAGCTGCTGCGCGGCCCCAAGCCGGTGGGCCTGGACCTCGGCCGTGGTCAGGCCCAGCAGGCGCGCAGCCTCCAGCGGGTGCGGTGTGAGCACCGTGGGTTGCCCGTGCTGTCCGCGTGCCACCACCAGCGCGTGCAGTGCGGCCTGGGTGGCGATGGTGTTGAGCGCGTCGGCATCCAGCACCAGCCGGGCCGCGCGGGTGATGACTTCGGGCAGCACGCGTGCGATGGCCTGCCCGCCGCCACAGCCGCAGACCACGGTGAGCTGTTCGAGCGCGAGGGCGTCAAAGCGGCGGAACATCAACTCCGGCTGCTGCAGGTCCAGTTGCAGATGCCCATCGTCCAGCAGGGCCACCAGCACCCGGCCCGCGCCGCTGTGCAGAGTGGCCGAAGCGGCCAGCAATGCGGCGCCCGCCATGCCCATGCCCCGCGCTGCCAGTCCTTCGCCGCCCACCACGGCCACGTCGCCATAGCTGCCCTTGTGGCTGGCGTGGGCGCGGGGGGCGGGCAGGGCGGGGCCGGAGAGCCAGGCGTTGGGCGGCTCGTGCCCGGGTTCTACGCCCAGATCATCCAGCCAGACCTGGCCTGCTGCGTCCCGCCCGGCGGCGGTGAACAGGCCGGGCTTGAGGGTGAGCAGACTCAGCGTGTGGCGTGGCGGGGGCGCTTGGTGGTGCAGGTGGGGTGGGGTGTCGGGCGCCAGGCCCGCGGCAAACTGGCCGGTGTCCGCGTCCAGCCCGCTGGGCAGGTCCACGGCCAGCACGGGGGCCGGGCTGTGGTGCAGGGCTTGCAGGCAGGCTCTGAGCCTTGCGTCGGGCGCGCGTGCGGAGCTGTGGGGTGACGAAGAGACGCCAATGCCCAGCAGCGCATCAATGCACAGGTCGTTGGCCCCCAGATCGTCGGGGGCAGTGTCTGCCCAGGATACGCCCGCATCCCGTGCGCGCTGCCAGGAGGCCCTGGCATCCGCCGGGGCCGTATCGGGCTGGCCCAGCCAGGTCACGACCACTCTGCGGCCACTGCGCTGCAGGTGCATGGCAGCCGCCAACCCGTCACCCCCGTTGTTACCGGGGCCGCAGGCAATCCACACGGTGCGTGCGTGGGGTGCCAGCGACTGGGCCAGTTGGGCGATGGCCAGGCCGGCGCGCTGCATGAGCGTGTGCGGGGGCAGGGCGGCTGCCGCGGCTTTTTCCAGGCGGCGTGTGGCGGCCGCGTTGAACAGGGGATAAGGCTGGTGGGCGGTGATGCGGTGCATGGGCTGCAGGGGGCAAAGGCTGCTGCCAGCGGCAGCGCGCCTGCCATTGTGCGCCGATGCCCCGTGCGGGCAAAGCGCAGGCGGGCCTGTGAACAGGCTCTTAGAACCGCCGCATGCCCAGCCCATCCAGCGACACCTCAGGTTCCCGCTGCGCGATCAGGTCGGCCAGTGCCCGCGCGCTGCCGCAGGCCAGGGCCCAGCCGCCAGCGCCATGGCCGGTGTTGAGCCACAGGCCCGGCACGCCGCTGGCGCCCACCACCGGGGCACCGTCGGGCAGCATGGTGCGGGCACCGCGCCAGATCTGCAGGTTGGATGAGAGCTGCGCGCCCCCGGGGAACCAGTCGTTCAGCGTGCGGTACAGGCGCTGCAGTGTGGGGGTGTGGTGCTCGGCATCGGCCCCGGCCAGTTCAGCGCCACCGGCAATGCGCACGCGCTGGCCCAGGCGGGTGATGGAGATTTGCTGGCCCGCATCCACCACGCTGGCGCGGGGGGCGTGGGTGGATTCGCGCAGTGGGGCGCTCACGGAGTAGCCGTACACAGCCGCCATGGGCAGCCCCAGGCCCAGTGCGGGCAGCAGCGTGGCCGATGCCACGCCGGCGCACAGCACCACGGCATCAAAGCGTCGCAGGTCCGTTTCGCCCTGCAGCACCACGCCCGTGGGGCTGGTGCCGACGCGGTCTACGCGGGTGTTGAACACAAACTGCACCCCCGCACCCTGGATGCCCTGGCGCAGCAACTGTGCAAACAGACGGCAGTTGCCGGCGCGTGCATCGGGCAGGTGGATCGCGCCGGCCAGCGGGGCTTCGGGCGAGAGGCCAGGCTCGATCTGGCGCGCCACATCGGCGTCGATCTCACGCAGGGCCACGCCGCTGTCGCGCAGCACTTGCAGCGCGGGTTGCAGGCGGGTGCGGTCTTCTTCGGTGCGCAGCAGCACCAGGCGGCCGTCGCTGGCTTCAAAGTCCAGCTCATGCTGGTTCGCAATGGCTTGTAGTCGAGCTTGGCTGTATTGCGCCAGGCGTTCGACCGCGGCGGCCGGGGCGCTGTGGCTGTGCGCCATGCTGCGCCAGCGACGCAGCCAGGCCCAGTTGGCGCGGGTCAGGCCGCCAGCCAGCCGCAGGGTGGCCTGTGTCCCCATCAGTCGCAGCGGCTGGCCGAAGCCCGGCAGCGCCCAGGGGCTGAGCAGGTGGGGCGCTAGCAGCCCGGCGGTGGCAAAGCTGGCCTCTTCGGCGGCCGCACTGCGTTGTTCAAACACCGTGACTTCGTGGCCGTCGCTGGCCAGTTCGTACGCGGTGGTGACGCCGACAATGCCGGCGCCCACGATAGCAATCTTCATGAATTTGGGTGTTTTTGGCTTGTAGCGCTAGTGAATCATGCGCTGGTAGCTATTATTTTTGTAGTGTTTGCTCGATCTGCAGGCTGATGTTGAGCACCGTGTCATCCCTGAGCGCCCCGTGCCAGACCATCAGCCCGACCGGGAGTTCCCCTTGCACGTGGCAGGGGAGCGACAGCGCACAGCCGTCCAGCAGATTGACCACACTGGTGTTGCGCAGCAGCAGGTTGTTGACGCGGAAGAACTCGGCATCGCGGGCGGCGTCCCGGGCCTTGTCCGCACCATCTGCAGGAGCGACATCGGACAGCAGTGGCGCCAGGATGGGCACGGTGGGGGACAGCAGGGCGTCGTACGGCTCCATGTCGGCGATCATGCGTGCAATCCATTGCTGGCGCGCCTGCAGCAGGTCGATGTATTCCCAGGCCATCAGCGTGGCCCCTTTTTCGATGCGCATGCGCACCCGGGGGTCGTAGCGGTCGCCTGCGCGCTGCAGCAGCTCGCGGTGCCAGGCGTAGGCTTCTGGGGCGGCAAAGCCGTAGGCGGGCTGCTCCAGCACAGCGGGCAGGGCGATGGTGTCGATCTGTGCGCCCGCCTGGCGCAAGGCTTCCACGCTGCGCTCAAAGGCGCGCGCCACGGGGGCGTCGAGCCCTTCCAGGAAGAGGGTGGTCGGCACCGCCAGCCGGTACTGGGACAGCGGCGCCAGGCTGCGCGTCACGCGCCGGGCGGCCAGCACCTCGTGCGCCACGATGGCGTCGCGCACGGTGCGCGTCATGGCGCAGGCGGTGTCCAGGGTGGTGGACAGCGGCACGGCGCCGGCGGTAGGCACCAGCCGGGCGGTGTTCTTGAAACCCACGATGCCGTTGAGCGCTGCAGGAATGCGGATGGAGCCACCGGTGTCCGACCCCAGCCCGATGAACGCTGCGCCAGTGGCCACCGATACCCCGGCGCCGGACGAAGACCCGCCGGGCACGCGGGGCGCGCCGGGCAGGGCGCCAAAGCGGGCATCCCAGGCAGCAGGCGTGCCGTAGTGGGGGTTGACGCCGACGCCAGAGAACGCGAACTCCACCATGTTGGTGCGGCCGATCAGGTTGGCACCTGCTGCGCGCAGGCGGGCCACGGCCGGGCAGTCCTCGGATGCTGTGGGAGCGTCTGCGAGCGCGGTGGAGCCCGCCGGGGTGGGTTGGCCGGCCACGTCAAACAAGTCCTTCACCGACGCCGCCAGCCCGGCCAGGGGCAACTGGGCCACACCCGGCTGCATCGCCGTGGTGCGTGCCTCGTCAAACAGCGTGCGCACAAAGCTGTGGGTGTTGGATGCGGCCTGGGCGGCGTCGATGCAGCGCTCCAGCTCGGCGGGCGCGGTGGTGGCGCCGTCCCGCAGTTGCTCACGGGTGGCGATCAGGTCAGGGAGCATGGGTGTGCTAGAATCTTTGGGTTTTGCTGGGAGCAGTAGCGCAGTGGTGCAAGGTTTGCACAACCGGCGTGGCCGCTGCGGCAAGACCAATCGCAAAGCAGCCCTGTCAAGGTGTTGCAGTGTTCGTGAGGATCACGGCACTGCAAATATTGGGGCTGATTTTAGACCTAACCTTTGGAGTATTTTTATGTCCGTTACCATGCGCGAAATGCTGGAAGCCGGTGTCCACTTCGGTCACCAAACCCGCTTCTGGAACCCCAAGATGGCCCCCTACATCTTCGGCCATCGCAACAAGATTCACATCATCAACCTGGAAAAGTCGCTGCCACTGTTCCAGGAAGCCCAAAAGTTCGCCAAGCAACTGGCTGCCAACCGCGGCACGATCCTGATGGTCGGCACGAAGCGCCAAGCCCGTGAAATCCTGGCCACCGAAGCGCAACGCGCTGGTGTGCCTTTCGTGGACCAGCGCTGGCTGGGCGGCATGCTGACGAACTTCAAGACCGTGAAGACCTCGATCAAGCGCCTCAAGGACATGAAGGCTCAGCAAGAAGCTGGCCTCGAGAACCTGAGCAAGAAGGAGCAACTGACGTTCTCCCGCGAAATCGAAAAGCTCGAAAAGGACATCGGCGGCATCCAGGACATGGCTGCTCTGCCCGACGCCATCTTCATCATCGACGTGGGTTTCCACAAGATCGCCGTGGCCGAAGCCAAGAAGCTGGGCATCCCGCTGATCGGTGTGGTTGATACCAACCACTCGCCCGAAGGCATTGACTACGTGATCCCTGGTAACGACGACTCGGCCAAGGCCGTGACGCTGTACGCCCGTGGCATCGCTGACGCGATCATCGAAGGCCGTGCCAACGCCGTGAATGAAGTCGTGAAGGCTGCAACCGCCGAGAGCACCGACGAATTCGTGGAAGTGCAAGAAGCCGCTGCCTGATAGCCCGGCTGCGCGATCCGTCGCGAACAAAAGCGGGGCCCCTGGTGAGCCCCCTTTTTTTTAGCCCGAATCTGAACTGACTGAACTGAATACTGAAGGAATAAAGATGGCTGCAATTACCGCAAGCATGGTGGCTGAACTGCGTGGCAAGACCGACGCCCCCATGATGGAATGCAAGAAGGCGCTGACCGAAGCCGATGGCGACATGGCCAAGGCGGAAGAGCTGCTGCGCGTCAAGCTGGGCACCAAGGCAGGCAAGGCCGCATCGCGCGTGACTGCTGAAGGCGTGGTCGCCAGCTACATCGACGGCACCACGGGTGCTCTGGTCGAAGTCAACAGCGAAACCGACTTCGTTTCCAAGAACGACAGCTTCATTGCTATGGCCAACGCCGCTGCCAAGCTGGTGGCACTGCACAACCCCGCCACGGTGGAAGCCCTGGGTGCCCTGCCCTACGAGCAAGACAGCTTCGGCCCCACGCTGGAAGATGTGCGCAAGGGCCTGATCGGCAAGATCGGCGAAAACATGTCGTTCCGCCGCTTCAAGCGCTTCAGCGGCTCCAATCTGGCAGCCTACCTGCACGGCTCGCGCATCGGTGTGGTCGTCGAGTTCGACGGTGACGCCACCGCCGCCAAGGACGTTGCCATGCACGTGGCCGCCATGAAGCCCGTGGCCCTGACCAGCGCCGACGTGCCTGCCGATCTGATTGCCAAGGAGCGCTCGGTCGCCGAAGGCAAGGCTGACGAAGCCAACAAGGAACTCGTGGCTGCCGGCAAGCCTGCACAAAGCGCTGAAATCACGGCCAAGCGCATCGACGGCGCGGTGCAGAAGTACCTCAAGGAAGTCTCGCTGGCCGACCAGGTCTTCGTGAAGGCTGCCGACGGCAAGCAAACCGTGGCCCAGATGCTCAAGGCTGCCAACACCAACGTGAAGGGCTTCACCCTGTACGTGGTGGGCGAAGGCATTGAGAAGAAGGTGGACGACTTTGCTGCCGAAGTGGCTGCCCAGGTGGCTGCTGCCAAGGCTGCTGCCTGATCGTTCCCTGTAACCACCCCACCAAAGCCTCGTACCACTTACTGGAGAAATTTCCCATGTCCAACGCTGCACCAGCCCATAAGCGCATTTTGCTCAAGCTGTCTGGTGAGGCGCTGATGGGGGATGACGCCTTCGGTATCAACCGCGCCACCATCGTGCGCATGGTCGAGGAGATCGCCGAAGTGACCCGCCTGGGTGTCCAGGTGGCCGTGGTGATCGGTGGGGGCAATATTTTCCGTGGTGTCGCCGGGGGCTCGGTCGGGATGGACCGTGCCACCGCCGACTACATGGGCATGCTGGCCACCGTGATGAACGCCCTGGCCCTGGCCGACGCCATGGACAAGCAGGGCCTGGTGGCCCGCGTGATGTCCGCCATTGCCATCGAGCAGGTGGTCGAGCCCTATGTGCGCCCCAAGGCGCTGCAGTATCTTGAAGAGGGCAAGGTCGTGGTCTTCGCGGCCGGTACGGGCAACCCGTTTTTCACCACCGACACAGCAGCTGCCCTGCGTGGCGCGGAAATTGGCGCCGAACTGGTGCTCAAGGCCACCAAGGTGGACGGCGTTTATACTGCCGACCCCCAGAAGGATCCCACGGCGACGCGCTACACCAAGCTCAGCTTTGACGAGGCCATGTCCCGCAATCTGGGCATCATGGACGCGACTGCCTTCGCCCTGTGCCGTGACCAGAAGCTGCCCGTGAAGGTGTTCTCCATCATCAAACACGGCGCCTTGAAGCGCGTGGTGATGGGCGAAGACGAAGGTACGCTGGTTTACGCTTGATCACGATGGAAAGGCCTGCATTGCATGCAGGTCGGCCCGAGGAGAAAACATGACGATTGCCGACATCAAGAAGACTGCTGAAACCAAGATGGACCAGTCCATCACCGCGTTCAAGAACAACCTGCAGAAGATTCGCACCGGTCGTGCCAATCCGGCCCTGCTCGATACGGTGCAGGTCGAGTATTACGGCTCCCTGGTTCCACTGAGCCAGGTGGCCAACGTGGCGCTGATCGATTCGCGCACCATCAGCGTGCAGCCCTGGGAAAAGGGCATGGGCGCCAAGATTGAAAAGGCCATCCGCGAAAGCGACCTGGGCTTGAACCCGGCCTCCATGGGCGACCTGATCCGCGTGCCCATGCCTCCCATGAGCGAAGAGCGTCGCAAGGAAATGACGAAGCTCGCGCGCAATGAGGGCGAGAGCGCCAAGATCGCCGTGCGCAACCTGCGCCGCGATGCCAACGAATCCGTCAAAAAAATGGTCAAGGACAAGCTGGCGTCCGAAGACGACCAGAAGCGCGCCGAAACGGAAGTGCAAAAGTTCACCGACAAGCACATCGCCGAGATCGACGCGCTGGTGACCGCCAAAGAGCAGGAAATCATGGCGGTTTGAGCCCCCAGGGCTTGAACATTCCCATGTCTGTATCTCCGGTGGTGCCACACCACATTGCCATCGTCATGGATGGCAACGGCCGCTGGGCTACGCGTCGCTTTCTGCCGCGTCTGGCCGGCCACAAGCAAGGGGTTGACTCACTTCGCCGCTGCGCACGCGCTTGCGTGCAGCGCGGCGTCGGTGTGCTCACGGTGTTTGCGTTCTCTTCCGAAAACTGGAACCGCCCCGCCGACGAGGTCTCCGGCCTCATGGAGCTGCTGGCGATGGCGCTGGCGCGCGAGGTGCCCCAGCTCAAGAAAGACGGCGTGCGTCTTCATTTTGTGGGCGAACGTGGCAGCCTTTCGCCCAAGGTGCGAGACGGCCTGGGTCAGGCAGAGGCCGCCACGGCGGACAACACCCGCCTGGTGCTCAACGTCTGCTTCAACTACGGAGGCCGCTGGGACATCGCGCAGGCGGCTGCATCGCTGGCTGCCCGTGGCGAGCCCATCACCGAGGCCAGTCTGCACAATGCGATGGGATTGGCCCACGTGCCCGACCCCGACCTCGTGATCCGCACCGGGGGAGAAATGCGGATCAGCAACTTTTTGCTCTGGCAATCGGCATACTCCGAGTTCTTCTTCAGCAACCGACTGTGGCCCGATTTCGATGAGTCCGCCCTGGACGAGGCCATCGACGCCTTCAGCCGCCGCGAGCGCCGTTTTGGCAAAACCTCTGAACAGATTCTGTCCGCGCATCCTGATCCGATGCCGGGTTGAGAACCTGAACAGGTTCTGAAAGCCCCCATGCTTCAACAGCGCGTCATCACAGCCCTTGTTCTGCTGGCCATCTTGTTGCCCACGCTTTTCTACGCCAACACCATACCGTTCACGCTGGTCGTGCTGGTTCTGATGGCTGCCGGGGCTTGGGAATGGGGTCGTCTGAGCGGCTTTGGCCAAGCAGGTTCCGTGGCGGTGGGTGTGGCCTGTGTGGCCTTGTGCGCCGGGTCGTGGGCGCTGGGCTGGGTCGATCGCCCGTTGACTGCCCTGTGGGTGGTAGGCGGCGGGCTGTGGGTCCTGGCGGCTGCCTGGCTGCTCAAGGCCGGGGTGCCCGGCTGGCCCCGCATACCGGCCGGTTTGCGCCTGGTCGCTGGGGTGTTGGCCTTGTGGTTGGCATGGCTGGCGGTGGTGCAGGCACGCAATGTGGGCATCAATTTTCTGTTGTCGGTGCTGCTGCTGGTGTGGGTGGCGGATATTTTTGCTTACTTTGCGGGGCGTGCGTTTGGGTTGCGGTTTACCAAGGGCAAGTTGGCACCCTCGATCAGTCCTGGCAAGAGCTGGGAGGGCGTGTGGGGCGGCCTGGCGGGGGTGATGGTGATGGCCTTCGTCTGGGTGGCGGCCGATGCCCGCTGGCAGGCGGCAGTGCCCAGTTTCTACAGCCGTATGGCGCAGCAGGGCTGGTGGTTGCTGGTGATTGCGGCGTTGTTCATGGTGGCCATGAGCGTGTCGGGTGACCTGGTGGAGTCGCTCATCAAGCGCAGTGCCGGTGTCAAGGACAGCAGTGGCCTTTTGCCCGGACACGGCGGTGTGCTTGACCGCGTGGATGCCTTGCTGCCCACACTGCCCCTGGCCATGATGCTCACGCGCCTGACGACCCCATGATGAAACAACGACTCACCGTTCTCGGCTCCACCGGCTCCATTGGGACCAGCACGCTGGATGTGGTGGCGCGCCACCCTGAGCGCTTTGAGGTGTTTGCGCTGAGTGCGGCGACGCAAGTGGATCTCTTGCTGGCGCAGTGCGCGCAGTTTCGCCCGCGTTATGCTGTGATGGCCAGCGCCCCGCACGCTGCTGCCTTGGCTGAAAAATTGCAGGCCAATGGCCTTCCAACGCAAGTCATTCAATCGCAAGATGCTCTTGAAGTGATAGCGTCACACGATGAAGTGGATGCCGTGATGGCTGCCATCGTGGGGGCGGCCGGTCTTGCGCCCTGTCTGGCTGCGGCCCGCGCAGGCAAACGACTGCTGCTGGCCAATAAGGAGGCCCTGGTGGTGGGCGGCGGGTTGTTCATGCAGACCGTGCGCGACGGTGGCGCCACGTTGCTGCCCATTGACAGCGAACACTCGGCCATCTTTCAGTGCCTGCCAGAAGACCCTGCCACTTGGGCTGACCGTGTGGACAGCATCCTGCTCACGGCTTCGGGCGGCCCGTTCCGCCAGCGGGACCCTTCCACTCTGTCGCAGATCACCCCTGACCAGGCCTGTGCGCATCCCAACTTCTCGATGGGACGCAAGATTTCCGTGGATTCGGCCACGATGATGAACAAGGCCTTGGAGGTCATTGAGGCGCGTTGGCTGTTTGATCTGTACCCAGACCAGATCAAGGTGGTCATCCACCCGCAGCAGATCATCCACTCCATGGTGCAGTTCAAGGATGCTTCCATCCTGGCGCAGTTGGGGACGCCCGACATGCGCGTGCCGATTGCCTGCGGCCTGTCCTGGCCCGAGCGCATTACCAGCGGGGCCAGCAAGCTGGATTTCTCGACCCTGAGCGCCCTCGCGTTTGAAGACGCGGACGCCATTCGCTTCCCGGGCCTGCACCTGTCCTGGCAGGCGCTGAAGGCGGCCGAGGGGACCACTGCCGTGCTGAATGCGGCCAACGAGGTGGCGGTGGGCGCCTTTTTGTCGGGTCGGCTGCGTTTTGACCATATTCATGCGGTCAACCTTGCAACTTTGGATGCAGTTTCGCCCTCCAAGCCCGATTCGCTCGCCGCGTTGCTGGATCTGGACACCCAGGCCCGCCATGCGGCTGAACATGTGGCGGGCCGTCTGGCTGCCTGACTGCCGGCCCACTCAGGAACCAACCATCCATGCTGCTTACTATCGCTGCCTTCATCGTCGCCCTCGGTCTTTTGATCGCAGTGCACGAATACGGGCACTACCGCGTGGCGGTGGCCTGTGGGGTCAAGGTATTGCGGTTCTCTGTGGGTTTCGGCAAGCCGCTATTGCGCTGGCAGCCCCAGGGGTCTCCCACGGAGTTTGTGCTGGGAGCCTTCCCATTGGGGGGCTATGTGCGCATGCTGGACGAGCGAGAGGCACCCGTTGCCGCAGAGGAGCGGCATCTGGCCTTCAACACCCAGCCCCTGCGCTCGCGAGCAGCCATCGTTGCGGCTGGGCCCATCGCCAATTTGTTATTGGCAGTGCTGCTGTATTCGGTGGTGAACTGGAACGGTGTCGAGGAGCCCCGGGCCATTCTGGCAAGCCCGGTCGCAGGCTCTGTCGCACACAGTGCCGGTTTGCGGGGCGGTGAACTGGTAGAGCGCGCCGCGTTGGGAGCAGAAGACCTGGAGCCAGTTCGTTCGTTTGAAGACCTGCGGTGGCTGCTGACCCGCGGTGCGCTTGAGGGGCTGAACGTGCGTCTTGACGTCCAGTCCGCCCATGGTGCGGGCCATCGTGAGGTTGTGCTCGACATGTCCCGGATCGACAGCCGTGAGGCTGATGCCCAGCTGTTTCGCAAGGTCGGCATCCTGGGACCTTGGACCCGCCCTGTGTTGGGCGAGGTCATGGCGCAAAGCGCAGCTGAGCGCTCTGGCCTGCGCCAAGGTGATGTGGTGCTCAAGGTGGGGCAGACCGATGTGGTGGACGGCCAGCAATTGCGCGAGTTGATCCGGCAGTCGGTGCGGGGCAACGAGCCATTGGCGCAGCCTTGGCGCGTTGAGCGTGGTGGTCAGGTGATGACACTGGACGTGTTGCCCGAGGCTGTGACCGAACCGGCTAATACGGTGGGGCGCATTGGCGCCTACGTGGGAGCTGCACCAGAATTTGTCACGGTGGACTACGGGCTGGTCGATGGTCTGTGGGGTGGTGTGGTGAAGACCTGGGATGTGTCGCTGCTGACCCTGCGCATGATGGGTCGCATGGTGATCGGCGAGGCGTCGCTCAAGAACCTCAGTGGCCCCTTGACCATTGCCGACTACGCAGGCCGCTCAGCCAGCATGGGGCTGACGCAGTACCTCATCTTTCTTGCTCTGATCAGTGTGAGCCTGGGGGTGCTGAACCTGCTTCCGCTGCCAGTCTTGGACGGTGGGCACCTGATGTATTATCTTTGGGAGGGTGTCACGGGCAGGGGTGTGTCGGACGCATGGATGGAGCGATTGCAGCGTGGAGGCGTTGCTGTCCTGCTTGTCATGATGTCCATAGCTCTGTTCAACGATATCACCCGGCTCTTTGGCTAACACTTTTGCCGCGCTTGCCCTGCAATTGCGGCTCCCGCTTCATTCATGAAAAAACACATCAATCGCCTGGGCGTGCGTACCGCATCGGCCGTTGCAGCCATGATTTTTGCCGCCAATGCGGCATGGGCTCTGGAGCCATTCAAGGTGCAGGACATTCGCGTGGAGGGCTTGCAGCGTGTGGAGCCGGGTACCGTGTTTGCATCCATGCCCCTGCGGGTGGGTGACGACTACAACGACGAAAAAGGCGCCGCAGCAATTCGTGCGCTGTTCGGTCTGGGACTCTTCAAGGATGTGCGCCTGGAGGCCAGCGGCAACGTTCTGGTGGTGGTGGTCGAAGAGCGCCCCACTGTCGCCGACGTGGACTTTGCCGGTGCCCGTGAATTCGACAAAGATGCGCTCAAAAAAGCCATGCGCGAAGTGGGCCTGACGGAAGGGCGTCCTTATGACAAGGCGCTCACCGACCGCGCCGAACAAGAGCTCAAGCGCCAGTACATCAACAAGAGCCTGTACGGCGCGGAGGTGGTGACCACGGTCACACCCATCGAGCGCAACCGCGTGAACCTGACCTTCACGATCACGGAAGGTGAGCCCGCACGCATCAAGGAAGTGCGCATCGTGGGCAACAAGGCGTTCAGTGAATCGACGCTCAAGGGCCTGTTCGACCAGGACACGGGGGGCTGGCTGAGCTGGTACACCAAGTCCGATCGCTACTCGCGCACCAAGCTCAACGCCGACCTTGAAACCCTGCGCTCGTATTACCTGCAGCGCGGCTACCTGGAGTTCCGTGTGGACTCGACGCAGGTCGCCATCTCGCCGGACAAGCAGGACATCTCCATCACTGTCAATGTGACGGAAGGCGAACGGTATGTGGTGTCGGGCGTGAAACTCGAAGGCAACTATCTGGACCGCGAGGACGAGTTCAAGTCGCTGGTGACCATCCGCCCCGGTGAGCCCTACAACGCGGACCAGGTGACCGAAACTACCAAGGCGTTTTCCGAGTACTTTGCCCGCTTTGGTTTTGCATTTGCCCGCGTCGAGGCTGTGCCCGAAATTGATCGCGAGAACAATCGCGTCAATTTTGTGCTGCAAGCCGAACCAGCACGCCGCGCCTACGTGCGCCGTATCAACGTCAGTGGCAACAACCGCACGCGTGACGAAGTCATTCGCCGTGAGTTCCGCCAGTACGAAGCCTCCTGGTACGACGGCGACAAGATCCGCCTGTCCCGCGACCGCGTGGACCGTTTGGGCTTCTTCACGGAAGTGAACGTGGAAACCCAGGAAGTGCCCGGCTCGCCCGACCAGGTCGATCTGGTGATCAACGTGGCAGAAAAGCCCACCGGCTCGTTGCAACTGGGTGTGGGTTTTTCCAGCGCCGAAAAAGCGTCTCTCTCGTTCGGTATAAAGCAGGAAAACATCTTTGGCTCGGGCAACTACCTGGGCATCGACGTCAACACGAGCAAGTACCGGCGCACACTGGTGTTCAGCACCACCAACCCGTACTTCACGCCCGAAGGCATCTCGCGCACGCTCGATGTGTACTACCGCACCGACAAGCCCTATGAAGACCAGGGGGGCAATTACCAGCTGGTCACCACCGGGACCTCCGTGCGTTTTGGCGTGCCTTTCAGTGAGACCGACACGGTGTTCTTTGGCGGTGGGCTGGAGCAGACCCGCATCAAGCCCGGCACGAACATCCCGGCCACCTACCTGTTTTACGCAGACAAGTTCGGCTACAGCAGCACCTCGATTCCATTGACTGTGGGCTGGTCCCGTGACGACCGGGACAGCGCCTTGGCGCCCAACTCCGGCCGGTACCAGCGCCTCAATTCCGAATGGTCTGTGGCAGGCGATGCACGCTACGTGCGGGCCAACTATCAGTACCAGCAGTACATCCCCCTCAACAAGCGCTTCACCATTGCGTTCAACGGCGAGGCCGGTTATGGCAAGGGCTTGAACGGCCGTCCGTTCCCGGTATTCAAGAACTTCTACTCGGGTGGTCTGGGCTCGGTGCGTGGTTTCGACCAGGGCACCCTGGGACCACGTGATGTGACCGGGGCCTCGTTGGGTGGGCCCAAGAAGATCACGCTGAACACCGAGCTGATTGCTCCTTTCCCGGGTGCTGGCAATGACCGGACCCTGCGTGTGTTCACGTTCCTGGACGTGGGCAATGTGTACGGCGAGAACGACAAAGTTACCTTCAGTGACATGCGTGCCTCCGTGGGCCTGGGGCTGAGCTGGATTTCGCCGCTCGGTCCCTTGCGTTTGGCGTTTGCGCAGCCAGTGCGCAAGTTCGCCGGCGATAGAATCCAGAAACTGCAATTCCAGATTGGAACGTCTTTCTAATGAAATCCTTTTCTCGCCATCTCTCCGTGGCCTTGCTGCTCGGCACCGTTGCCATCGCAGCCCCTGCACAAGCGCAAGAGTTCAAAGCCGGTTTCGTCAACACTGATCGCATCTTCCGAGAAGCCACCACAGCCAAGGCTGCGCAGGCCAAGCTGGAGCAGGAGTTCTCCCGTCGCGAGAAAGAACTGGTGGACCTGGGCAACACCCTGAAGACTGCCAGCGACAAGTTTGAGCGTGAAGCACCCACCATGGCGGAGAGCCAACGCACCGCGCGCCAGCGCCAGCTGGTGGACCAGGACCGCGACTTCCAGCGCAAGCGCCGTGAATTCCAGGAAGACCTGAGCGCCCGCAAGAACGAAGAGCTGTCGCAAGTGCTCGAACGCGCCAACAAGGTGGTCAAGCAGGTGGCCGAGGCCGAAAAATACGACGTGATCCTGCAAGAGGCCGTCTACATCAACCCCAAGCACGACATCACCGACAAGGTGATCAAGGCCCTGAATGCCGCTGCTGCAGCCAAGTAAGCCGCTGCGCAAGACAGGTGGCGCGTGAGCAGCTTGCTTCTCGGGCACATTGTTGATGCGCTCGGTGGTTCGCTGGAAGGAGGTGCGCGGGAAACCGTCATCGCCCGCATTGCGCCACTGGAGGTTGCGGGTCCGGGAGACCTCAGTTTCCTGAGCAATCCCCGCTACCAACAGCAACTGGCCGCCTCCCGGGCGGCCTGTGTCATTGTGGCGCCTGCCATGCGCGATACCGCATTGGAGCGCGGCGCATGCATCGTGGCCGACAACCCGTATGTGTACTTTGCCCGCGCCACCCAGTTGTGGCGCCAGCGCAATACACCCGCGCGGACGTCCGGTGTGCACTCCAGCGCAGTGGTTGATCCCTCGGCGCAGGTCCACCCCTCGGCCACCATCGGTCCTCTGTGCGTGATCGAACGGGGGGCCTCGGTGGGCGCAGATACCGTGCTCAAGTCGCGCGTCACCGTGGGCGAGGGCTGCAGCATCGGCGCGCGTTGCATCGTCCATGCGGGCGTGGTCATTGGCGCTGATGGTTTCGGTTTTGCGCCGGAAAACGGGCAGTGGGTCAAGATCGAGCAACTGGGTGCCGTGCGCGTTGGAGATGACGTCGAGATTGGCGCCAACACCTGCATCGACCGGGGTGCGCTGCAGGACACGGTGATCGAAGACGGCGTGAAGCTCGACAACCTGATCCAGATCGGGCACAACGTGCGCATCGGCAAGCACTCGGCCATGGCTGGGTGTGTAGGCGTGGCGGGCAGCGCCACCATCGGGGCGCATTGCACGGTGGGCGGTGGTGCCATCGTGTTGGGGCACCTGGAGCTGGCTGACAACGTGCACATCTCGGCCGCGACGGTGGTCACCCGATCTCTCACGCGGCCTGGCCAGTACACCGGCATGTTCCCCATCGACGACAATGCGCGCTGGGAAAAAAACGCTGCCACACTCAAACAATTGCACAGCCTGCGCGAGCGCATCAAGGCGCTGGAGCTGGCCCTCAAGGCAGCATGAACGGAAGAACAACTCGATGATGGATATTCACGCAATTCTCAAACAACTGCCCCACCGCTACCCGTTTTTGCTGGTGGACAAGGTGATCGAGTTAGAGAGCAACACCCGCATCAAGGCCATCAAGAACGTCACGTTCAACGAGCCCTATTTCATGGGGCATTTCCCTGGCCGTCCGGTGATGCCGGGCGTGTTGATCCTGGAAGCACTGGCCCAAGCTGCGGGCCTGCTGGCGTTCGATGCCATGGGCAAGGTGCCCGATGAAAACAACATTTACTACTTTGTCGGTATCGATGGCGCGCGGTTCAAGCGCCCTGTGGAGCCCGGCGACCAGTTGATCCTGACCATCACCATCGACCGCGTGCGCGGTGGCATCTGGAAGTTCAAGGGCGTGGCGAGCGTGGGCGAAGAGGTGGCCTGCGAGGCCGAACTCATGTGCACCATGCGCAACGTCGGTTGACCGGTTCAGGCCTGTTGGATCGTGAGCAATATTCACCCCACAGCCATTGTTGCGGACGGCGCCCGCCTGGACCCTACGGTCACGGTGGGGCCCTACACGGTCATTGGCGAGCATGTGTCCATCGGCGCGGGCACCACAGTTGGCGCGCATTGCGTGATCGATGGGCGCACCACGATTGGCGCTGACAACCGCATTTTCCAGTTCAACTCCATCGGCGCCATCCCGCAGGACAAGAAGTACGCAGGCGAGCCGACCGAGCTGGTCATCGGTGACCGCAACACCATCCGCGAATTCTGCACGCTGAACCTGGGCGTGCCCCAGGCCGGCGGCATCACCACTGTGGGCCATGACAACTGGATCATGGCGTACACCCACATCGCGCACGATTGCCATGTGGGCAACCACACCACGCTGGCGAACAACACCACGCTGGCAGGGCATGTGCACCTGGGCGACTGGGTAACGGTGGGCGGACTCACGGGCATTCACCAGTTCGTCAAGATTGGTGCGCACGCCATGGTGGGCTTTGCCAGCGCAGTGTCGCAGGACGTGCCGCCTTTCATGCTGGTGGATGGCAACCCCTTGGCCGTGCGCGGTTACAACGTGGTGGGGCTACGCCGCCGTGGCTTTTCGGCCGAGCGCATTGCCGCGGTCAAGCAGATGCACAAGCTGATTTATCGGCAGGGCCTGACGCTGGAGGCCGCGCGTGCCGCTATTGCAGAGTTGGCGCAGTCCGCACCGCAGGCCGGTGACGATGCGGCGATGATGGAGCGGTTCCTGGCCGACGCCACGCGCGGCATTGCGCGCTGAGGGCTTGGCGATGGCAGATTCCCCCCGCGTCGCCATGGTGGCGGGCGAGACGTCGGGCGACTTGCTGGCGGGCTTGCTCATCGATGGTATGCAGGCGCATTGGCCCGGGCTGCAATCCAGCGGCATTGGCGGGCCGCAGATGGCGCGCCGCGGTTTTACTGCCTGGTGGCCCAGCGACAAGCTGGCAGTGCACGGCTACAGCATGGAGGTTCTGCGCCGGTTGCGCGAGCTGCTGGGCATTCGCAAACAACTGCGCGAACGCCTGCTCAAGGACCGCCCCGACGTGTTCATCGGCGTGGACGCTCCCGATTTCAACCTGGGACTGGAGGCCGATTTACGCGCTGCGGGCATCAAGACCGTGCATTTCGTGTGCCCGTCCATCTGGGCCTGGCGTGCGGATCGCGTCGACAAGATCCGCCGCAGCGCGGACCATGTGCTGTGCATCTTCCCGTTTGAGCCAGAGCTGCTCGCGCAGCACGGCATTGCCGCCACCTACGTAGGTCACCCGCTGGCGGGCGTGATTCCCATGGTGCCGGACCGTGCAGCAGCGCGTGCGCAATTGGGCCTGAAGGATGAGGACGAAGTCCTGGCCATCCTGCCTGGGAGCCGCTCCTCCGAGATCCAGTACATTGCCCAGCCATTCTTTGAGGCTGCAGCGCTAGTACTTCAAGCGCGACCAGCTATTAAATTGATAGTGCCTGCAGTGCCCGCACTGCGTGATCGCATCGAGCAGTTGGCGCGCGCGTGCGGTCTGGGCGATGCCTTGCAAATCACCACGGGCCAGTCGCACACGGTGCTCGCAGCGTGTGATGCCACGTTGATTGCCAGCGGCACCGCGACGCTGGAGGCCGCGCTCTTCAAGCGGCCCATGGTCATCGGCTACCACATGCACCCGCTCAGCTGGTGGCTCATGCGCCGCAAGCAGTTGCAACCCTGGGTGGGTCTGCCCAACATCCTATGCCGCGAGTTTGTGGTGCCCGAGCTGATCCAGGACGCCGCTACGCCCCAGGCGCTTTGCGCAGCCACGCTGGACTGGCTGGACGCAAAGCGCCAAGATCCCCGAAAAATTGCAGCCCTGGAGCAGCGCTTTACGGCGCTGCACGAGAGCCTGCTGCGCAACACCCCCCAACTGGCTGCCGATGCGATCCAGAAAATCCTCGCTCCCGCTGCCTGAGCAGGCCTGCCTGCCCTGGCACCCGCCCGGCCTCGTGGCTGGCGTGGATGAGGCTGGCCGTGGCCCCCTGGCCGGGCCGGTGGTGGCGGCGGCCGTGATCCTGGACGACCTGCACCCCATTGCTGGCCTGGCCGATTCCAAGAAACTCACGGCCGCGCGGCGTGAGAAGCTCTACGACGAGATCCGCGCCAAGGCCTTGTGCTGCAGCATTGCCGAGGCCAGCGTGGAAGAAATTGACCAGCTCAACATCCTGCAGGCCACGCTGCTGGCCATGCGCCGTGCCGTCATGGGGCTGCGGCTCAAACCGGCCATGGTGCTGGTGGACGGCAACCGGCTGCCCGTGCTGGACGTTCCTGCGGAGGCCATCGTCAAGGGCGATGCGCTGGTGCCAGCCATCTCGGCGGCCTCCATCCTCGCCAAGGTGCACCGCGACCGCTGGTGCGCGCAGGTGCATGACGAGTTTCCGCAGTACGGCTTTGCCGGCCACAAGGGGTACGGTACGGCCGTGCACATGGCCGCCTTGCGCGAACACGGTGCCTGCATTTACCACCGGCGCTCGTTTGCGCCGGTGGCCCAGAACCTGCGCGCCGGATCCTGACCGCGCGCTGAAAATTTGCCATGACCTCCTCGTCCGTGACCGCCATCCATTCCCGCGATAACACCTTCGTCAAGGATTTGCGCCGTTTGGCCCAGGATACGACGGCATACCGCAAGCAGGGCCGTGTCTGGCTTGAAGGCGATCATTTGTGCCGCGCTGCGCTCGCACGGGGGCTGCGGGCATCGGTGGCGGTGTTTTCGGAGTCCTTTTGGCCACAAGCGCAGGTGGAATATGCTGGCGCAGCTACAAAATTCATAGTCCTTGCCGATGCACTGTTTGCGGACGTGAGCGGGCTGGAGTCGCCCGCCTCAATGGGCTTTGTCCTGGACTTGCCCGCACCGGCTTCACTCCAGCCCAATGCGCCCACCGTGGTGCTGGACAGGGTGCAGGACGCGGGCAATGTGGGTTCCATCCTGCGCAGCGCCTCGGCGTTCGGATTCCGCCAGGTGGCCGCCATCAAGGGAAGTGCCGCGCTGTGGTCGCCCAAGGTCTTGCGGGCTGGCATGGGGGCGCATTTCGCGCTGGACCTGATCGAGGGGCTGGCGCTGGACGACCTCGTTGCCCTGCAGGTGCCGCTGCTGGTCACCAGCTCGCATGCGGGCGATTTCCTGCACCGCACCGCCTTGCCCTGGCCCTGCGCCTGGGTGATGGGCCACGAAGGGCAGGGTGTCAGCCCGGCTCTGGAAGATAGGGCTTCGTTGCGCATCCGCATCGCCCAGCCCGGTGGCGAGGAGTCGCTGAACGTGGCGGCGGCTGCGGCCATCTGCCTGCACGCGAGCGGAGCAGGGCGCTGAGCCTGCCCATGCCGGCCGCGGTGCCATGGGCGCTCGGGGTGAGTCTTGGTCCTGCAGCTCATAGACGTTGGTATCAGGGTTATGCAAGGCGTGCATTGCGGAGGTGTCAGCGACGGAGGGTATAATCGGGAGCTTTTCTCGCAACAGCGTCGCCCGACCGCACCCAAAGCAACAACCCATCTGAGAGCAGCCATTGGCACCATCGCGCTTCGAGTGTGCGAGTGGTCTGCAGGCGCCGGGCGACCGTAACCATCCGGAGAACCCAGTGCTTTTGTCTCTCAAGGGAAACTTCCCGCCCGCCATCCTGGCGCTCGCAGACGGCACGGTCTTTATCGGTAACTCGATCGGTGCCACCGGCACCACGGTCGGTGAAGTGGTGTTTAACACTGCCATCACCGGCTACCAGGAAATCCTCACCGACCCCAGCTACTGCCAGCAGATCGTCACCCTGACGTATCCGCACATCGGCAATTACGGCGTCAATGCGGAAGACATCGAAGCCGACAAGGTCCATGCTGCAGGCCTGATCATCAAAGACCTGCCCCTTCTGGCCAGCAACTTCCGATCCACCGAAACGCTTTCGCAGTACCTCGTGCGCGAAAAGACGGTGGCCATTGCCAACATCGACACCCGCAGACTCACCCGCCTGCTGCGCGACAAGGGCGCGCAGAACGGCGCCATCCTGGGCCTGGCGGCTGGTGAGGCTGTGACGCAGGCGCGCATCGACGAAGCCCTGGCGGCTGCCAAGGCCGCGCCCAGCATGAAGGGTCTGGACCTCGCCCAGGTGGTGACCACCCCTGCGACCTATACCTGGGACCAGACCGAGTGGAAGCTGGGCGAAGGCTATGGCACACAGGCTGCCCCGCGCTTCCACGTGGTGGCATACGACTTCGGCGTCAAGAAGAACATCCTGCGCATGCTGGCCGAACGTGGCTGCAAGCTCACCGTGGTGCCCGCCAAGACGCCCGCGGCCGACGTGCTGGCCATGAAGCCGGATGGCGTGTTCCTGTCCAACGGCCCTGGCGACCCAGAGCCCTGCGACTACGCCATCGAAGCCACCCGCCAGATCGTTGACGCAGGTGTGCCCACCTTCGGCATCTGTCTGGGCCACCAGATCATGGCACTGGCCAGTGGCGCCAAGACCTTCAAGATGGACAACAGCCACCATGGTGCCAACCACCCGGTGAAGGACCTGGACAACGGCCGCGTGAGCATCACCAGCCAGAACCACGGCTTTGCCGTGGACATGGCCTCGCTGCCCGCCACGCTGCGCCCCACGCACATCAGCCTGTTCGACGGCACGCTGCAAGGGCTGGAGCGCACCGACAAGCCTGCGTTCTGCTTCCAGGGCCACCCCGAGGCATCGCCCGGCCCGCACGACATCGCCTACCTGTTTGACCGCTTCACCGCGCTGATGGAGAAGAAATAATGCCAAAGCGCACAGACCTCAAATCGATCCTCATCATTGGCGCCGGCCCGATCATCATCGGCCAGGCCTGCGAGTTCGACTACTCCGGCGTGCAGGCCTGCAAGGCCCTGCGTGAAGAAGGCTACAAGGTCATCCTGATCAACAGCAACCCTGCGACGATCATGACCGACCCGGCCACCGCCGACGTCACCTACATCGAGCCCATCACCTGGCAGACGGTCGAGAAGATCATTGCCAAGGAACGCCCCGACGCCATCCTGCCCACCATGGGCGGCCAGACTGCGCTGAACTGCGCGCTGGACCTGTGGCGCAACGGCGTGCTCGACAAGTACAAGGTCGAGTTGATCGGTGCCACACCCGAAGCCATCGACAAGGCCGAAGACCGCCTGAAGTTCAAGGACGCCATGACCAAGATCGGTCTGGGCTCCGCGCGCTCTGGCATCGCCCACAGTATGGACGAAGCCTGGGCCGTGCAAAAGACCGTGGGTTTCCCTACCGTGATCCGCCCCAGCTTCACGCTGGGCGGCACCGGTGGCGGCATTGCCTACAACCCCGAAGAGTTCGAGACCATCTGCAAGCGCGGCCTGGAAGCCTCGCCCACCAACGAGTTGCTGATTGAAGAGTCGCTGCTCGGCTGGAAGGAGTACGAGATGGAAGTGGTCCGCGACAAGGCGGACAACTGCATCATCATCTGCTCCATCGAGAACCTGGACCCCATGGGCGTGCACACAGGGGACTCGATCACGGTGGCCCCCGCGCAGACGCTGACCGACAAGGAATACCAGATCATGCGCAACGCGTCGCTCGCGGTGCTGCGCGAGATCGGCGTGGACACGGGCGGCTCCAACGTGCAGTTCTCGGTCAACCCGAAGGACGGCCGCATGATCGTCATCGAGATGAACCCGCGCGTGTCGCGTTCGTCGGCGCTGGCCTCCAAGGCCACGGGCTTCCCGATTGCCAAGGTCGCGGCCAAGCTGGCCGTGGGCTATACGCTCGATGAGCTCAAGAACGAAATCACGGGCGGCGCCACGCCCGCTTCGTTCGAGCCTTCGATCGACTACGTGGTCACCAAGATCCCACGTTTTGCGTTCGAGAAATTCCCGACTGCCGACAGCCGCCTGACCACCCAGATGAAGTCCGTGGGCGAGGTCATGGCCATGGGCCGCACCTTCCAGGAGTCCTTCCAGAAAGCCTTGCGTGGCCTGGAAGTGGGCGTGGACGGCATGAACGAAAAGACCCAGGACCGCGAAGTGCTCGAAAAGGAACTGGGCGAGCCCGGTCCCGAGCGCATCTGGTACGTGGGCGACGCGTTTGCCATGGGCCTGTCGGTGGACGAGGTGTACGACCTCACCAAGATCGACAAGTGGTTCCTGGTGCAGATCGAAGAGATCGTGAAGATCGAACTCGAACTCGACCAGCTCGCCGCCGACAAGGGCGATGCGGCATTGGCTACGCTGGATGCCGACACGCTGCGCACGCTCAAGAAGAAGGGCTTCTCCGACCGCCGCCTGGCCAAGCTGCTCAAGACCACCGAGAAATCGGTGCGCGAAGCACGCCGCGCGCTGAACGTTCGCCCCGTGTACAAGCGCGTGGACACCTGCGCTGCCGAGTTCGCCACCAACACGGCCTACATGTATTCGACCTACGAGGAAGAGTGCGAAGCTGCGCCGACGGACAAGAAGAAGATCATGGTGCTGGGCGGTGGCCCGAACCGCATCGGCCAGGGCATCGAGTTCGACTACTGCTGCGTGCATGCCGCACTCGCCATGCGCGAGGATGGCTACGAAACCATCATGGTCAACTGCAACCCTGAAACGGTTTCGACCGACTACGACACCTCCGACCGCCTGTACTTCGAGCCGCTGACGCTGGAAGACGTGCTCGAGATCGTGGACAAGGAAAAGCCACACGGTGTGATCGTGCAGTACGGCGGCCAGACGCCGCTCAAGCTGGCACTGGGCCTGGAAGCCGAAGGCGTGCCGATCATCGGCACCAGCCCCGACATGATCGACGCAGCCGAAGACCGGGAGCGTTTCCAGAAGCTGCTGGGCGACCTGGGCCTGCGCCAGCCGCCCAATGCCACCGCGCGTACCGAAGCCGAGGCTTTGGAAAAGGCCGCCACGCTGGGTTACCCCCTGGTGGTGCGCCCCAGCTACGTGCTGGGCGGCCGCGCGATGGAAATCGTGCACGAGCAGCGCGACCTGGAGCGCTACATGCGCGAGGCCGTCAAGGTGAGCAACGACTCGCCCGTGCTGCTGGACCGCTTCCTGAACGACGCCATCGAGTGCGATGTGGATTGCCTGCGCGACCCCGAAGGCAAGACCTTCATCGGTGGCGTGATGGAGCACATCGAACAAGCCGGCGTGCATTCGGGCGACTCGGCCTGCTCGCTGCCGCCGTACTACCTCAAGCAAGCCACGGTGGACGAGCTCAAGCGCCAGTCTGCTGCCATGGCCGAAGGCCTGAACGTGGTGGGCCTGATGAACGTGCAGTTCGCCATCCAGGAAGTGGATGGCAAGGACGTCATCTACGTGCTGGAGGTCAACCCCCGCGCCTCGCGCACGGTGCCGTTTGTCTCCAAGGCCACCGGCATCCAGCTGGCCAAGGTCGCAGCGCGCTGCATGGCGGGCCAGTCGCTGGCTTCGCAGGGCATCACCAAGGAAGTGACACCGCCTTACTTCAGCGTGAAGGAAGCCGTGTTCCCCTTCGTCAAGTTCCCGGGCGTGGACACCATCCTCGGCCCCGAGATGAAGTCCACCGGCGAGGTGATGGGCGTGGGCAAGACCTTTGGGGAAGCGTTCGTGAAGAGCCAGCTGGGCGCGGGCACCAAGCTGCCGACGTCGGGCAAGGTGTTCCTCACCGTGAAGAACAACGACAAGCCCCGTGCGGTGGACATTGCCCGCCAGCTGGTGGCGCTCGGCTTCGACCTGGTGGCGACCAAGGGCACCGCTGCGGCCATCGCCGAGGCGGGCGTCCCGGTGGTGGTGGTCAACAAGGTCACGGAAGGCCGTCCGCACATCGTGGACATGATCAAGAACAATGAGATTGTCATGGTCATCAACACGGTGGAAGAGCGCCGCAATGCGATTGCAGACTCGCGCGCGATCCGCACCTCGTCGCTGCTGGCCCGCGTGACCACCTTCACCACCATCTTTGGTGCCGAGGCGGCCGTCGAGGGCATGAAGTACCTGGACAAACTCGACGTGTATTCCGTGCAGGAACTGCACGCTCAACTGGCTGCCTGACCGGGTTTTTGCGGTGGCTTTTGCCGCCGCAAACACGGCATAATTGCAGCCGAACTAACACCGCCGCGCGGCAACGTGCGGCGGTTTCCTTTTGTAGATGTGCCATGTGCACCCGCCAGTGTTTTGCGGGGCGCAGCGTGGCGACAGATCGGTGGAAGTGCATTGCACTTTCACCGTTTTGACTTGTGGAGACTCAATCTCATGGCCACCATTCCAATTACCAAACGCGGCGCCGAAATGCTCAAGGAAGAGCTGCACCGACTCAAGACCGTGGAGCGTCCCGCTGTGATCTCGGCCATTGCCGAAGCGCGTGCGCAGGGCGACCTGAGTGAAAACGCCGATTACGACGCAGCCAAGGACCGCCAGGGCTTTATCGAAGGCCGCATTCAGGAGATCGAGGGCAAGCTCTCGGTGGCCCAGGTCATCGACCCCAGCGCGGTGGATGGTGGCGGCAAGGTGGTGTTTGGTGCCACGGTCGAGCTGGAGGACGAAGAGTCGGGCGACACGGTGAAATACCAGATCGTCGGGGAAGACGAGGCGGACCTCAAGCGAGGCCTGATCAATATTTCCAGCCCCATCGCGCGTGCCCTCATTGGCAAGGAGGAGGGCGACACCGCTGAGGTGCAGGCCCCCGGTGGCATCCGCCGTTATGAAGTGGTGGCGGTCAGCTACCAGTGATGGTGTGATGGCTGCCATGTGGCTGGGCATGCGCCCGCGACTTCCCGTTCTGGTGGCGGCCTTGTGGTGGGGCAGTCTTACCACCATCGGCTTTTTGGTGGTGCCGCTGTTGTTCGCCTATCTGCCATCCCCTTCCCTGGCGGGACAGATGGCGGCCCGGCTGTTTGCGGCGCAAACCTGGGTGGCTGTGGTGTGCTGTGTGGTGCTGCTGCTGCTGTCCAGACCTCGGCATGGGGTGACCCAATATCCGTGGGCACGCGCTGCCATGCTGTTCGTTCTGGGCGGCCTGTTGCTGGCGTTGCTCAACCAGTTTGGTGTGGCGCCCCGCATTGTGGCCCGGCAGGACTTGCGTCTGTGGCACAGCGTGGGAACAGTGATGTACGCGGTGCAATGGGGCTGCGCCTTGGCAGTGTTCTGGCAAACGCTTCGGCCAGGAGCGCACACGGCAGTGGAAGAGCGGTCCGCCAGCGATTGACGGTCAGGCAAGCGACTCGCTGACAGACCTACTGCGGCGTGGACTTTTCTTTCGAGGACAAGCCTGCCCGCCGCCGCGCCTATTCGTGCCAGTGTTCCGCCACCCAGGTAGCTGGGCGGATGTAGCGGAAGCGGCGGTTGCGCCTCCCCGCCAGCGCATCCGGGGGATTGCATTCCCCATGAAAAATCACGATGCGTGCGCCTTCGGGCACAAACGGTGCGCGCCAGTAATTGGTGGGCCACGGCGGTATCCCGTGGTACTTGAAACTGGGGCACCATGCAGCGGGCCAGTATTGCAGCTTGCCCTGCTTGTGCAAGAAGTCGGACAGGTAGGCCTGTTCGTTGCGAAACTGTGCGCGGATCTCCGCGAAGTGTTCGCGAAAATACGCCAGCACATCAGGATGGGCGCCAAGCTCGAAGCGGTAGACCGACGAGTTTCCCGTGATGCGCCATGGGCGTTTGTAGTCGTGAATGATCAGGAATTCGCCGGGCTGGGTGAAAAAATCATCCAGGCTGCCGGTGACGACCACATCCACGTCCAGAAACAGGGCGGTGCCCCGCAGGCCATGCAAGTCTGCGCTGAACGTGGCCAGCTTGGTCCAGCCCCGCTCGGGAATGCCGGGCGGTAGATCCAGTGCAGGAATGGGCAGGCATTGCACTTCGCTACGGATTCCGGTGCTGTCATCGGTGAGGCAGACAAAACGGAAGTCTCCGCTCAGATGCCGGCGCACCATGGCGTACAGCCGGTTGACGTATTCGGGGCCGTATTTCGTGCCCCATTTCATGCAGAGGATGTGGCGCGTCGGCGCCATGCCGGCAGGTGCTGCAATGGTTGCAGATGCTGCTTCAGCGGTCATCAGTCAGCCTGGCGCTTCTTGATGGATTTTTGCTTGGGCTTGGCGCGCTTGATTTGGCCGCCTGACGTGAGGCGCTGGTTGCCGAGCACACGCAACTGCTTGATCTCGGGGCGCTGACCACCCCGTTTGCTGTACTTCAGCACCTTGACATCGCGTGGGCCGGGCATCCGGTCTTCGTCGATGGTTCGCTCTTTGACAGGCTGGGGCCGCCACAGCACCAGCAGTTTGCCGATGTGCTGAATGGGTGCAGCGTTGAGTTCGGCGGTCAGCTCCTGGTACATCAGCTCGCGCGCCACGCGGTCGTCGTTGAAAACACGCACCTTGATCAGGCCATGGGCGTTGAGGGCGGCGTCGATTTCCTTCTTCACGGCAGGGGTGAGGCCATCGCCGCCGATCAGGACCACGGGGTCCAAGTGGTGGGCATTGGCGCGTTGTTCCCGGCGCTCGGCAGGAGTCAGTTGAATTTGGGGCATACCCGTATTATGTCTGCGGCCCGTGGTGGGGTGACTCCACCTCCCAAGTGCGGCAAGGCTTTCAAGTCACCAGCTACAGCGATTGTCGAGAGACAATACCGCCATATGAAAGTCAAAACCCAGAGCAAGAAGGTGAACAAGGCGTGGCTTAACGACCACGTGAACGACACCTATGTCAAATTGGCACAGAAGGAGGGTTACCGCGCCCGTGCCGCCTACAAGCTCAAGGAGATTGACGAGCAACTGGGCCTCATCAAGCCTGGTTATACGGTGGTCGACCTGGGCTCCACACCGGGGGCGTGGAGCCAGTATCTGCGCAGGCGCATGTCGCCCGCTGGCGCCGCTGCGGGGCAGCTCAACGGGGTGATCATTGCGTTGGACATTCTGCCCATGGACCCCATTGAAGGCGTTACCTACTTGAACGGAGACTTTCGCGAGCCCGAGGTGCTGGAGCGCCTGGAGCAGGCGCTCGACGGCCGGGTGGTGGACGTGGTGGTGTCTGACATGGCGCCCAACCTGTCGGGCATCGAGTCGGCCGATGCAGCACGGATTGCGCATTTGGTGGAGTTGGCTGTGGATTTTGCGTGCAACCATTTGAAACCGGAAGGCGCCCTGGTGGTCAAGCTGTTCCATGGCAGCGGATACAGCGATCTGGTCACACTGTTCAAGCAGACCTTCAAGGTCGTCAAACCCTTGAAACCCAAGGCGTCGCGCGACAAGTCGTCAGAAACCTTCCTGGTGGGCATGGGGCTGAAAAAGCAGCCTGTCTAGGCTTGCCTCAGGTCAAGAATCCGTGAACTTTGGCTGCAAAGCCCGTGCTGATTCCATGGGCGTGAGGGGGAATAGAGCTGGTCCCGTGGCTTGAAAGACCTAAAATGGGCCGCACATGCGTGCCATGACGGCAGTGTGTCCGTTTTCTGTTCCCTGCAACTGGAGCCCCGCTTGAACAATCAGTGGTTTTCAAAAATTGCCGTATGGCTGGTCATTGCCATGGTGCTGTTCACGGTGTTCAAGCAGTTTGACACTCGCAGCGGCGCCAGTGCAGGCCACGTCGGGTATTCCGAGTTTCTGGACGAAGTCCGCAACAACCGCATCAAAAGCGCCACCATTCCCGAAGGGCTGAGCGGTGGCGAGATTGTTGCGGTCACCACCGATGATCGCAAGATCCGCACAAACGCTTCGGTGCTGGACCGTGGTCTGGTGGGTGACCTGCTGAATCACAACGTCAAGTTCGACGTGAAGCCTCGTGAGGAAGGCTCCTTGCTCATGACCCTCCTGGTCAGCTGGGGGCCCATGTTGCTGTTGATTGGCGTGTGGGTGTACTTCATGCGCCAGATGCAAGGTGGCGGCAAGGGCGGCGCGTTCAGCTTTGGCAAGAGCAAGGCTCGCATGCTGGACGAGAACAACAACCAGGTCACGTTCGCTGACGTGGCCGGCTGCGACGAGGCCAAGGAAGAAGTCAAGGAAGTGGTGGACTTCCTCAAAGACCCACAAAAGTTCCAGAAGCTCGGCGGCCGTATTCCCCGTGGCCTGCTGCTGGTGGGGCCTCCCGGCACTGGCAAGACCCTGCTGGCCAAGTCCATCGCTGGCGAAGCCAAGGTGCCGTTCTTCAGCATCTCCGGCTCCGACTTCGTGGAAATGTTCGTTGGCGTGGGCGCGGCGCGCGTGCGCGACATGTTCGACAACGCCAAGAAGAATGCTCCCTGCATCATCTTCATCGATGAAATCGACGCGGTGGGCCGCCAGCGTGGCGCTGGCCTGGGCGGTGGCAACGACGAGCGCGAGCAGACCTTGAACCAGATGCTGGTCGAGATGGACGGCTTTGAAACCAACCTGGGCGTCATCGTGGTGGCCGCCACCAACCGCCCTGACATTCTGGACGCCGCCCTGCTGCGTCCTGGCCGTTTTGACCGCCAGGTGTATGTGACGCTGCCCGACATCCGTGGCCGCGAGCAGATCCTGAACGTGCACATGCGCAAGATCCCGATTGGTCAGGATGTGGCGCCTGGCATCATCGCCCGTGGTACCCCCGGCATGAGTGGTGCCGACTTGGCCAATCTGTGTAATGAAGCCGCCCTGATGGCTGCCCGCCGCAATGCGCGCACCGTGGAGATGCAGGACTTCGAGAAGGCCAAGGACAAGATCCTCATGGGCCCCGAGCGCAAGAGTATGGTCATGCCCGAGGAAGAACGCCGCAACACGGCTTACCACGAGTCAGGCCATGCGCTGATCGGCAAGTTGCTGCCCAAGTGCGACCCCGTGCACAAGGTCACCATCATTCCCCGCGGCCGTGCTCTGGGCGTGACGATGAGCCTGCCCGCGCAGGACCGTTACAGCTATGACCGCGAATACATGCTCAACCAGATCAGCATGCTGTTCGGTGGCCGCATTGCCGAAGAAGTGTTCATGAACCAGATGACCACCGGCGCCAGCAACGACTTCGAGCGCGCGACCCACATCGCCCGCGACATGGTCACGCGCTACGGCATGACCGATGCCCTGGGGCCGATGGTTTACGCCGAGAACGAAGGCGAAGTGTTCCTGGGCCGCTCGGTCACCAAGACCACCACCATGAGCGAACAGACCATGGAAAAGGTGGACATGGAAGTGCGCCGCATCATCGACGAGCAGTACAACCTCGCCCGCCGCCTGATCGAAGAGAACAGTGACAAGATGCACGCCATGGCCAAGGCCTTGCTCGAATGGGAAACCATCGATACCGAGCAATTGGACGACATCATGGCGGGCAAGGAACCTCGTCCTCCCAAGGACTGGACGCCACGCACCCCTCCCTCTGGTGGTGATAACTCCAGTGGCGGCACTCCAGCTGTAGCCACGGATACTGCACCGACGGCAGCCTGACCGGGCTCGCGGTCCAGCCGTTTGAACGGGGCCTTGTGCCCCGTTTTTCATGGGGACCATCGTTTTTTCTTGCGGAATGCTTTGTCGAGCCGCTATTTCGAAATCTGCACGGGTGTGATCGGCATGATCTGGCAAACCTCTCGCTTCGCAATTGACTTGGTCCGTCCCCAGGTCATGGGCATCGTCAACGTCACTCCTGATTCTTTCTCCGATGGTGGGCGCCATGGCTCCACGGTTGCTGCGCTACGGCATTGCGAACAGCTGTTGAAAGAGGGCGCAGATATCCTGGATATCGGTGGTGAGTCCACCCGCCCGGGCAGCCCTGCTGTGCCGCTGGATGAGGAGCTGTCTCGCGTCGTTCCCTTGGTGCGTGAGGCTGTGGCGCTGGATGTCCCGATTTCGGTGGACACCTACAAGCCGGAGGTCATGCGTGCTGTGCTGGATCTGGGGGCTGACATCGTCAACGACATCTGGGCCCTGCGACAGCCAGGAGCTGCGGCAGCGGTGGCTGCGCACCCGCAGTGTGGTGTGTGCCTGATGCATATGCACCGCGACCCGCAGACCATGCAGCAGGCGCCTATGGGGGGGGATGTGGTGCCCCAGGTGCTATCATTTTTGCAGCTGCAGGCGCATAATCTACTAGCGCTTGGGGTCGAAAAGGCTCGTATCCTGCTGGATGCGGGCATTGGGTTCGGCAAAACGGTGGAACAGAACTTTGCGTTGCTGGCACGACAGTCCGAGCTATTGGCCGCTGGCTACCCGCTGCTGGCGGGATGGTCGCGCAAGTCATCGCTGGGCACGATCACAGGGCTGGAGGTGAGCCAACGCATGGTACCCAGTGTGGCCGCCGCCTTGCTCGCGGTGGAGCGGGGCGCGTCGGTAGTGCGTGTGCACGATGTACGCGAGACGGTGGCGGCACTGGCAGTGTGGTCTGCGATGCAGCGATCTGGCTGAGAGGCCAGTGATTCGAGAGCAGGTAGTTGGGCACCAAGTCCTCGCCTTTGACAACAACATACTGAGATCCGTACGAGGAGACGCCAGAACATGACACGCCAATACTTTGGAACCGACGGCATTCGCGGCACTGTGGGGCAGCCGCCCATCACACCGGATTTTGTGCTGCGCCTTGCCCATGCTGTGGGTCGCGTGTTACGCCGCACGGAAGAGCGGCCCACAGTGTTGATCGGCAAGGACACCCGCATCTCTGGCTACATGCTTGAAAGCGCGCTGGAGTCTGGCTTCAACTCGGCAGGGGTGGATGTAGTGCTGCTGGGGCCGTTGCCCACGCCAGGCGTGGCTTACCTGACCCGCGCCCAGCGCGCCAGTCTGGGCGTGGTCATCAGCGCCAGCCATAACGCCTACCCTGACAACGGCATCAAGTTCTTCAGCGCGCAAGGCACCAAGCTGTCGGACGCCTGGGAGCTGGCGGTGGAAGCCGCACTGGCCGAACCACCCGTCTGGGTCGATTCGGCCAGCCTGGGCAAGGCCCGGCGCCTGGATGATGCGGCCGGGCGCTACATCGAGTTTTGCAAGAGCACGTTTCCCCAGGACCTGACGCTCAAGGGCCTGAAGATTGTGGTGGACGCTGCCCACGGAGCCGCCTATCAGGTGGCGCCCAAGGTATTCCACGAGCTGGGTGCGGAAGTGCTGTCGATTGGCTGCGCACCCGACGGCCTCAACATCAACCACGAGGTCGGTGCGACACACCCCGACGCGTTGGTGCGCGCTGTGCGCGCGAACCGTGCCGACTATGGCATTGCCCTGGATGGGGATGCAGACCGGCTGCAGATTGTGGACGCCACTGGGCGGCTGTACAACGGTGACGAACTGCTGTACCTGATGGCCGCAGACCGCATGGGCCGTGACGAGCACGTGCCTGGCGTGGTGGGTACGCTGATGACCAACATGGCGGTAGAGGTGGCGCTACTAGCCAAGGGAGTGAAGTTTGTACGCGCCAAGGTCGGTGATCGGTACGTACTGGAAGAACTGGCGCGCCACCACTGGGTGTTGGGCGGGGAGGGGTCCGGGCATCTGCTGGCCCTGGACCGACACACCACCGGCGACGGTTTGGTCAGTGCCCTGCAGGTGCTGCAGGCTTGTGTGCGCAGTGGCCGCACGCTGGCGCAGCTGCTGGCAGGCATTACGCTCTACCCGCAGGTCTTGCTCAACGTCCGACTGGCGCCAGGGCAGGACTGGAAGGCCAACCGTTTACTGGCAGAGGCCACGCAGGCGGTGGAGCAGCAGTTGGGCTCCTCGGGCCGCGTACTGATCCGCGCCAGTGGGACCGAGCCTCTGCTGCGTGTGATGGTGGAGGCGCGCGACGCGCAGTTGGCCAGCTCTTGTGCTCAGCGCCTGGCCGACGCAGCCCGCGCGGGTTGAGGTCTTGGTCTATCGGCGGAGTGCAGCAGCGTCCGTCGCGCTGGAAGGGGTCTTGAGGCCGCTCAGTGTGCTGGTGTGTGTTGCCGCATGAAGCGTTCCAGCTGCTCCGCGGGCAGTGGCGTGCTGAAGTGGTAGCCCTGCGCTTCGTCGCAACCTTGTTCGTGTAAAAATGCCAGTTGCCCCTCGGTTTCCACACCTTCGGCGGTAGTACGCATGCCCAGCGCCTGCGCCATGCGGATGATGGCGCTGACGATGGCGCGGTCGTTGCTGTCGTTGCCCAAGTCGCGCACAAAGGATTGATCGATCTTGAGCTTGAAGATCTGGAACCGCTTGAGTTGGCTGAGTGACGAATAGCCCGTGCCGAAGTCGTCCATCGACATCCGCACTCCACGCGCGTGCAACTGGTCCATGGTGGCCACCGCCGCATGGGGGTCGTCCACTGCCACCCCCTCCGTCAGTTCCAGTTCCAGCGAATCGGGGGGCAGGTCAAACTCCGCGAGCACCCGGCTCACCAGCTCTGGCAGCTGTGGCTGGCGAAATTGAATGGCTGACAGGTTCACTGCCATTGTGAGTTCGGGAAACCCGCAGCTGCGCCATGCCTTGAGCTGGGCCAGCGCTGTGCGCAGCACCCACTCGCCGATCTGCAGAATCTGGCCGCTGTCTTCGGCGATGGGGATGAACTCTCCCGGAGAAATCGCACCGAGCTGGGGGTGTTGCCAGCGCAGCAGGGCTTCCACACTGCGCACAGTACCCGTGGCCAGGTTCATCTGTGGCTGGTAGTGCAGGTGGAACTGTTCGCGCTCCAGCGCACGGCGCAATGCGTTTTCGAGCTGCAGGGCCCGTACCGACTGGGCCTGCATCTCGGGGGTAAAGAAGCGAAAGGTGTTGCGTCCGTCCAGCTTGGCGCGGTACATGGCCACGTCTGCCGACTGGGTCAAAGTATCGAAATCGTGTCCGTCCTGGGGGAACAGCGCAATGCCCATCGACGGGGCCATGGTCAGCTCGTGGTGATCGATCTGGTACGGCTGACGGGATGCCTCCTGCAACTTGCTGGCGACCCTGGCTGCACCCCGCGCGTCGGCGCCTGGCAGAAGCAGGATGAACTCATCCCCTCCCAGGCGCGACACCGTGTCCTTGTCGCGCACCACCGCACGCAGGCGCTTGGCAATTTCGACCAGCAGCACATCGCCCACCCGGTGGCCCAGAGAGTCGTTCACATGCTTGAAGTGATCCAGGTCCAGGAAGATGACGGCCAGCGGCGTCTGGTTCTCCTGCGCCACCCGAATGGCCTGCTGCGCACGTTCTGCCAGCAGGGCACGGTTGGGCAGACCGGTCAACGCATCGTAGTGGGCCAACCAGTAAATGCGCTCTTGGTCGGCCTTGCGGTCATTGATTTCACGGTGCAGGTTTTCCACTGTCTCGCGCAGCTCGCGCGTGCGGTCTTGCACCTGCCGCTCCAGCTCCTCATGGGCCTGGGCCAGCACCGCCTGCGCGCGTTTGCGGTCGGTGATGTCCATGGTGATCCAGATGGTCCCCTGGGCAGGGTCGGCGGGATCGATGCATTTGCTGCGTACTTCGCAAATCACAGGGGTGCCGTCCTTGCGGCATAGCTCCACCTCGCCCTCGTACGACTGTCCGGCCACCAGCGAGGGGTAGCAGCGGTCGCCCACTTCTTGCCAGGCAGCATCGCTGGCGTACCAGCGACGCGACGAGCTGCCAATGAGTTCGCCCGGATCAAAGCCCAGCATCTGCTCAAAATGGTGGTTGCAGCGGGTCAGATGCCGGTCTCGCAGAAAGACGATGCCGACCATCGCGCTGTCAAACAGCAACTGCTTTTCCCGCACAGCAGCATTCAGCGCGGCGTGGGCACGCTTTTGCTCATCGATGTCGTCCACGATCCAGATCGAGCCTTCTCCGGTGTCGTGCGGATTGATCAGGCGCCCCGTGAGGCTGCCCCAGAATAGTGTGCCGCCCTGACGACGCAACTGGCGTTCAATCCGGAATGACTGCCCCTGGGCCAGCGCGGGATAAGCCGTGCGCCCGAGGTCGCGGAATGCATCCCGGTCTGGATAGAAGGCTTCGGTGTTGAGCCCTACCAAGTGGGCGGGGCTGGCATAGCCGAAAATTTCGGCATACCGCTGGTTGCAGCGCACCACGCTGCGCTGGCGCAGGAACACGATACCCACTCCCGCGCTGTCCAGGAGGGTTTGTTGTTCACGCAAGGTGCGTTGCAGGGGGGTGTCAGGGGGCACTCCGGCGCGCTGCGAGGGCGGAGTGCTGAACAGCGAATACATAAGACCAGAACAGGCGGCAGGGCCAGACGGCCTCAGAAAATTGTGCCAAAGTGTAGCAGCGGCAGCTTACAAGCCGTTTGAGGGTATGCCTCAGGTACTGCGCTGCAGGTTCTGCCGTACGGCTGATGCAAGTGCAGTCGCCAGGAGCTCTGGCGCGAGAGGGTGCAGAGACGCGTTGCCCGGCGTTTTTAGCGTCCCAAGTGTTCCCGCAGATAGGCCTCAAAGGCATCGGCTGCCAGGGGGCGACTGAACAGGTAACCCTGGCCTTCGTCGCAGCCCTGCGCGCGCAGAAACTCCAGCTGGCCATCGGTCTCCACCCCCTCGGCGGTCGTTTGCATGCCCAAGGCCTGCGCCATGCGGATGATGGCGCTGACAATGGCGCGGTCATTGGCGTCGTCGTCCAGGTCGCGCACAAACGACTGGTCGATCTTGAGCTTGTAGATCTGGAAGCGCTTGAGGTAGCTCAACGACGAATATCCCGTGCCAAAGTCATCCATCGACAGCCGGACGCCCCGGTCATGCAATTGGTCCATCATGGCCAGTGCAGCAGCGGGGTCGTCTACCGCAGCCCCCTCGGTCAGCTCCAGCTCCAGCCGACGCGCAGGCAGTCCGGCTTGTTGCAGGCAGCGTGTCACCATCTCGGGCAACTGGGGGTGGCGGAACTGCACCGCCGACAGATTGACTGACACAGCCCGCAGTGGCAATTGAAGGTCCAGCCAGCGCTTGGCGTCATGCACGGCAGTGTTCAGCACCCACTCGCCAATTGCGACGATCATGCCGCTGCTTTCTGCCACGGGGATGAACTCCGCCGGGGACACCATGCCCAGCTCAGGGTGGCTCCAGCGCAGCAGCGCCTCGGCACCGACTACTTGGCGCGTGGTGAGCGACACCTGGGGTTGGTAGTGCAGCTCGAACTGGTTGCGTTCCAGTGCCCGGCGCAGTGCGTTTTCGATCTGTAAGGCTCGGGCAGTCCGCGCCTCAAGGTCGGCGGTGAAAAAGCCAAAGCGGTTGCGCCCGCTTTGCTTGGCACGGTACATGGCGGCATCAGCGCGCTGGTACAGGGTGTCGAACGAGTCTCCGTCCGCCGGATACATGGCAATGCCTACGGACAGGGTGGTGGTGAGTTCGTAAGGCTCCACCTGAAACGGCTGCGCCACGGCCATCAGCAAACGGTTGGCTACGTCGGCCGCCTGCAGGGCCGAGGCAGCGGGTAGCAGCAGCAAAAATTCATCCCCTCCCAGGCGCGATACGGTGTCCTGTGTGCCCAGCAGGGACTCCAGCCGTCGCGCTACTGCCACCAGCAGGATGTCGCCAATGCGGTGCCCCAGCGAGTCGTTGACGTTCTTGAAGTGGTCCAGGTCCAGGAACAGCAAGGCCAGCGTTCCGCCCCGCGCTTGCTCTTGTTCGATGTGGCGTTGGGCGCGCTCTGCCAGGAGCGCACGGTTGGGCAGGTCAGTGAGGGGGTCGAAATGCGCGAGGCGCTGGATGCGGTCCTGAGCCTCGCGTTGCAGGGTGATGTCGCGGAACAGCGTGATGGAGTGGGTGGTGCTGCCATTGCCATCGCGCACGCGGCTGACGGACAGCCACTGGGGGTAGGTCGATCCGTCCTTGCGGCGGCCCCAGGCTTCGCCTTCCCAGTGCCCTTCTTTGGTGAGATGGGTGTACACCAGGTCGGCGTCGAAGTCTCGGGTGGACTCTGCCACCGTGAGCAGGCGCATCGACTGACCTACGGCCTCCGCTTCGGAGTAGCCGGTGATGCGGCTGAATGCCCGGTTGATGCGCACGATGGTCTGGGCCGCATCGGCAATCACGATGGCCTCGCCGCTCTGGTCAAACACCTGGGCCGTCAACTGCAGTTGTTCTTGCGACCGCTTGCGTTCTGAAATGTCGCGGGACAGCACGATGAACCTGGGTTTTCCTCCCGCTGATCCCGCCTTGCGGGCCGCAGAAAGTTCGAACCAGGTGGCCCCCAGGCCAGGCAGGTCCAGCATGATCTGGCGTCCAGTGGACCATCCCTGGGATTGCGCTTCATTGAGCACATCCATCACCGTCAGTGCAGCCAGGGCAGGTAACACCTCGGTGACATTGCGGCCGATCAATTGCTCAGCAGGGCCCATGAGCAACTCGGCACGAGGGCTGTGCACGCTGCAATAGCGGCCGTCCTGGTCGATTTCAAACAACGGATCGGGAATTGCATCGATGGTGGCGCGCAGCTGCTGCTGTGTGGCCTGGATCTCGGAGGTCCGCTGGGCCACCTGTGTCGCCAGACCGCGCTCGTGCACCTTCAATTCGACCAGCAAGCGCGCCAGGTAGCCCATCAGCAACGCAAACAGCAAGCCCAAGGCACAGCGCAGAGCCAGCACACCTGGCGCGCCCCATCCCTTGGCGGGTGTCAGGCTGAGCGTCCACTGGCCATTGGGCAGGGTCAGGGACCGGCCAACAGCGTCACCGGTGGGCGGAGGGTCAGACGTCGCGATGGTCTGCTCCTGGTTGTTATCCGGGCGGACACGCCACAATCGATAGTGAAAACCCCGTTCCTTGAGCTGGGGCAACCGGGCGGTGGCCAGCACCTCGGGCAGACGGATGGTGACGTAAGTAAAACCCCAGAAGCTCCGGCGCCCCAGGTCATCTTCCAGGTACACCGGTTGGCGCCCCACGACGCCCAGGCCGCCCTGGACCAGCTCCATGGGCCCCGCCAGCGTCAACACGCCGGACTCGCGGGCACGCGCGGACTCCGCCCCTTGGCGGGGGTCGTTGAGCTGGTCAAAACCAATCGAATTTTCGTTGCCTGCACGGGGAACAACCTGCTGCACTACCCCTCCCGGGGACAGGCCCATGGCCGCGATGCCCGGGTAGAAAGGCAGCATCTGCACGCCGATTTCTTCGAACTGGGGAACGTTCCCGTGGCCCTGGCGCACCAGCGCCACCAAAGTGTTGTTGGCCGACAGTGCCAACTCGATGGCGCGCTGCAGGGCCTGGACATGATCGCCCGCCACATCGGCGGCTTGGGTGCGCTGCTGCGCACGTTCCTGGCGTTCCAGCGTCCAGATCAAAGCACCAGCGCAGGCGGCTGCCAGCACAAACACAGCCACAAAGGCTGCGATGGGGCTGCGTGTGGGGGGCAGGGCGGGGGACGGCACGGCGGAGTTCCTCAGTCAATTATGCAGGCCATCGGTGAGGGCCCGTGCCAATGGAAAGCGCGCATTGTCATGGCGTTGACACGCCGAAGACATGGGCATGTCATGCGCGGCTTTCACACTCCCGGCCAGGAAAGCGGATTCCCGCTCTGTTTGGAAATTCCAGCTGTGCCCGTTCTTACCGAAGGAGACGTTGTCCATGAACGACCTGCCCACTTTGATGCAGTTGTCCACATCGCCGGAGGCTACAGGTACCGGTATTGTTCAGCCTTCTGGTGTTGTGCCGGGCGCTGTGCATGCTATCCCGGCGCGTGGTGCTATCGAGGTGACTTGGGCCAGGCATCTGGATGAGGTCCGTGAGGCACAGCGCTTGCGGTTTGAGGTGTTCGCGGCAGAGATGGGCGCTCGATTGACGACCCCCATTCCTGGCCACGACGTGGACCTGTTTGACGACTATTGCGAGCATCTTCTGGTGCGCGACGCTCCGAGCCAGCAAGTCATTGGGACTTACCGGGTGCTGACGCCCGCGCAGGCCAAGCGGGTGGGCGGAACTTACAGCGACACCGAATTCGACTTGACGCGCTTGCGCACGCTGCGCCCGCGCATGGTGGAGCTGGGCCGCAGCTGTGTACATCCCGACCACCGCCACGGCGGCGTGATCATGGCGCTGTGGAGCGCGCTGGCGGACTTCATGGTGCGCAACGAACTCGACACGATGATCGGCTGTGCCAGCATTCCCATGCTTCACAATGGCGTGGTTAGCGGCGACGCTGCGGCCAGCATCTGGCAGCAAGTGCGAAAGACCCATCTGGCACCCATCGAATACCACGTGCTGCCGCGCCTACCGTTGCCCGTGGAGCATCTGGACGGATCCATTGCCGTGGACCCACCGGCCTTGATCAAAGGCTATCTGCGACTGGGCGCCCGTGTACTGGGTGCACCGGCGTGGGATCCGGACTTCAATACCGCCGACCTGCCCATGCTGATGCGGCTGGCCGACCTGCATCCCCGCTACCGCAAGCATTTTCTGGGGGCCTGACCGGTGCGTGCCGCGTTCGACGCCCTGGGCCCTTGGTTGAACGAGTCCCAGGTGCCGCAGGATGCAGAGCCCGACGCCCTTGCGGCGTTTGCCGGTCAACGCCGGTTCCGTGCGGTGTTCATTTCGGATTTGCACCTCGGCACGCCTGGGTGTCAGGCTGAAGCGCTTCTGGATTTTCTGAAGCACCATCCCAGCGATCATCTGTACCTGGTGGGAGACATCGTCGATGGGTGGCAGTTGCGCCGCCGGTGGTTCTGGCCACAGGCGCATAACGATGTGGTGCAAAAGCTGTTGCGCCGCGCGCGCAAGGGGTGCCGCGTGGTGTTTGTTCCTGGCAACCACGACGAATTTGCCCGAGCCTTTGTGGGGCATTCTTTTGGCGGTATCGAGGTGGTGCCCGATGCTGTGCACACCACTGCAGATGGGCGCAGCCTGTGGGTCACGCATGGTGATCACTTCGATGGTGTGATCCAGTGTGCCAAATGGCTCGCCTACGTTGGTGACAACCTCTATGAATTCACGCTCAAGCTGAACCGCCATCTCAACATCCTTCGGGCGCGGATGGGGCTTCCGTATTGGTCTTTGTCAGCTTACCTGAAAGGCAAGGTAAAAAAGGCGCTCAACTACGTCACCGATTTTGAAGTGGCGGTGGCCGCAGAGGCCCGTCGCCGCGGGCATGACGGAGTGGTCTGCGGACATATCCACCGCGCGGAGATGCGCGAGATTGGTGGCACCTTGTATTGCAACGATGGCGACTGGGTGGAGAGCCACACAGCACTCGTCGAGCACCTTGATGGTCGGCTGGAGCTGTTGCAATGGCCCGCTGTGCCCGCAGCCAATCTGTCCAGCCAGGCCACACGGGTGTCCGCATGAAGATTGCGCTGCTGACTGATGCATGGCTGCCGCAGGTCAATGGCGTGGTGACCACTTTGGTCGAGTTGGTGCGAGAGCTGGAAGATGCCGGGCATGACGTGCAGGTGCTGCATCCTGGTCAGTTTTTTACCCGTCCTTGTCCCGGTTACGCTGGTATTGATCTAGCGGTGCGACCCTACAAGTCACTCGCCCAGAAGTTGGACGCGCTGCAGCCCGATGCCATTCATCTGGCGACCGAGGGGCCTCTGTGCTGGGCGGGGCGTCGTTACTGTCTCAAGCGTGGCCTGGCGTTCACCACAGCCTTTCATACAAGGTTTCCCGAGATTCTTCAGGCAGCCTTGCGCATACCACTGGGTTGGGGTTATGCGCTTTTCAGGCATTTCCATCGCCCTTCGTCGGGGGTGATGGTTCCTACGCAGGGTGTCTTGCAAATGCTGCAGCAGCGGGGCTTTCGCCAACTGCGGTTATGGACGCACGGTGTGGACACCCAGGCGTTTCGCTTTCATGGTGAGGTCTGTCAGAGTCCGCTCACTGGCGTTCTGGCGCATCCTGTGGCGCTTTATGTGGGGCGCATTTCATATGAAAAGAACATCGATGCCTTTTTGCAGATGGACATGCCGGGCACGAAGGTGGTGTGTGGTGTAGGCCCGCTCGAGGCACGGCTGAAAGCCAAGTACCCGCAGGTACGCTGGCTTGGCATTCTGGACCGGGAGGCGCTGGCACAGGTCTACGCCTCGGCCGATGTCTTTGTGTTTCCGAGCCGCTCCGAAACCTTTGGGCTGGTCATGCTGGAGGCAATGGCTTGCGGCACGCCGGTCGCTGCCTTTCCTGAAGATGGTCCGCGGGAGGTCTTGGGTGCAGGGGACGGCAGGGTGCCGATGGGCGGCGTGTTGCACGCGAGCCTTCTGGCGGCCACGCAGCAGGCCTTGTCCATACCCAGGTCCGAAGCACGAAGCCGGGCGCTGGAGTTCACCTGGGCACATGCGGCCAGGCTGTTTCAACAGTACCTGGTGCCAGCCCGCTCCAGCTCGCAGGGAGTTTTCGTGTCTGTCACAAAGTCTGTCACGCAGTTGTCATCTGGGCGTTAAATACTGCAGCGATTCCGCAATTGCTGTACGCGCGTATCCATGCTGCCCCTGCCTCCTGTTGATTCCATCCCTTTGCAGCGCGAGCACCCCGATGCTGTCGCGGACTCCTCGCACGCCGTGTCACATGACAACGATTTTGCGGCTGTGGGGGCTGTCACGGGCGTCGCCCCCCACATGTTTCTGGACCGCGACCACAGCATCCTGGCATTTAACGAACGCGTGTTCGACTGGGCGGTTCGCACAGATGTCCCGCTGCTGGAGCGGCTGCGCTACCTGTGCATCGTGTCATCCAACCTCGACGAGTTTTTTGAAGTACGTGCTGCAGCGCACATCACGGCGGCCAAGAAGGGCGAGACCAAGGGGCTCTACACCGCGGCGTCGTTCGAGGCCCTGTCCGCTCAGGTACACGACCTGGTAGAGCGGCAATACGCGCTGTACAACGAAGCACTGGTTCCCGCATTTGCAAAGCATGGGATACGTATCGTGGCGCATGGTGACCGCTCCGCAGAGCAGAGGCGCTGGGTGCACGAGTATTTTGCGCGCGAGGTCCGTCCCCTGTTGATTCCGGTGGGACTCGACCCGGCCCACCCGTTTCCGCAGGTGGCTAATAAGTCGTTGAACTTCATCGTGCGTCTCAAGGGGCATGATGCCTTCGGCCGCGAGAACGAAATCGCCATCGTCAAGGTGCCGCGTGCACTGCCCCGTCTGATCCGCATGCCAAAGAAGGTCGCGTCCGACGGGGCGTTGTTCGTCAGCTTGTCCAGCATCGTGCGTGCCCATTTGGAAGACCTCTTTCCTGGCCGCGAAGTGACGGAGTTTTCCCAGTTTCGTGTCACACGCCATTCCGATCTGGCACTGGATGAAGAGGATGTGCGTAACCTGCGCACCGCCTTGCGGCAAGGCCTGCAGCACCGTCATTACGGGCAGGCAGTGCGCCTGGAAGTCTCTGCGGGTTGCTCTCGCTTCCTGTCCGACTTCTTGTTGCAGCAATTTGATCTGCCCAACGCGGCCTTGTACCGTGTACATGGTCCTGTGAACTTGGTGCGCCTGAATCAGCTGGTGGACTTGGTGAACGATCCCGCGTTGCTGTTCCCGCCATGGAGTTCCGCTTGGCCACGTCAGCTCCAGTCAGGGGTGTCCATTATGGGCCAACTGTGCGAGCGCGACGTGTTGATCCACCAGCCGTTCGAGAGCTTTGATGGTTTGCTTGCGTTCCTGCGGGAGGCTGTGAACGACCCGGACGTACTGGTCATCAAACAGACCATTTACCGCACGGGCGCCGACTCCGAACTCATGGACCTGCTCAGCGAGGCGGTACGCCGAGGCAAGGAGGTGATGGCGGTGGTGGAGCTGAAAGCACGCTTTGACGAGGAGGCCAACATCAATTGGGCAGAGGCGCTGGAGTCGATTGGGGCGCAGGTGGTCTATGGCGTCGTGGGCCTCAAGACCCACGCGAAGATGCTGCTCGTCACACGCCGTGAAGGGCGGCAGTTACGCCGGTACGGCCATCTCTCCACGGGCAACTACAACGTGCGCACGGCCAAGCTGTACACCGACCTGAGTTACCTCACGGCAGATGAAGAAACCACTGCCGATATGGACGGTGTTTTCAATCACCTGGCCAGCCAGAACCGGCCTCCCAAGCTGCGCAAGCTCATGCTGGCACCGTTCCATTTGCATCGCCGCATGATCGAGAAAATCGAGCGCGTGGGACTGGCGGCCAGCCGCGGGGAAGACGCACGGATCGTTGCCAAGATGAATGCCCTGACCGACGAGGGATTGATGCGGGCGTTGATCCTCGCTGGGCAGCGCGGCGCACGCATCGATCTGATTGTGCGCGGGGCCTGCATGCTGGCCCCGCAGGTGCCGGGAGTGACTGACAACATCCGGGTGCGCTCGGTGATTGGTCGGTTCCTGGAGCACACGCGTGTTTTCTATTTCCGCGCGGGGGGCGAAGAAGACCTCTATCTGTCGAGTGCCGATTGGATGAACCGCAACATGATGCGCCGCGTCGAGCTGGCGTGGCCAGTGACTGACCCCAAGCTGCGCCAGCAGATCATTGATGAATGTTTGGTGGCCTACCTGTGTGATGACCGCGATGCCTGGACGTTGAATGCCGCCGGCGTCTACGACCGCGCTGTGCACCCGGTGGACGGTAGTGGTGCCCAAAACGCGTTGATGGTGCGCTATGGGCCACGGCCTGCTCTGGGTCGCGAGGAGCCAGGGGTCGCATGATGGATTTGATCCTTTGGCGTCATGCCGAGGCGGAAGAGGCAGAAGACGGTAGCGATGATCTTGCACGCCCGCTCACGGCCCGGGGCGAGAAGCAGGCGGCGCGCATGGCGGCCTGGCTTGATCGTCAACTGCCGGAAGGCCTGAGGGTGGTGGCAAGTCCAGCGCGGCGGACTGAGCAAACTGCCCACGCTTTGGGCCGCAAATTCAAGATGCGCGCCGAGTTGTTGCCTGGCGGTACACCACAGGATTTGCTAGAGCTCGTGCAATGGCCGCGTGCCAAGGGCGCTGTTCTGGTGGTGGGGCATCAGCCCATGCTGGGCCAGACCGTTGCCCAGTTGTTGCAACTACAGGCCCCCGAGTGCCCTGTGCGCAAGGGCTCCGTGTGGTGGTTGCGCCAGCGCCAGCGCTGGGACCACAGCCAGACCGTGCTCATGGCAGTGCAGTCACCGGAGTTTCTTTAGCTTACCCGGCGATGTCCGAGGGCCCGAAGCCGTGCCCCTGGACACGCCGTGTCTCGGGACAGATTTACTTGCGTCCTGCTTTGCCGTTGGTCTTGGTCGTTGCCTTTGCAGTGACAGATAGCGCGGCTTCAGCTGTGTCGGCCTTTGGGCGACCGGTCTTGATGGAAGGCACAGCTTGCAAAGCGCTGCGCAACGCGCTGTCTGACAGACCTGCCAGCACCTTGAGCCCTGCGCGCAACAGCTCGCTTTTCTTGACGGGGTGGGCCAGTGCTGTGGCACGGTCTTTCAGGGTGTCGAGCACCGCGTACTCGTCTTTGGGGATGGTGAAGCTGTCACGGACCAGCTTGGGCTTTTTGCCCTTGGGCTCGGTGGCCTTGGTGGGTTTCACTACGGAAGCTGCCTTGGTCGCGGTGGCTGGCTTGGAGGCTGGCGCCTTTTCTGCCACGGCCTTTTTTGCGGGCTTTGCAGCCTTGGATGCCTTTGGAGCCTTGGGTGCCGTTTCCGGCTTGGTTGGCTTGGCTGCCTTGGCGGGCTGGGCAGCGGGCGCGGCGGGGGTGACGACGGGGCTGGGGGTTGTGGTGGCAGCAGTCATGACAGAAGATTGATAAACGGTATAAACAGTTTATATCGTTTATTGTTTTCCCTCAAGGCATGCCCACAGCCAGCTCCCAGGGGGTTTTTTGCCAGGCTTGAATTTCTTCGCGCAGAAGGTGGGCCGACTGTGGGTATGCCATGGCCCATCCCGGGCGAGCGCTGACCTCAAATCGCTGCCTGTCCAGCTGCAACGACAGTCCTTTGGTATCGGGCTCCCGGCGTGCATGGCAGAGCGCCACGGCCAAGCGCAAGCACAAGAGCTGCAGCACAAAAATCGGATCGTCGAGTTCCACCCCCAGCTTTCGTACCTTGCCCCGCTGCCCCTGCACCAGCACTCCCAGGCGGTGCAGTTCTGGCACCGCAAAACCAGCGGCGTCAGTGTTGTCGAGAATGTAAGCGCCGTGTCGGTGGTAGTCGCTGTGGGAAATGCGGCAGCCAATCTCATGCAGGCGGGCTGCCCAGTCCAGCTTGCGGCTGGCACGTTCGCTCCCGGGTGGAGCAGCCTGGTCAAACAGTGCGCAGGCGGTGCGCGCCACGCGGTCTGCATGCTCCATGTCCACGCCAAACCGCTGCATCAGCCCTTGGACGGTGGTGGTGCGAAGGTCGGTGCCGGGTTGCTCCCGATCCAGAAGGTCATACAAGGCGCCCTGGCGTAGTGCTCCTTGCGCTACCTGCATCTCATGGATGTCCAGCAGGTCAAACACGGCGCGCAGCACGCTGATGCCCCCCCCGATGACTGCACGGCGCTCTTCCTTGAGTCCGTCCATGCGCAGCCGGTCGGCACTTTGGGCGCGGAGCAAACGCTCCCGCAGCCAGTTCAGCCCATCGCGGGTGATCAGACCCGGCGAACCTCCTGCGGCGGACAGAATGTCCCCCACGGCGCCCGCCGTGCCAGACGACCCATAGGCAACATCCCATGCATCGGGGCGAAAAGTCTCCAGCGCCTCATCGAGTACGGCCTTGGCAGCAATCTCCGCCGCCAGGAAGGCCTGGGCAGAGAACTCTCCCTTGGCAAAGTAGCGTTGTGACCAAGCGACGCTGCCAACCCGGAAAGAGGCCACCGCGTGGGGCGTGAACTGCTCGCCGAGGATCAATTCGGTGGACCGACCTCCGATATCCACCACCAGGCGGCGCTCGTCCGACTGAGGCAGCAATCGGGCTACGCCCTGGTAAATCAACCGGGCTTCTTCGGGGCCAGACACCACATCGATAGGGTATCCCAGCACCTCACTGCCGCGTGACAGGAATTCTTCGCGATTGCGTGCTTCACGCAGTGTTTGAGTGGCCACTGCACGGACCTGCGCGCGGGGAAAGCCCGCCAGGCGCTCGCCAAAGCGCGCCAGACAAGCCCAGCCGCGCTCCATGGCGTCGCGAGTCAGGTTGCGGTCTTCATCCAGCCCGTTGCCTTGGCGCACGGTTTCCTTGAGGTATTCCACCCGCTGGACGTGTCCGAACTCATAGCGCCCGATTTCCAGGCGAAAACTGTTGGAGCCGAGATCGACTGCGGCGAGGCGTGTGCCGTTCTGCATGTGTGTTTGGTGGGAGCTGCGTGCGGCATCGTACCGCGATGCGCTTGGCCTGACCCGAAGCGCGGGCCGCCATCGGCTGGGCGGGCAAGTGACCGGGAGATGGCGGGAGTGTGACGAGGTTGTGTGACGCATTCATGACGCCAGCGACGCCGCGTCATGAGGGGTGTTGCAATGGTCTGAGGATGGTCTTTTGTGTCACTGAATTGTCACGATAGGCCTCTAGAGTTCGCTCTGTTCCTGTTAACCCCTGCCGAAAGGTACCTCATGAAACGCGTATTTCTCAAAACCGTCGCAGTAGCTCTGGCCGCCCTGGCAGTGGGCAACGCCTTTGCGGCAGACATCACCGGCGCCGGCGCTACGTTCCCCTTCCCGATGTACGCCAAGTGGGCTGAAGCCTACAAGAAGGAAACCGGCGTGGGTCTGAACTACCAGTCCATCGGTTCCTCGGGTGGTATTCGCCAGATCCGCGCCAAGACCGTGGCTTTTGGCGCTACCGATGCCCCCCTGTCGGGCGCTGAACTGGAAAAAGACGGCATGGTGCAGTTTCCTGCCATCATCGGTGGCACCGTGCCTGTGGTGAATCTGGACGGTTTCAAGCCAGGCGAACTGCGCGTGACCGGCGCCGTCCTGGCCGAAATGTATCTGGGCAAGATCACCAAGTGGAACGATGCCAAGCTGGCAGCCCTGAACCCCGGCAAGACGCTGCCCGACCAGAACATCACCATCGTGCACCGCGCCGATGGCTCTGGCACCACATTCAACTGGACCGACTACCTGAGCTCTGTCAGCAAGGAATGGGCTGATACGGTGGGCAAGGGTGCTGCAGTGAAATGGCCTGCTCAGTCTTCGGTGGGAGGCAAGGGCAATGAAGGTGTTGCAGCCAACGTGACCCGTGTGAAGGGTGCCCTGGGCTACGTGGAGTACGCCTACGTCAAGAAGAACAACATGACGTTCTTGCAACTGCAGAACGCTGATGGCAAGTATGTGGCGCCCGACGATGCCACCTTTGCAGCGGCTGCTGCGAGCGCTGACTGGTTCAGCGTGCCTGGCATGGGTATTTCGATGGTGAACGCCAAGGGTGCCAACAGCTGGCCCGTGAGCACGGCATCCTTCATCCTCATGTACGCCGACCCCGCAGACAAAGCCCAGTCAGCCGAAGTCCTGAAATTCTTTGACTGGGCCTTCAAGAACGGCAAAACCATGGCTGCTGACCTGGACTACGTGCCGCTGCCTGACGCTCTGACGGCGCAGATCCGTTCCAAGGTCTGGTCGCAAATCAAGAAGTAAGCGGTTTGCCCCAGAATAGTGCCCATCGGCCGGCTGGTCTGACCGATGGGCGCTGGTTTGTGGGGTCTCCAGAAGCCAGATGGGAGTCAACATGAGCGTGGGAACCACCATGAGTTCGCAACCCGTGTCCGTCAAGATGACGGACGCCCCCACACCGTCCATGGTGTCGATTGCCAAGAGGCAGCGCCTGCAGGACATCGTTTTCCATCGGCTGACCCAGAGCCTGTCGCTGCTGGTGCTGGTGGCGCTGCTGGGCATCATCGTTTCGCTGTTCATCTACGCGTGGCCAGCTTTTCACAAGTTTGGCATCCAGTTCATCTGGCGCGCTGAGTGGGACATCATCAATGAAGAATTTGGTGCGGCGATTGCCATCGTCGGCACCCTGGCCAGCGCAGGCATTGCACTGCTGATCGCCGTTCCACTGGCATTCGGCATTGCGCTGTTCCTGACCGAAACCTGCCCTGTTTGGCTGCGCCGCCCGCTCGGCACGGCGGTGGAATTGCTGGCGGCCGTCCCGTCCATCATCTACGGCATGTTCGGCCTGTTCGTGTTTGCGCCATTGTTTGCAGACCATTTCCAGGTACCCGTGCAAAAGCTGCTCGGCTCCATGCCGCTGATCGGCTTCCTGTTTGGCGGCAGTACCAACGGATTTGGCATCCTGGCCGCGGGCATCGTGCTGGCCTTCATGGTGTTGCCTTTTGTGGCTGCAGTGATGCGCGATGTGTTCGAGATTGTTCCCCCCATCCTGCGCGAGTCCGCCTATGGCCTGGGTTGCACGACCTGGGAGGTGGTGCGTCGCGTGGTGCTGCCCTACACGCAGAAGGGCGTGATTGGCGGAGTGATGTTGGGTCTGGGCCGGGCCTTGGGCGAGACCATGGCCGTCACTTTTGTGATCGGCAATGCCAACCGCATGCCCACCTCGCTGTTCTCGCCAGGCACTTCCATCGCATCCACGCTGGCCAATGAGTTTGGCGAGGCGGCGGACTTTCATTTGTCCACGCTGTTTGCCCTGGGCTTCCTGCTGTTTGTGATCACGTTTGTGGTGCTGTCGGCCGCCAAGATCATGCTGCTGCGCGCCGAGAAGGCCAAGGGCCTGTAAGCCCTGCAGCCCGCTCCCGACCCTCTTCAGAGACGAGCTCCATGGAATTCAATCAACAACTCTACAAAAAGCGCCAGCGCTCCAACGCCATTGGCCTGACCCTGTCACTGGGCGCCATGGCACTGGGCCTGTTCGTGCTGCTCTGGATCCTGAGCGTGCTCCTGTCCAACGGTTTTGCCGCTTTGGACTGGAACATGTTCACGCAGTCCACCCCGGCGCCCGGCTCCGACGGCGGTGGCCTGGCCAACGCCATCGTGGGCAGCCTGCTGATGGTGGGCTTCACCGTGCTGGTGTCCACGCCCATCGGCGTGCTGGCGGGGGTGTACCTGGCCGAATACGGGGACCAGAGCAAGACCGCCGAACTGACCCGCTTTGTGACGGACATCATGCTGTCGGCCCCTTCCATCGTGCTGGGCCTGTTCGTATATGCCATTGCGGTCGCTACCGTGGGCAACTTCTCGGGCTGGGCGGGCAGCCTGGCGCTCTCGCTCATCGCCGTGCCGGTGGTGGTGCGCACCACCGAGAACATGCTGCGCCTGGTGCCCGGCAGCCTGCGCGAAGCAGCCTTTGCCCTCGGTGCACCGCGCTGGAAGGTCTCGACCATGGTCACCCTGCGTGCTGCTCGCAGCGGCGTGATGACTGGCCTGCTGCTGGCTGTGGCCCGCATCAGTGGCGAGACCGCGCCCCTGCTGTTCACCGCGCTCAACAACCAGTTCTTCAGCACCAACATGAATGCGCCCATGGCCAACCTGCCGGTCGTGATCTTCCAGTTTGCGCTGAGCCCGTACGAGAACTGGGTTCGCCTGGCCTGGGGCGGTGCGCTGCTCATCACGCTGTCGGTGCTGATCCTCAACGTCGTGGCGCGGGTGTTCCTGCGCGAAAAGAACCGCGTGTGATTTCGTTGGCTGATGCGGCCAACGCCATCGACAAGACTGCCTCCATTTTCAGGAATTGACAATGAACGCCACTGCTACCGCCACTGCCAGCAAAAACGCGCTGGAGCTGCGTAACCTAAGCTTTTTCTACGGCAAGTTCCAGGGCCTGCGCAACGTGAGCCTGGACATCGCCGAGCACAAGGTCACTGCCTTCATCGGCCCCTCGGGCTGTGGCAAGTCCACGCTGCTGCGCACGCTCAACCGTATGTACAGCCTGTATCCCGGCCAGCGCGCCGAGGGTTCCATCAGCTTCTATGGTCAGGACATCCTGGACCCCAAGCAAGACATCAACCTGCTGCGCGCCCGCATCGGCATGGTGTTCCAGAAGCCCACGCCGTTCCCGATGTCCATCTACGACAACATCGCGTTTGGCGTGAAGCTTTACGAGACGCTGAGCAAGAGCGAGATGGACGACCGCGTGGAGTGGGCGCTGTCCAAAGCCGCTCTGTGGACCGAGGTGAAGGACAAGCTGCACCAGAGCGGCCTGTCGCTCTCCGGCGGCCAGCAGCAGCGCCTGTGCATTGCGCGCAGCGTGGCGGTGAAGCCTTCGGTGCTGTTGCTCGACGAGCCCACCTCGGCGCTGGACCCGTTGTCCACTGCCAAGATCGAAGAGCTGATCGACGAGCTCAAGCACGACTACACCATTGCGATCGTGACCCACAACATGCAGCAGGCCGCCCGCTGCAGCGACTTCACCGCCTACATGTACCTGGGCGAGATGATCGAGTTCGGTGCGACCGAGCAGATCTTCTTCAAGCCCGAGCGCAAAGAAACCGAAGACTACATCACCGGCCGTTTCGGCTAAGGAGACAGCAGATGCCCGATAAACATCTTTCGTCCCAGTTCGACAGCGAACTCAACAGCGTCTCTGCCCGCGTCATGGAAATGGGCGGCTTGGTGGAGTCGCAGATTCGCCAGGCGGTGTACGCGCTGTCGCAATTCAGCCTGGAGGCCGTGGAAACGGTGGCTTCGATGGAGACCCGCATCAATGCGATGGAGGTCGAGATCGACCAGGAGCTGTCCTCCATCATCGCCCGCCGCCAGCCCACCGCGCGTGACCTGCGCCTGCTGCTGGCCTTCTCCAAGGCCACGGCCAATCTGGAACGCATGGGCGACGAAGCCAACAAGATGGCGCGCATGGTGCGCTCCATCATCGAAGGCGGCGCCCCGCGCTCGTTGCCATCGAGCGACCTGCGGGTGGCGGCCGAGCTGGCCTCGGGCCAGCTGCGCAAGACGCTGGATGCGTTTGCAAGGCTGGACGTGAAGGCGGCGGTCGCCATCCTCAAGGAGGACGACCTCATCGACAAGGAGTTCGACGGCTTCGTGCGCAAGCTCATCACCTACATGATGGAAGACCCCCGCACCATCTCGCCCAGCCTGGATCTGCTGTTCCTCGCCAAGGCCATCGAGCGCATTGGCGACCATTCCAAGAACGTGGCCGAGCTCATCATCTATCTGGTCAAGGGCAAGGACGTGCGCCACACAGCCCTCGACGAGATCGAGTCGGCAGTGCTGTAAGTGCGGGGCGCTGACATCACCATGAGAAAGCTTCCCCGTGTCCTTATCGTGGAGGACGAACCCGCGATTGCCGAACTGATTGCAGTCAACCTGCGCCACAACGGTTTCCAGCCCTTCTGGGCGGAAGACGGCGACAGCGCGCAGCGCGAGCTGGATGCCGTGCTGCCCGATGTGATCCTGCTCGACTGGATGCTGCCGGGGCAGAGCGGTCTGTCGCTGGCGCGCAAGTGGCGTGCAGACAGCCGCACCAAGCCCATCCCCATCCTCATGCTCACCGCGCGTGGGGATGAGCCGGACAAGGTGGCCGGGCTGGACGCCGGTGCCGACGACTACATCACCAAGCCCTTTTCCACGCAGGAGCTGCTGGCCCGCATCCGCGCGGTCCTGCGCCGCCGCGCACCTGAGCAGGTGAGCGACAGCGTGAGCATTGGCGAGCTGGTGCTGGACGCCGCGACCTACCGGGTGACCTTCCAGGGTCAGCCCCTGAAGGTCGGGCCCACGGAGTTCAAGCTGCTGCATTTCTTGATGAAGCATGCCGAGCGCGTGCACAGCCGCTCACAGCTGCTCGACAAGGTGTGGGGCGACCATGTCTTCATCGAGGAGCGCACGGTGGACGTGCATGTCAAGCGCCTGCGCGAGGCCCTGGGTGCAGCGTCCGTGATGGTGGAAACGGTGCGCGGCGCGGGCTACCGGCTCACTGCACAACCCCAGGTGCCGCTGTCGGCCTGATGGGGCAGGCGGGCTGCCGCCTGTGAGTGATGCGACGCGCTCGATGGCTGCTGTGCAGCGGGCCACTGCGGTCGGCGTGCATCGGTGGTGGCGATGGATGGATGTGATGGATCAATGGGCGCGAGTGTCGCGCCCCTGGCGTTTCTGAGAAGGCTTTGCAATCCGCATGCTGTGGCGTATTTCGTTTTTCCTGCTGTGGCAGTTGGCGGGTGGTGGCCTGGGGTGGTGGCAAGGCGGGCCCTGGGGTGTCGCACTGGGGGCCGCCATTGCTGCCTGGGCGTGGTTCGTGTGGGACTTGCTGCGGGGGGTGCGGGTGCTGCGCTGGTTGCGCACGGGCGACCTGGCATCGGTGCCGTCCATGCGTGGCATCTGGGGCGAGGCGGCGGACCGTGCGCGGCGTCTGCTGCGCAAGCAGGAGGCGCAGATACGCGACAGCCAGGACCGTTTGCAGGAGATCCTGGCCGCCCTGCAGGCCTCCCCCAACGGCGTGGTGCTGCTGGATGCGCAGGGCCGCATCGAATGGTGCAACCAGATGGCAGCCAACCAGTTTGGCTTTGACGCGCAGCGCGACGTCATGCAGTCCATTGGCAATCTGCTGCGCAACCCTGAATTCACGGCTTACTTTGCTGCCAAGGACTTCACCAGCGATGTGGTCCTGGAGGGGCGCCTGAGCACGCCGTCGCGGCCCGTACGCATCTCGGTGCACCTGCACCCCTATGGTGATGGCCGCACGCTGCTGCTGTCACGCGACGTGACGGCGCTGGAGCAGGCCGACGCGATGCGGAGAGACTTTGTGGCCAACGTGTCGCACGAGATCCGCACACCCCTCACGGTGCTCACCGGTTTTGTCGAAACCTTGCAGACCTTGCCGCTGAGCGCCGACGAGCGCTCGCGCTACCTGGGCATGATGGCGCAGCAGGCGCAGCGCATGCAAAGTGTGGTGCAGGACCTGCTCACGCTGTCGCGGCTGGAGGGCAGCCCGCTGCCCGGCATGGCCGAATGGACACCTGTTCAGTCACTGATGCAGCGCTGCGAGGAAGAGGGCCGCGCCCTGTCGACGCTGCTCACACAGAACCAGCAGCGTCCCCATACGATGCGCTTTCCGGCGGCCGATTTGCTGCGGGCCGAAGGCGAGATTGCTGGTGTGCCTGCCGAACTGCAAAGCGCCTTGTCCAACCTCGTCAACAACGCGGTGCGCTACACACCCGGCGGTGGTTCCATCGAGGTGCAGTGGCTGCGCAAGGAGGATGGCAGTGCCGTGTTCTCCGTGCATGACACCGGCCCCGGCATTGCGCCCGAGCACATCCCGCGCCTGACAGAGCGCTTTTACCGGGTGGACCGCAGCCGTTCGCGCGAGACCGGGGGCACCGGCCTGGGCCTGGCCATCGTCAAGCATGTGCTGCAGCGCCATGGCGCCACGCTGGACATCGCGAGCACGCTGGGCAAGGGCTCGGTGTTTTCGGTCACTTTCCCGGCCAACCGTTTGCGGGGTTTTTCCTTGCCGGGTTGATGGCTCGCCAGAGCATGGCGACGAACAGCAGTGCGGTGACTGCGAGCGCCGCCGCGCTGGCCGCCCAGAAGGGAGTGGGCGAAGCCACACCCGACCAAGGCCCGCTGCCCCCATAAGCCAGCCAGTAGCCGCCCGCCAGGCCAGCCCCCCACAGCAGCGCGCAGTACACCACCAGTGGCGCCAGCGTGATGCGGTAGCAGCGCAGCACAAACACGCACAGCGTCTGCACCGCATCGGCAGCGTGGTACGCCGCCACCCAGACCAGCACCGTGCCGGCCACGGCTGCCACGCTGGCGTTGTCGGTGTAGATCTGGCTGACCGAGTGTCTTGCTATCAATAGAGTAGCTGCCAAGGCAATACCCACTAGCGCAGCAAGCGAAAAACCCATCAAAACCACCTGACGGGCTCGCTGGGGCTGCTGTGCGCCCAGCCAGTAGCTCACCCGCGCGCTGGTGGCGATGGACAGCGACAGCGGCACCATGTAAAGCACGGCAGCCATGTTGGCGGCGATCTGGTGGGCGGCCGCCGAGGTGGTGCCCTGGCGCGCGATGAACAAGGCCATCAGGGTGAAGGAGGTCACCTCCACCATCACGGCCAGGCCTGCTGGAATGCCGAGCCTGGCAAAGCCTGCAATGGTGGGCCAGTGCGGGGGCTCCATGCGGCGCCACAGCCCCAGGGGGGTATAGATGTCCTGCGTGCGCAGCAGCCACACAGCCAGGGCCAGCATGCTGCAGTTGACGACCAGCGTGGCCCAGGCGCAGCCCACCACCCCCTGCGCGGGCAGGCCCCCGCCGCCAAAGGTGAACCACACCGACAGCGGCAGCTTGATCAGCAGCGAGCCCACCTGTAGCCAGGTGACCAGACGCGGATGGCCCAGGGCCTGGTTGAGGGTGCTGTAGATCCGGAACAGCAGGGCGGGTGGGAGTGCCAGTGCCAGCACAGCCAGGTAGTTTTCTACCTGCGGGCGAAGCGCAGGGGGGACCTCCGTCCAGCGCAGCAGCGCGCCTGGCGATAGCAGCACCGCCATGCCCACCACTGAAGCAGCAGCGCACAGGTACAAGGCCTGTCGCAGTGATCGGCCTACGGCCTCAGGCTGTTGCGCGCCGCGCTGTTCGGCCCACACGGGGAGGAGTGCCTGCAGCACGCCGATCAGTGCGACGTACACACTGATGAAGATGGCCGACCCCACGGACAGCGCGGCCAGCGACGATTCGCTGTAGCGCCCCGCCACGATGGTGTCCGTCACCCCGAAGGCCATGACCGCCAATTGCCCCGCCAGTACGGTCACGGCGTGCCGGGTGATGGTGGACAGCTCCGACATCAGCGGGCCGGGGCCGCACGGCGGAACAGCAGCAGGTTCTCGTTCTTGTCGGTGGGGCGGGGCAGGGTGGCCCGGGCTTCCCACAGCTCAGCGCGGACCATGCGCTCGGACGCGGGCCAGGAGGCGCTGTCCACCAGCAGCCACTGGCATTCATCCTGCAGGCCCGCGCGCTGCAGCGACAGCTGTCCATGGAACTGCAGAGCCGCCACCTGAGCGCGGTTCAGCCCGACGGTCTGAATGCACCCGGGCTCCGGCCCCAGGGCTGCCACCACACTGCGCACCTGCGGACCATAGCTGCGTGCGTAGTCCAGCAGGGGCAGCCACAGGGTCATCAGCAAAAGCCAGCCCAGGGCAGCACCACCTGCGGGCAGCACCAGGCTCTTCCAGATGGGGGCCCGGTTGCGGGATGCGCGCCACCACGCCAGACCACACCAACCCACGGTGGCCGCCACGGCCACCAGCAAAGCCAGTGCAGAAAACTGCGGCACGAACCCGGGCGCCAGCTTGGCCACGTTGGCGGCAGGTTTGGCAGGCACCCCGGTCTGCATGGCAATCCAGATCACCCAGATCGCGAGGGCCGATGCGGTGAAGAACAGCAGCGTGAACCAGTCGATCAAGGCCCCCACGCTGCGGCGCAGCGTAGGCAGGGCAAAGGCTGCCAGCGCAGCCAGGGCGGGCAGGCCCAGCAGCAATGCCCGGTCGGCCGGCTGGGTGGTGATGGTGGCGCCAATCGACACCATAGTGAACCACAGGGGCAGCAGCAGGTGCCGTTGGCCAGGGCGGCTGAAGATCTGCTGGCGCCAGCGCCACAAGGTCCACAGTGCCAGTGGCCAGGCCGGCCAGCCAAACCACAGCAGCAGGCGCGCCAGACTCAGCCAGTCCTTGCCACCACCATCGAACCCCACAACACGCCAGCGCCAAAGGTCCAGACCCTGGGCCAGGGCGGCAGCCGCCAGTGTGGCTGCGGCCAGCACGGCGGCCCAGCGCCAGCGGCGGTCGGTGTTGCCAGCGGGTGCAAACAGCGCCAGCAACGCGCCACCCATACCCAATAAGGCCGTAAGGGCGGGGGCTCCGGACAGCGTGAGCCCGGCCATGCCCAGTACCAGGGCCACGGCGGGCGCCACGGTACGGTGGGGCATGGCGGCCACCGCAAAAAACAGCAAAGCGGTGCAGCCAAGCTGAGCCAGATAGCTCGTGACCTCATGCGAGAGCTGCGCCAGACCCAGGCAGGCGATCAGCGCCAGCAAGGCGCCATCGGCAATGGCACGCGCATAGTCCAGTGGGGAAGCCTCGCCGCCAAAAGCAAACGCAACCGGTTGGGCGCCCGGGCTGCGGGCCAGGTAGTACACGCCATACCAGGTGGCCATCAGGGTGATGACCAGGAGCGCGATGAACGGTATGCGGGCCGCCATCTCCGGCGACAGCCAGGCCGGTGCCATCTGCACAGCCCAGGCCCCCAGCCAGTAGGGCAGCAGCCCTTCGGTTTCGGGGGGCATGCCACCGAGCAGCGGACTGAGCCAGGGAGTGCGTCCCTGGGCGAGCTCCAGCATGTAGCCAAAAGCGGTGACGTCTGCGTTCTTCCACGGATCCCGGCCCACAAAGCCGGGCACTACGTAGGCAATGCACAGCAGCAGCAGCGCCCAGCGGGGCAGTGGGCTGACGGCGTTCTGGGTAACGATGGCGGGTGTGGGTGGAGTCACGCGGCAGTGGGCGGCTGGGCAAAGGAGCCACCGAGAATAAAGGCAAAACCCATGAAAAAAGGCAGCCCGGTTGCCCGGGCTGCCTTTTTGGCGGGATCGCAGGGGCGATTTACTTCGCTGCGGTCTTGCCGAAACGGTTGCGGAAGCGCTCCACGCGGCCACCCATGTTGTCCACGGACTTTTGCGTGCCGGTGTAGAAGGGGTGCGATTCAGAAGAGGTATCCAGCTTGAACAGCGGGTATTCCTTGCCTTCGTGGGTTTCGGTTTCCTTGGTGTTCACGCACGAGCGGGTCACGAACTTGAAACCGTTGGACAGGTCCACGAACAGAACTTCGCGGTAGTTGGGGTGAATGCCTTCTTTCATGATCTTCCTTTGAGTCAACTGCGGGAGCCGCACCGGCCAGTCCGATGTACTTTCCGCAAGAAAAAGCCCTCTATTATTGCACAGGCTGAGAATTAGCCCCCGCGACGCATCATGTCGAAGAAGTCCACATTGGTCTTGGTGGCCTTCATGTTCTTGATCATGAGCTCCATGGACTCGATCTCGTCCATGTTGTACATGAACTGGCGCAGGATGCGGGTCTTTTGCAGGATCTCGGGGGCCAGAAGCAGTTCTTCGCGGCGGGTGCCGCTCTTGTTGAGCTCGATGGCAGGGAACACGCGCTTTTCGTACAGGCGGCGGTTCAGGTGGATTTCGCAGTTGCCCGTGCCCTTGAATTCTTCAAAGATCACTTCATCCATGCGGCTGCCGGTATCGACCAGCGCCGTGGCGATGATGGTGAGCGAGCCACCTTCCTCAACTTTGCGCGCAGCGCCAAAGAAGCGCTTGGGGCGCTGGAGTGCGGCGGCATCCACACCCCCAGACAGCACCTTGCCGCTCGACGGCACGACGTTGTTGTAGGCGCGGGCCAGGCGGGTGATGGAGTCCAGCAGGATCACCACGTCCTTCTTGAGCTCGACCAGGCGCTTGGCGCGCTCGATCACCATCTCGGCCACGTGCACGTGGCGGGCGGCGGGCTCGTCGAAGGTGGAGGCGATGATCTCTCCCTTGACCGTGCGCTGCATTTCGGTCACTTCTTCAGGGCGCTCGTCCACCAGCAGCACCATCAGGTGCACGTCGGGGTTGTTGGCCGTAATGGCGTGGGCGATGTGCTGCATCATCACCGTCTTGCCGCTCTTGGGCGGCGCGACGATCAGCGCACGCTGGCCGCGGCCAATGGGCGCGATGATGTCGATGATGCGGCCGGTGATGTTCTCTTCGCTCTTGACGTCGCGCTCCAGTCGCATCTGCTCCTTGGGGAACAGGGGCGTCAGGTTCTCGAACATGACCTTGTGCTTGTTTTGCTCTGGGGGGCCGTCGTTGACCTTGTCGAGCTTGGTCAGTGCAAAGTAGCGCTCGCCGTCCTTGGGCGTGCGCACTTCGCCTTCGATCATGTCTCCGGTGTGCAGGTTGAAGCGACGCACCTGGCTGGGGCTGATGTAGATATCGTCCGTGCTGGCGGTGAAGCTGGTGTCCGGGCTGCGCAAAAAGCCGAAGCCATCAGGCAGGATTTCCAGCACGCCGTCTGCAAACACTTGCTCACCCGCCTTGGCGCGCTTCTTGATGATGGCAAACATCAACTCCTGCTTGCGCATGCGGCCCGTGTTTTCGATTTCGAGTTCTTCGGCCTGCTTCAGGACTTCAGACACGTGCAGTGCCTTGAGTTCGTTTAAGTGCATGGATTGACTCCTTGGCGGAGCTGGTATGAATCTTGGGGGAGATGGGCTGATGCCGAATGGGCTGCTGTTTGCAGGTCCGGCTCGCCAGGGATCTTGGTCCGGCTGCCAATGCATGCAGCCCGGTGATCTGTGGGAATTATGACAGGAAAAAATGCGGGGGCCTCAGGGGCGCAAGGTGTGAGGTTGCGCAACTGCCAGCCTGTTGTTTCCCCGCAGGTCTATCGCTTAACAAAAAAGCCCCATCGGCAGTCGTACCGAGGGGGCTTGGGGCAGTGGGTCAGGCCAGTTGTTGGTCGATGAAGGCGGTCAACTGGGCCTTGCTCATCGCGCCGACCTTGGTGGCTGCCAGTTGGCCATCCTTGAACAGCATCAGGGTGGGGATGCCGCGGATGCCGAACTTGGCGGGGATTTCGCGGTTTTCGTCCACGTTCATCTTGGCGATCTGCAGCTTGCCTTGGTAGGTGCCTGCGACTTCGTCCAGGATGGGAGCAATCATCTTGCAGGGACCGCACCACTCAGCCCAGTAGTCCACCAGCACGGCGGAGCCCGGTTGGAGCACGTCGGCTTCAAAGCTGGCGTCGGAGACATGTTTGATGAGTTCGCTGGCCATGGCGGAATTCCTTGATTTTGGGCGGGTTGCGACCGGTGTACGTTTAAAGTCTGGGCATTGTGACAGAAACCAATCCCACGTTCACCGGTGTGGCCGGGTCTTGCGACGCTATGACAGTCATAGCGAAAAGCGATCAAACCAGTGGATTTGCGGCCGCAAGCACCGCCCTCTGGCAACGCGCACTGGCCCGGGTGGCCGCGCATGCCCAAGCCCATGGTGCCCATTTGGCGCGCACGGTGGTGCTGGTGCCCTACGCCCAGCTCATGCCCTGGGCGCAGCGCCATTGGGTTCAGCAGTTCCCGCAGAGCTTTGCACCACGTTTTGAAACCACCCGCAACTGGGCTCGCCAGCTGCAAGCTTTCGAGCCCACGGGCGACGACCTGGCGGGCGACGTTGCGCGCGACACGCTCACGGCCCGCACCTTGCTCGACCGCGTGGGGCAGGGCGGGCAGCGCGAGGTGCTGGCCACGCCACTGCAGGAGGCTGCAGCCCAATTGGCCCCGGTGATTGCTGCCGTGCCCCCAGCCCTACGCGCTGCCTGGGGTGACGAGGCACGGAAGCTGCTGGCCACGCCGGAAGAAGGTACCGCCCTGCATTACGAGGCCCTGGTGGCTCGCCTTGCGCTGGAATGGGCACTGGCATCGCGCTACGCGACCGATGTGCTGTTTGAGCCCGGCGTTCGCGGGGCGGTGGATGCGCTGGTGGTGTTGGAGGGATTTCAGTCTGACACGCTGACCCGGGCCCTGCAGGCGCATTGGGGCGAACAATGTTTGTGCATTGCGCTCCCCGCGTTGGTCGGTGATGCGGGTTCACCACCGCAGTGGGCCCTGCACGCCGCAACGGACGCCGAAGACGAGGCCCACCGTGCTGCGGCCTGTGTGCTGCGTCATGTCGAGCAGGGGCGGGTGCCCGTGGCCCTCGCGGCCACTGACCGCGCACTGATCCGTCGTGTCCTGGCCAACCTGGACAGCAGTGGCGTATTGGTGCGCGACGAAAGCGGCTGGATTCTGTCCACCACGCGCGCCGCTTCACGGGTCATGGCCGTGCTGCAGGCCGCTGCGTGGAATGTCTCTTCCAACGAGGTGCTGGACTGGGTCAAACACACCCCAGCGCTGATGACTGGCGAGGTCAATCGCCTTGAGCAATGGCTGCGCAAAGGTGTGGTGCAGCACTGGAGCGCCGCCGCCCAGTGGGGTTTGAAGGGCGACGTGGGTGCGCAGCCCCACCTGGCCCGCACCGTGGCCACCGTAGAAGCATGGCGCAACACCCTGCGCGCTGCACGGCCGCTGGCGCAGTGGCTACCCGCTTTGCGCACGGTGCTGGAGCAGGCCGGCCAATGGCAGGGTCTGCAGGCCGACCCTGCTGGCATGCGGGTGTTGGCAGCCCTGCGCCTTCAGGACGGTCAGCAGTCAGAGCTGGACGGCTGGGGCGACAGTGCGGGCCGCCGCATGACATTGGCCGAATTCACCCGTTGGGCCAAAGACGTGCTGGAGGCCGGGCGCTATGTGGCCGCGCAGGCGGCTGGTGCCCCCGTGGTGGTGGTGCCCATGCCGCAACTGCTGGGCCGCCCCTTCGCCGCCGCAGTGTTGCCGGGTTGCGACGAAAAGCGACTGCAACCTGCTCCCGAACCCGCTGGCGACTGGACACAGGCCCAGCGCGAGGCCTGGGGCCTGCCTACGCGCCAGTCGCTGGAGGCTGCCCAGCGTGCCGCCTGGGCCCATGCACTGCGCACGCCGGTGGTGGATGTGCTGTGGCGCACCGGTGACGAAGGCGGTGAGCCCCTGCTGGCCAGCGCGCTGGTGCTCGCCCTGCAGCTGGATGGTGCCGCCCTGCCGGGATCCGATGAGCGCGGTGCGCGCGAGGTGGTCGCCACTCCCACGCTACGCCCCTTGCCTGTTGGCCAGGCGCTGCCGGTGACCCACCTGTCATCCACGGCGTATTCCGATTTGCGCCACTGCCCTTACCGCTTCTTTGCCCAGCGCCAACTGGGCCTGCGCGAGGCCGACGAGCTGGATGCCGAAGTGGACAAGCGGGACTTTGGCACCTGGCTGCATGCGGTACTGCAGCATTTTCACGAAGCCTTGCTGGCGGAGCCGACCGATGGTCTGCATGAGCGCCGCGTGCGCATGGACGCCGCCGCCGAGGCCGTCACCCGCGAGCAGCGTTTGCAGGACGGCGACTTTCTGCCCTTTGCCGCAGGCTGGACGCAACTGCGCGACGGCTACCTGCAATGGCTGGCAGGGCATGAGCAACAGGGCGCCACCTTCCGCCAGGCCGAGGTCAAGGCCCGCCAGCCGCTGGGCGATCTGGAACTCATCGGCACCATCGACCGCATCGATGGGGTCTCGTCCACCGGCGAGCCTGCGGTACTGGTGATTGACTACAAGACCGAAAGCGACAGCGTGACCCGCCAGCGCATCAAGGCTGGAGCGGAGGACACCCAACTTGCTTTTTACGCGGCCTTGTTGAGCCACGACACCCTGCGTGCGGCTTATGTCAATGTAGGCGAGCGCGGCGAGACACAGCTGCACGAACAAGACGAGGTGGTGCACCTGCGCGATGTGCTCATCGAAGGCATCCAGCACGACATGGCCCGCATCGCCGCTGGTGCGCCCCTGCCTGCGCTGGGCGAGGGATCGGTGTGCGAGTTCTGCGCCGTGCGCGGCCTGTGCCGCAAAGACTACTGGGCGGACGCTGAACAGGCGTTGCCCGCGCAAGAGACGCCATGACCGAGAGCCTTTCCCCACCCGCCCAGGCCGCTTACGAACACAACGGCCGCCCCGTATCGCGCGAGGCCTTCTACGCCATCGCCTGCGACCCTGCCCGCAGCGTGGCTGTGGAGGCCTGCGCCGGTGCGGGCAAGACCTGGATGCTGGTCTCGCGCATGCTGCGGGCGCTGCTCGACGGCTGCGCGCCGCACGAGATCCTGGCCATCACCTTCACCAAGAAGGCGGCCGGTGAAATGCGCCAGCGTTTGCAGGAGTGGATGGAGCAGTTCAGCCACAAGCCGGTGGAAGAACTGACGGCCGAGCTGATTGCACGCGGAATCAGCCCCCAGGGCGCGCTGGAAAAGCGCGAGGCGCTACAAAACCTATACCGCCAGCTGCTCACTGCAGGCCGCTCGGTGCAGATCCGCACCTTCCACAGCTGGTTTGCCGCGCTGCTGGGCACGGCGCCGCTGGCGCTGCTGCAACAACAAGGCCTGCCCGCGCACTTTGAGCTGCTCGAAGACGATGCCGAGGCGGTGCGCGAGGTCTGGCCCCCGTTTCTGCAGACCGTGGCCGACAGCGCCAGCCTGCGGGCCGACTACGAAGCCGTGGTGGCCCGCCATGGCCGCTCGCAAACGCACAAGGCCCTGGCAGCGGCGCTGGCAAAGCGGGTGGAGTTCGATCTGGCCGACGAGGCGGGTGTGGTCGACGCCTCGGTGCCGCCGTTCCAGCAGGCCTACCCCGAACTGGCCGCGTTGGCCGAGCCCGCCGATGCTTTGCAGACCGACGCTGCTCTTCAGCGCTGGCGCAGCCGTGCCAGCGCGCTGGGCGCAGAGGCCAACAAGACCCCCCAAAAGGCGGCCGACGCCATCATCGACGCGCTGGGCTGCACCGACCTGAACCAGCGCCTGGACCAATTGCGCCGTGCGATGTTCGTGGCCAAGGAAGACCGCCTCTCCAAGAACCTCGAGAAGTTCCCCGCCGCGCAGGAGGCCGAGCCCGAGCTGCAGCGCCTGCTCACCGCCCGCCGCCAGCAAGAAGCCTGGCAGCACCAGCAGCGCATGGCCCGGCTGGCGCGTTGCCTCATCGCGCAGTTTGTGGCCGTCAAGCAGCAGCACGGCTGGGTGGACATGAACGATGTGGAGCGCACGGCGCTGGTCATGCTGGCCGACCCGGTGCTGTCGGGTTGGGTGCAGGAGCGGCTCGATGCCCGCATTCGCCACCTGCTGGTCGATGAGTTCCAGGACACCAACCCGCTGCAGTGGCAGGCGCTGCACGCCTGGCTGTCGGGCTACGCGGGTTCGGGCGGCGGGTCGGCCGCGCCCAGCGTGTTCATCGTGGGCGACCCCAAGCAGAGCATCTACCGCTTTCGCCGCGCCGAGCCGCAGGTGTTCATCGCCGCGCAGGCTTTTGTGCGTGATGGGCTGGGCGGCGATTTGCTGAGCTGCGACCACACACGCCGCAACGCGCAGGGCGTGATCGGTGCCGTCAACGCCGTGATGGGTGAGGCCCAGGCGCTGCACGAGACCAGCGGATTCCGCGACCACACCACAGAATCCAAGCATCCCGGCCAGTTGCTGCGCCTGCCCGCCATCACCGATGCGGACGGCGACAGCCAAGGCGCAGGCCGCGACGCCCTGGCCTGGCGCGATAGCCTGACCGAACCCCGGCACGAGGCCGAAGAAACCCAGCGCATGCGCGAATGCACCCAGGCCGCCGCCTGGGTGGCCGCGCAGATCGCCAGCGGCACGCCGCCCAAAGAAGTGCTGGTGCTGGCCCGCAAGCGCGACCGCCTGGCCAGCATGCAAGACGCCCTGCGCGCCCTGCACCTGCCCTGTGTGCAGCCCGAAAAAGCCGACCTGTTTGACGCGCCCGAGGTGCAGGACATGGTGGCGCTGCTCGACGTGCTGGTATCGCCCACACACGACCTGTCTTTGGCCCGCGCGCTCAAGTCACCCCTGTTTGGCCTGGGCGACGACGCGCTGGTCGCGCTGGCGTTGTTGCGCCGCCAGCCGGAACACGCGGGCTGTAGCTGGTTTGATTTGCTATTGAAAAGTGAGCTTCTGGCGCATGAATATCAACCGCTTGGAGCCGTTTTGGCCCAATATCAGACGTGGGTGGGTACTTTGCCGCCCCACGACGCGCTGCACACCATTTACGAACAAGGTGACGTGCTGGCCCGCTTTGCTGCCGCAGCTCCTGTATCCCAGCGCCAGTCCGTGCAGGCCAATCTGCGCGCACTGCTGGCGGCATCGCTGCAGCACGACGGGGGGCGCTACCTCACGCCCTATGCCTTTGTGCGGGCCATGAAAAAGGGCGGTGTGCGCGCCCCAGGCCGGGCGGATGCGCAGGCCATCCGCTTGCTGACGGTGCACGGTGCCAAGGGGCTGGAGGCCGATTGCGTGCTGCTGCTCGATACCGACACCCGTCCACAAAAGGCCGAGACCATGGGCGTGCTGGTGGACTGGCCTGGCGAGCAGGCCGTGCCGTCTGCCTTCGTCTTTTTGGCCAGCGAATCGAGCCCGCCACCCAGCGCAGTGGATGCGCTCGCCGCCGAGCAGCAGGCCCGCAGCCGCGAGGAACTGAACATGCTCTACGTGGCCATGACGCGTGCCAAGCATTGCCTGGCCCTGTCATCAGTACAGCCCGGTAACTCGGCCCCCGGCAGTTGGTGGAATCGGCTCGCTCCCTTGGTCACTGAAGTGGACACGCAGGCGTTGGCCCCCGCAGAACATGCCGTGGCGGCCGTAGCGCCCGCGCAGACTTTCACCATCCCCTGCCTGCCCGCGCTGCCCGAGGCGCTGCGAAGCGCGCGCGTGCAAACCGATGCGGGATTGCCGGGCGACAGCCCTGTGGCCATGCCGGGCGACGGAGAGTCCACCCCCTTGTCGCGCCAGGGCGATGCCATGCACCAGCTGCTGGAGCAAGCCGGCGTGGCTGGTGCCCCACTGGCCGACTTGCGCGCCCAGGGTTGGGCTGCCGCGCGCATTGCCCGCCTGGCTCTGGACCACGACATTGCCCCCGCTGCCGCCGAGTTGGCTGCCCGCATGGCGCAGGCCATTCTGGCGGGCGAGGGGGCCTGGGCGTGGGACGCTGCCCTGGTGCAGACCGCCATCAACGAAGCCCCGCTGCACTACCAGGGGCAGAGCCTGCGCATCGACCGCTTGGTGCAGCGCCGCGCGGCACACGCTGGCGATGCAGAGGCCGGCTGGTGGGTGCTGGATTACAAAAGCGCCACCCAACCCCAGCGCCAGCAGGCACTGGTGGCCCAGTTGCAGCGTTACCGCGAAGCCGTACAGGCCCTGATGCCGGGCGAGGTGGTGCGTGCCGCCTTTCTCACGGGCGATGGGCGGTTGGTAATGGTGGGCGATGCGCCGGGCTCAGCAGGGGCATCGGCGGCCCAGGCCCTTGTGGTGGGGCATACTCGCCCGCCCGTTGCCCCCATTGCGCCGGTTGCTCCAGCACAACCAGAGCGCGCGCCCACCGCGCCAGGCCCTGCGGATTCTCCGCAAGGCTCCCTGTTCTGACGTGCCGCCCCCGCAACGCGCTCCTTTATTCAGCAAGGCCCTTACGTGTCCCACCCCCTTCTTCCTTCCGATACATCCCCTGCACTTGCCCAGTCTGCGGAGGCTTTGCAGTGCGACGTGGCCGTCATCGGCGGTGGCCCGGCGGGGCTCATGGCCGCAGAGGTGTTGGCCCAGGCGGGGGTGGCCGTGCACGTGTTTGACGCCATGCCTTCGGTGGGCCGCAAGTTTTTGCTCGCGGGCAAGGGCGGGCTCAACCTCACGCATTCCGAGCCCCACACGCCTTTTGTGAGTCGCTATGCCGGGCGCGAACCACAGATTGAGCCCCTGATTCAGTCTTTTGGCGGCCCTGAGCTGCGCGCTTGGGCGCAGGGGCTGGGGGTGGAGACCTTTGTGGGCACTTCGGGTCGTGTGTTCCCCACCGACATGAAGGCCGCGCCGCTACTGCGCGCCTGGCTGCAGCGCTTGCGCGGGCAGGGAGTACTGTTCCACATGCGCCACCGCTGGATGGGCTGGGCCGAGGAGGGGGTGCTGCGCTTTGCCGCACCGGCAGGCGAGGTGCGGGTGGCCGCCAAGGCGGTGGTGCTGGCGCTGGGCGGCGGCAGCTGGGCACGCCTGGGGTCTGACGGTGCCTGGGTGCCGCTGCTGGCGCAGCGCGGCGTGGTTGTGGCTCCGCTGCGCCCGTCCAACTGCGGCTTTGATGTGCTGCGTGCAGACGCACCTGCGGGCGAGACGCGCCGCGCCTTTCTGCAGGAGCTGCTGGGCCGCACGCCTGCGCCCACCGTGGGCTGGACGCCGCATTTTGCCGGGAAGTTTGTGGGCCAGCCCTTCAAGACCGTGGCGCTCAGCTTTACCGACAGCCGGGGCCACAGCTTCAGCCGCCGGGGCGAGTTCGTGGTCACGGCCACAGGGGTGGAGGGCAGCCTGGTCTATGCCGCCTCGCACCTCCTGCGCGACGAGGTGGAGGCCCATGGCCACGCCACGTTCCACCTCGACCTGCTGCCCGACCATGCGCCTGAGCGCGTGCTGGTGGAAGTGCGCCACCCGCGCAGTTCCCGGTCGCTCTCCAGCCACCTCAAGAGCCGCCTGGGCCTGGATGGCATCAAGGCGGGCATCCTTTATGAACACCTCGGCAAGGAAGGCATGAACGACCCCGTGGCACTGGCCCATGCCATCAAAGCCTTGCCCATCACCGTGGTGGCCACGCGCCCGCTGGACGAGGCCATCAGCACGGCGGGCGGTGTGGCTTTTGAAGCGATGGACGCGCACCTCATGGCGACGGCGTTACCAGGTGTGTTCTGCGCGGGAGAAATGCTGGACTGGGAGGCGCCCACCGGGGGCTATCTGCTGACCGCCAGCATGGCCAGCGGCCGTGTGGCGGGAGAGGGGGCGCTGCGCTGGCTGGGGCAGTCCGCAGGGGCTTGAGCGGCCGCTGAAGCGCACGGCGCGCTGTGGAAATACTGGAGAGAAGGAAGTTTTTGCGCGACCGCCCAAAAAAGAAGAAGTTGACGAGCCTTACCCCCGGCACTGACTCCACAGTTAGGGCTGCTTGGTTCCCCACCTGACCCGGTTGGCCGCTTCACCATGCGAGGAGGCCCGTCACCGCTGATTGTACGTCGGATGGAGGCCCTGATTTTTCAGTGGCTGTTTTGTTTGCCCTGGTGGCGCCAGGGGCGCATGGCCCAGCCCGTAGAATCGACCGCATGTCCTACCTCGTGCTCGCCCGCAAGTACCGTCCCCGCAATTTCACCGAGATGGTGGGGCAGGAACATGTGGTCCAGGCCTTGTCGAATGCGCTGACCCAGCAGCGCCTGCACCACGCCTACCTGTTTACCGGTACGCGCGGCGTGGGCAAGACCACGGTGTCGCGCATCCTGGCCAAGTCGCTCAACTGCCAGGGGGCGGACGGCACTGGCGGCATCACCGCTACGCCCTGCGGCGTGTGCCAGGCCTGCACCGACATCGACAGCGGCCGCTTTGTGGACTACACCGAGCTGGACGCGGCCTCCAATCGGGGCGTGGACGAAGTGCAAAGCCTGCTGGAGCAGGCGGTCTACAAGCCGGTGCAGGGGCGCTTCAAGGTCTTCATGATCGACGAAGTGCACATGCTGACCAACACGGCGTTCAACGCCATGCTCAAGACGCTGGAAGAGCCGCCCGAATACCTCAAGTTTGTGCTTGCCACGACGGACCCTCAGAAGGTGCCGGTCACGGTGCTGAGCCGCTGCCTGCAGTTCAACCTGCGCCCCATGGCGCCTGAAACCGTCCTCTCGCACCTCACGCAGGTGCTGGCGACCGAGAACGTGCCTGCCGAGCCCCAGGCGCTGCGCCTGCTCTCACGCGCTGCGCGGGGCTCCATGCGCGATGCACTGTCGCTGACCGACCAGGCCATTGCCTTCGGCAGTGGTCAGCTGCAGGAAGCCGGTGTGCGCCAGATGCTGGGTGCGGTGGACCGCTCCTATGTGTTCCGGCTCATCGAAGCGCTCGCCCAGGGTGACGGGAAAACCGTGGTGGAGACCTCGGACACGCTGCGCATGAACGGGCTGTCTGCCGCCTCCACGCTCGAAGAGATGAGTGCCGTACTGCAGCGCATGGCCGTGTTCCAGGCCGTGCCCCAGATGGCCGGTGCCGTGGACGCAGACGACCCCGAGGCTGCTGAAACAGCCCGCCTGTCTGCACTGATGCCCGCCGATGAAACGCAGTTGCTCTACAGCCTGTGCCTGCACGGGCGCGGCGAGTTGGGCCTGGCGCCCGACGAGTATGCGGCACTCACCATGGTGCTGCTGCGTCTGCTGGCCTTCAAGCCTGCCAGCGGCATCGGTGAATCGGCTGAAAAAAAAACTCTGACGCGGGCTGAAACGCCCCCCTCAGGCGCTGTTGCATCAACTGCAGCAGCCCCTGCTGCAGTGGTGGCCACGCCAGGGCCTGTGGGGGGGGCAGCGGTGAAGCGCCCCCAGGCCCTGCCTGTACCGTCGGCGCCCGCAGCTCCGGTGCGTGCTGCCCAGCAAGTCCCGTCTGCGGCCCCCGCGCCTGCAGTCCCGGCCCCAGTTCCGGCAGTGGCTGCAGGCACCGCATCTTCTGGCGGCGGAGACCATCCGTCAGAGTCGTTCAACGATTCTGAGCCACCCCCATGGCCAGGTTCTGACGAGCCCGGTACTGTGACCACTGCGGCTGCACCCGCTGCCACGGCGTTGCCGGTACGCACCACCGAGAGGTTTGATCAAAATCCCGGCGTAGCGCAATCATTCAAAGCACAGAATGCTCCTGAATATGTAGCAATCCCGGTGCGTGAGTCCCCGGAGCCCGGCGAACGGTTGCAGCCGCTTCCACTGTCTGCTCCGACCCCGGTATCTGCCCGCTACACCCCCACCGAAGAGGGGGACGTCTGGCATGCCACGGTGCAGCAACTGGTGGCGGCGGAGGCCATCACGGCGCTGGTGCGTGAACTGGCCCTGCAGTCGCAGCTGGTGGCGCGCGACGGTGGTCACTGGCTGTTGCGCGTCGAGCGCGAATCGCTCAACCAGCCCACGGCGCGCGAGCGCCTGCGTGCGGCCCTTGAAGCTGCGGGCCATGCGACCCAGATCAGCGTGGAAGTGGGCGTGGTCATCGACAGCCCCGCCCGTCGCAACGCCGCCGCCGCCGCCGAGCGCCAACGCCGCGCGGAAGAAATCGTGCACAACGATCCCTTCGTGCAATCGCTGATGCGTGACTACGGCGCGAGAATCGTGCCGGGCAGTATCAAACCTGCGTGAGATGAAACACCCCCTGAGTCGCCTTCGGCGCCCTCCCCCTCTCTCGCTTCGCGGGAGGGGAACGCTCCCAGCGCGGCGGGGCGGCCCTTGCGCGGGAGCACTGGTCTGGGCAGCGGCAGTTTCGATGGCCGCTAACGGTGCAAAGCACAATACCGTGAATTTCGGATACTGAATTTCAGTCCCCACGTGGGAATCGATCAACCAGAAAGAAAGCAAAGGAAACCACACCATGTTCAACAAAGGACAACTCGCCGGCCTCATGAAGCAAGCCCAGGCGATGCAGGACAACCTCAAGAAGGCCCAGGACGAACTGGCTTTTATCGAGGTGGAGGGTGAATCGGGCGCGGGTCTGGTGAAGGTGGTCATGACCTGCAAGCACGACGTCAAGCGCATCACCATCGACCCGAGCCTGCTGGCCGAAGACAAGGACATGCTGGAAGACCTGGTGGCGGCTGCGTTCAATGCGGCGGTGCGCAAGGCGGAGGAGACATCTTCGGAGAAGATGGGCAAGCTGACGCAAGGTATGCCAGGCCTCCCCGGCGGCATGAAATTCCCTTTCTGATACTGGCTACCGAGCGGGCCATCTGCGTCGTTGGGCGGTGCTCGCCATCCTCACGTACTTCAAGTACGTTCCGGTGGCTGTGCTCCGTCCGCCTAGCAGCTGATCCCGCTCGCTACGCCCTTGAGGGTGGGGGTAAAGGCAGGGGTGAATTCCCGTTGTTTTCCCACATCCGTTTGGGCTTGGCCTGTTGAGCCTCGCTCCACTGCTTCGTACGACCTTACGCGCCTTATCTCCAGCCTTTCCATGTCCACCACCAACTCCCTCGACGTTCTGATCCAGGCGCTGCGCCGGTTGCCGGGGGTGGGGGTGAAGTCTGCGCAGCGCATGGCGTTTCATCTGTTGCAGCACGATCGCGAAGGGGCGCTGACCCTGTCGCGGGCGCTCTCGGAAGCGGTGGGCACCGTGCACCACTGCGCGCGTTGCCATACGTTCACCGAGGCCGAGGTGTGCAGCACCTGCCTGGACCCTGACCGCGATGCCACGCGGCTGTGTGTGGTCGAAACGCCCGCTGACCAGTCTGCGCTGGAGCGCACGGGGGCCTTCAAGGGGTTGTACTTCGTGTTGATGGGGCGGCTCAGCCCGCTCGATGGTGTCGGTCCCAAGGAGATCGGCCTGCACAAGCTCATGGAGCGCGCCACGGATGGCACCGTTCAGGAGGTGATCCTGGCCACCAACTTCAATGCCGAGGGGGAGGCGACTGCGCATGTGATCAGCGAGGCGCTGAAGAGCCGTGGGTTGCATGTCACGCGGCTCGCGCGCGGCGTGCCTGTCGGCAGTGAGCTGGAGTACGTGGACCTGGGAACGATCGCGCATGCGCTGGTGGATCGCCGGTGACGCCAAGGCGCCTGCCAGCCTGTCGCCCCGACAATGTCTGCGGCTAAAATACTCTCAATTTAATAGCTACCAGCGCTTGTATTTGCTGCGCTGTTGCCCTCAAAAGCCTCGAAAATGAATACCACCTTGCACGTCGCGCGGTTCACCGTGGCCTATTGGTGCGTGCTGTTCGCAGCACTGCTGCCCATCGCTTGTGCCTGGTTGGCCAAAAGTGGCAACTTTGGCAAGTCCCGCAAAGAAGGCGGTTTTGACAACCACGATCCGCGCGGCTGGCTCTCGCGGCAGACTGACTGGCGCGGACGCGCCAACGCAGCGCAGGCCAACAGCTTTGAAGCGCTGCCGTTTTTCATCGGCGCGGTCATCATTGCGCACCTGCTGGGCGCGGGGCAGACGTTGCTGGACCTGCTGGCGTTGTTGTATGTCTTCCTGCGCATCTTCTACGTGATGATGTACGTGGCCGACATGCCGATGGCCCGCAGCGCAGTCTGGGCCGGTGGTTTTCTGGTCAATATTGCCATCCTGTTCATCGGGTACCGTTGAGCGCCCCGGGTGCGCGCCATCCGTCTTGCGGTGTGCTGCGGTTGAAGGCTGTCTATCGCGGTACGTAGTAACCCGCAGGGATTCACCCTGATGCGGTTTCGCCTGTGCTGCGGCACGATTGTTGCAATGCAGCATTGTCTTTTTGCCTGATTCCATGTCTCTGCCTCCACTCACCCGCCGCGCCTTTGGCGCCGTATCTGCCTTGTCGGCGGCTGCGGTGTGGGCGCCTGCCATCCGGGTGCGTGCGCAGACCGATGGTGCTGCTCTCGGGCGAGTGACCGTGGCGGTCGGAGGGCAGGGCGTTCTGTACCACCTGCCGCTGGCGCTGGCCGATGCGCTGGGGTACTTCCGCCAGGAAGGCCTGGACGTGGTGGTGCGGGACTATTCTGCGGGAGCGCTTGCTTGGCAGGCGGTACAGGACGGTGCGGCAGATGTCTGTTCCGGTGCCTTCGAGCACGTGTTGCGTGCGCAGGCGCGAGGTCATGTGTACCGCGCGCTGGTGCTGCAGGGGCGGGCCCCGCAGCTGGCGCTGGGTGTGTCACTGCGGTCGATGCCTGCGTACAAGGACCTGGGCGACCTCGCGGGGCGCAAGGTGGGGGTGTCGTCGGTGGGCTCATCCACCCACCTGGCAGCCAGCCTGATGCTGATGCGTGCGGGCGTGCTGTTGCGCGATGTGGTTTTTGTGGGGGTGGGATCGGGCACCAATGCCATGAATGCGCTGCGTTCCGGCCAGGTGCATGCACTGTGCCATGCCGATCCCATCATGACCTTGCTGGAGCAGAAGGCAGATACCCGCATCGTGGGCGATCTGCGCTCTCTCAAGGCAGCGCAGGACATGTTCAGTGGCACCATGCCCGGCAGTTGCCTGTATGCCCCGCAGGCCTTCATCCAAAAGCAGCCTGCCCAGGCCCAGGCATTGGTCAATGGCGTTGTGCATGCGCTCAAGTGGCTGCAGACGGCAGCACCGGCAGACCTGGTGAAGGCGGTGCCTCCTGCCTACCTGATGGGCGACCGGGGGCTCTATCTGGCGGCGTTCAGCCGGGTGCGCGAGACCTACTCCACCAACGGACTGATGCCGGACGAAGGCCCGGCTACCGCACTGCGGGTGTTGTCGCGCGTGTTGCCCGAACTGGCCGAGGCCAAGGTCGAACTGGCGCGTACGTCCAGCAACGATCTGGTGCGCAAAGCCCGCCAAAAGTACAGCGTCTGACAAGCCGCTGCGGCGGGAGACCCCAAGAGCCTTCTTACCTCTCCTGCGAGACCGTCAACAGGCTCTGAGGGCCCTGGCATCGACTACAGTGTCAGCCGCCTGCCCACCTGCCACTGCACCGCAATCACACCGTGCGATACGCATCGCGCAGGCTACGTACGCAGCAGTTGTGCTGCGCCATTCCCGTGCCATTTTTCAAGGACTATCCACCATGTCGCTGAGCCTCAGCATCGGCCCGCTCGTCTCCCTGATCGCAGGCATCCTCATTCTGGTCATGCCGCGGTTGCTCAGCACCATCGTGGCGCTTTATCTCATCATCATGGGAATCCTGGGGCTGCTGGGAATGCACACGCTCCGGTTCTGATGCATGGGCCCAGCGACCGGCCAAGCAATGCCGGGCTCGCCAGTCCCAGGTGGCTTTGCTGAGGCGTCTGCGGCTCAGCGGCGCTTGACCTTGGAGGGGGATCCGCCACGCCGCGCAGGCGCTGGAGCCTGGCGTTTGCCCGCAGTGGCGGCTGATGCGCGAGCGCTGCCGCCGCTGCTGCGCGCCTGACTCTGGCGCACCGGCAGGTACACCACAATCTGCTGGCCCACCTTGAATGCGGCATTCGCCCGCACATCGTTCCAGTCCGCCACGTTGGCGGCTGCCAACTTGTAGCGCCGCGCAATGCTGGCCACCGTGTCGCCCTTGCCGGCCCGCACCGTGGTGCGGCGGGTGACGATCTCGGGGGTAAGGCTCAGTTGGCCGTTGTCGGCCAAGTGGGACGACACGTCTTGCCGGGTGGTGGTGGAGCGGGGTACCATCAGCGCCGAGCCTGCTTTGATGAGCATGCGCGGCGGGATGTTGTTCATACTGCGCAGATCCGCCTCGCTCATGCCGGCACGTTGTGCCGCCTCGGCCACCGTCATGGTGGTGGGCACAGACCACACGGTCCAGCTCGCGTACTGGCCTTCACGCTTGGCCTCCAGGTTGCGCTGGAAGACCTTGGCGTTGTCCCAGGGCAGCAGGATTTGTGGCGTCCCGGCGGCGAGGATCACGGGTCGCTTGTACGACGGGTTGAGGGCACGGAAGTCTTCCTCGCGAATACCCGCCAGTGTGGCCACCAGCGACACATCGATGTCGTGCGTGATGTCCACGGTCTGGAAGTAGGGGTGGTTCTCGATCAGTGGCAACTCTGTGCGGAAGGCATCGGGGTTGGCCACGATGTTCTTGACCGCCTGCAGCTTGGGCACATACATGCGGGTTTCCGCGGGCATGTTCAGGTCGGTGTAAGTGGTGCCCAGGCCCAGCTTCTGGTTGCGTGCAATGGCCCGGCTTACGCTGCCTTCACCCCAGTTGTAGGCGGCCAGGGCAAGGTGCCAGTCGCCAAACATGCCGTAGAGTTTTTGCAGGTAGTCGAGTGCCGCCCGGGTGGACGCCAGCACGTCGCGACGGTCGTCGCGGAAGGCGTTCTGCTTAAGGTCGAAATAATTGCCCGTAGCGGGCATGAACTGCCACATGCCTGCGGCCTTGGCGCTCGATACTGCTTGGGGGTTGAACGCGCTTTCAATGTAGGGCAGCAGCGCCAGTTCGGTCGGCATCCCCCGGCGTTCCAGCTCTTCAACAATATGGAACAGGTACTTGCTGGAACGCTCTGTCATGCGCTGCATGTAGTCGGGGCGCGTGGCATACCACTGCTCGCGGTCCTGTACCAGCTCATGCTGCAGGTCGGGCATGGCAAAGCCGCGCCGGATGCGGTCCCACAAGTCGGCGGGGGCCGAGAGCGATGCCACCTCGCCACTCGTGGCTTGCGCGGCAGTGATGGGTTTGAGCGGGCCGTTGGGGATGACAGGGGTGTGGGGCGACGCAGGGCCCTTGGTGCTGGTGGTGTTTCCGCTGGCGGACGCCTGGTCGGGCGTCGAGCCCGTAGTGGCGCAGCCTGTCAGCCACAAAAGGCCGGCCAGGCAGGCAATGTGCAAAATTTTCATCGGAACTCGTTTTTCCATTGACGCAGCGCGGCCAGCACCGCTACGGCGTCGTCAAGGGGCACCTGCGCGTCGTAGCCCTGGGCGGCTTGCGCCACCGGGCCCTGCCGCACGCGCAGAAAGGGGTTGATGTCTCGCTCCAGCGCCATGTGCGAAGGCAGTGTGGGCTGGTTCTGCTCCCGCAGGGCTTCGCATTGGCTGCTGTAGTGGAGCAGGGCGGCGTTGCCAGGTTCCACGGCCCGCGCAAACTTCAGGTTAGACAGTGTGTACTCGTGGGTGCAACACACCCGGGTGTTGCCAGGCAGTGCCGCCAGCCGGTCCAGCGAGTCGAGCATTTGCGCAGGTGTGCCTTCAAACAGCCGGCCACAACCGCCTGAGAACAGCGTATCGCCACAAAAAAGCAGGGGCGCTCCGTCCATCTCGCGACAGTAGTAGGCAATGTGGCCCGCCGTGTGCCCTGGCACGTCGATGACTTGGAACTGAAGCCCCAGCGCGTTGACGGTATCGCCTTGCGCCAGCCGCTCCAGCGGCTCGGGCATGCGCTCCCGCGCTGGGCCATACACCCTTGCACCGGTGGCTTGGCGCAGGGCATCGACTCCGCCGACATGATCGGCATGGTGGTGCGTGACTAGAATGGCTTGCAATGACAGGCCCCAGCGGTGCAAGGCCTGCTCCACCGGCGCGGCTTCTCCCGGGTCCACAACGATGGCCTGGCGGCCGTCGTGCAGCATCCAGATGTAGTTGTCGGTAAAGGCGGGCAGCGGTAGCAAGTTCATGAGCGATCAAATTATAGGTTTGCACCACTGGTTCGACTCCCCCCCTGGCCGCTACCTGCTCGCATGGGAGCAGGCACGCTTTGACGAGGCGGTGGCCGATATTTTTGGCTATCACAGTCTCCAGCTCGGCATGCCGCTGCTGGACGGCCTGCGCGCCAACCGCATGCCCCACCAGTGGCTGGCGATGGGGCAGGAGGCCGTGGAGGGCTCCATCGCCTTTGTGGAGACCGGTGATGACGATGGGCCGCTGCAGCGCCGCGCGGTGGACCTGCTCACCGAGCCTGTGGCCTTGCCCTTCCCCGCAGCGAGCCTGGACCTGCTGGTGTTGCCCCACACGCTGGAGTTGAGCATCGACCCCCATGCCGCGCTGCGCGAGGTGGAGCGGGTGCTGGTCCCTGAAGGGCGTGTGGTCATCAGCGGCCTGAACCCCACCAGTCTGTGGGGCCTGCGGCAGCGGCGTGCGCGGCTGTACCAGCGCCTGGGGCGGGGCACGCTGTACCTGCCCGACGTGGGCGAGTTCATCGGCTATCGCCGCCTGCGCGATTGGCTGCGGCTTTTGAACTTCGAGGTCGAATCTGCCCGATTTGGCTGTTATCGTCCAGCGGTGCGCAGCGCGCAGTGGCTGGAGCGTTTTGGCTGGATGGACCCTTTGGGTGAGAAATGGTGGCCCATTCTGGGTGCCGCGTATTTTCTGGTGGCTGTCAAACGGGTGCATGGCATGCGTTTGCTGGAGCCCGCCTGGCGCACCCACCGCCAGCGTGCTGCGGGCACCGTGCCCATCGCCAACCGGGTGTCTCAAAGCGGGGTGAATCCTTCGCGCACTGCGCCCACTGCAGCCCAGCACAAGCCTTGAGCACAGCCTTTCGCGGTTGCCGTGGGCTTCCATGCCCCGTCATGGCAACCATCCACCTCATTGTCAGGAACAGAGTTTGAACCAGGTAGAGATTTACACCGATGGCGCCTGCAAGGGCAATCCGGGCCCCGGCGGGTGGGGCGTGTTGCTGCGCTCTGGCGCGACCGAAAAAGAGCTGTTTGGCGGCGAACTGGGTACCACCAACAACCGCATGGAGCTGATGGCGGTGATCGAGGCGCTGTCGGCCCTCAAGCGCCCCTGTGCCGTGACGCTGTACCTGGACAGCGAGTACGTGCGCAAGGGCATTACCGAGTGGATCCATGGCTGGAAGGCCAAGGGCTGGCGCACGGCCTCCAAGCAGCCGGTCAAGAACGTGGAGCTGTGGCAGCGGCTGGATGCGCTGGTCAGCACCGGCGGCCACCGCATCGAATGGCGCTGGGTGAAAGGGCATTCGGGCGACCCGGGCAATGAGCGGGCCGACGCGCTGGCCAACCGGGGCGTGGACCAGGCCCTGGGCCGCAGGTAGATCCATTGCCAGCTGCTCACCGCATGCAAGCCTCTTCGGAGGCTTTTTTTGTGCCCGCGTCCGATGCGGCCAGTACGGCCATCACGCACCAGCGGCGAATGCTCCGGGATATTGCTGCGGGTGGCTGCGGCTGCACACACCCACTGTTACATTGTGTGACTGCGCATCCCACCTCACTGGATTGATTGACCCATGGCGTCCAAGAGCAAGTACAAGTACCTCGTTTTCGCTGTCATCGGCATCGCTGCCGCATCGGGCGCTGCCTGGTGGCTGCAGAAACCCGTGCAGCCGCAGCAGCGTGCCGAGGCCGGGGCGGGCGGTGCAGGCGCTGGCGCATCGGCTGGTGGCGCTACGCCCGCCGGTGCTGGCCGCCCCGTGGCCGTGGAAACGGTGACCGTGCGGCAGATGGCGCTGCGCGACGATGCCGAAGCCGTGGGAAGCCTGCGGTCGCGCCAGAGCGTGATGCTGCGGCCCGAGGTGGGCGGGCGCGTCACCCAGCTCAACTTCCGTGACGGCCAGCGTGTGCGGCGCGGGCAAGTGCTGGTGCAGCTGGATGACCAGCTGCCGCGTGCGCAGATCCAGCAAAGCCAGGCCGAGTTGTCGATTGCGCGGGCCAACCACAAGCGCAATCAGGAGCTGGTGGCCCAGGGCTTCATCAGCCAGCGTTCGGTGGACGAGAGTGCGGCCAACCTCGAAGTGGCCCAGGCCAAGCTGGCTTTGGCCCAGGCCACGGCCCAGCGCCTGAAGATCCTGGCCCCGTTCGATGGCATCGCAGGCATTCGGGGCGTGAACGTGGGCGACTACCTCAAGGACGGGGCCGATATCGTCAACATCGAAGACCTTGATGCGGTGTATGTCGATTTCCGCCTGCCCGAGCGGTTGCAGGGCAAGGTGCGCCCGGGGCAGACCGCGCAGGTCACGTTTGATGCACTACCGGGCGCGCGTTACGCCGCCGTGGTGCAGGCCATCAGCCCACAGATCGATGCGGATGGGCGGGCCATCGCGGTGCGTGGCTGCATCGACAACCGCCGCCTGCAGCTGCGCCCCGGCATGTTTGCGCGGGTGACGACCGTGTTTTCCGAACGCAGCGACGCGCTTGTGGTGCCCGAGGAGGCCATCGTGCCCGACGGCACCAGCCCCTATGTGCTCAAGGTGGTGGAAGGCAAGGAGCCCAGCAGCAGGGTGACGCGCCGCACGCCGGTCAAGCTGGGCGTCCGTTCACCTGGCTGGGTGGAGGTGGTGGACGGCTTGAGCGCTGGAGACCTTGTGGTCACGGCGGGCCAGCAGCGCATCCGCAAGGACGGCACCGAGGTGCGCGTGGTGGAGCTGGGCAAGCAGGGTAACGGTGGTGCGGCGGCCGCAGCAACGCGGCCGGCTTCGGGCGCTTCAGGTGCTGCGACTGGGGCGGGCCAAAAGGCATCGCCGGTGGCTGATGTGCCTGCGCAGAGCACCTCTGCGGCATCGGCATCTCCATCTCCTGCTGCCGCCCCCTCGGTGGCCCGCGTGATGGCGGCTCGCAGCGAAACCGATCCGCTGCCCGGCCCCAACCCTTGCCAGCTGGCCGGAACCTCCAGCCGGTCCACGCCCACTGGCAGCCGCCCTCCCGTCTGACGGACTGCCTGTCCTTACCCTCTGATGCCTCTGGACTGCCATGCAACTCGCTGAAATCTCCATCCGCCGGCCGGTATTTGCCACCGTGCTGTCACTGCTGGTGCTGTTGATTGGCGCGGTGAGCTTCACGCGCCTGTCGGTGCGCGAATACCCCAAGATCGACGAACCCGTGGTCACCGTCAGCGTGCGGTATGCGGGCGCGTCGGCCGAGGTCATCGAATCGCAGGTGACCAAGCCGCTCGAAGACTCCATCGCCGGTATCGACGCCGTGGATGTGATCACCTCCATCAGCCGGGCCGAGCAAAGCCAGATCAGCGTGCGCTTTCGCCTGGAGAAGGACGCTGACAACGCCGCCGCTGAAGTGCGCGACCGCACCGCCCGTGTGCGCAACCGCCTGCCGCTCGCGGTGGATGAGCCCGTGATTGCCAAGGTAGAGGCCGATGCATCGCCCGTGCTGTGGCTCGCCTTCAGCAGCGATACACGCAGCCCGCTGGAGATCAATGACCTGATCAACCGCATCGTCAAGCCCCGGTTGCAGACGGTGACCGGTGTGGCGGATGTGCCGATTTATGGCGAGCGCAAATACGCCATGCGCGTGTGGCTGGACCCCGAGCGCATGGCCGGCTATCGCTTGACCACGCAGGACGTGGAAGATGCCATCCGCCGCAACAACCTGGAACTGCCGGCAGGCCGCATTGAATCGCAGCAGCGCGAGTTCAGCGTGACGTCCCAGACCGACCTGAAAACCCCGGCGCAGTTTTCCGACATCGTGATCCGCACGGTCAACGGGTTTTCAGTGCGCGTGCGTGATGTGGCCCGGGTTGAAGAAGGCCCTGCCAGCGACCGCAGCCGCGTGCGGCTCAATGGCCGCGATGCGATCTCGGTGGGTGTGATCCGCCAGGCCACGGCCAACCCGCTGGAGCTGTCCAAAGGCGTGCGCGCCATGATCCCCTTGCTCAAGGCCGACCTGCCGCCAGACATCGGCATCGACATTGCCAACGACAACTCGCTGTTCATCGACCGCTCCATCAAGAGCGTGTACTCCACCATCATCGAGGCCGTGGTGCTGGTCGCCCTGGTGATCTTTGTGTTCTTGCGCACGTTCCGTGCGTCCATCATTCCCATCATCACCATCCCGGTCAGCCTGGTGGGCAGTTTTGCGCTGATGTCGCTGGCCGGCTTTTCGATCAACACGCTCACGCTGCTGGCGCTGGTGCTGGCCATTGGCCTGGTGGTGGACGACGCCATCGTGATGCTGGAGAACATCTACCGCCACATCGAAGAGGGGCTCGACCCGTTTTCTGCAGCCATCAAGGGCGCACGCGAAATCGGCTTTGCCATCGTTGCCATGACGCTCACGCTGGTGGCGGTGTATGCGCCACTCGCATTCACACCCGGCCGCACGGGGCGCTTGTTCGTGGAGTTTGCGCTGGCGCTGGCCGGGGCCGTGGTGGTGTCGGGCTTTGTGGCGTTGACGCTCTCGCCCATGATGTGTTCGCTGCTGCTCAAGCACAACCCGAATCCCAATTGGTTTGACCGCTCCATGGAGCGTTGGCTCACCGCACTCTCGGATGCCTATGGCCGCCTGCTGCGCTGGATCGTCACGGCCCGCTGGGGTGGTGCGGGCGCGGGGCGCAGTGGCGTGCGGGGTGCGCTGTTCCAGGCCCGCTGGATCGTGCTGGGCGTTATGGCCCTGAGCGGCGCGGCGCTGGTGCTGGTGTTCCCCAGCATGCGGCAGGAGCTGTCGCCGCTGGAAGACCGGGGCACCATTTTGGCCAGTGTGACCGCGCCCGACGGTGCCACGCTGGACTACACCAACCGCTATGCACTGGAGCTGGAAAAGATCGGCAACACCTACCCCGAATTCGACCGCGTGTTCGCCAACATCGGCAACCCCACGGTGGCGCAAGGCAGCGTGATCTACCGTACCGTCGACTGGGAAAAGCGCGACCGCACCACGCTGGCCCTGGCCAAGGAGCTGCAGCCCAAGGTGGCGGGCCTGCCCGGCGTGAATGCCTTCCTGATCACGCCGCCATCGTTGGGCCAGGGCTTTCGCTCGCGGCCACTCACCTACGTGATCCAGACCTCGGACAGCTACGAAAACCTGAGCAAGGTGGTGGCTGCCTTCATGGCCGAGATTGCGCAGAACCCCGGCATCGTGTCCCCTGACGTGGACCTGCGCCTGAACAAGCCAGAGCTGCGCATCGAGGTCAACCGTGAACGCGCCGCCGACCTGGGCGTGAGCGTGGAAGTGGTGGCCAAGGCCATCGAGACTATGCTGGGCGGCCGCACCGTCACACGTTACAAACGCGATGCCGAGCAGTACGACGTGATCGTGCAGACCGAGCCGCGGGGCCGCACCACGCCCGAGAACATCGACACCATCTATGTGCGCGGCCGCAACGACGCGATGATTCCGCTGACCAGTCTGGTCAACGTGCGCGAAAGCGTGAGCCCGCGCGAGCTGAACCACTTTGGCCAGCGCCGCTCGGCCACCATCACGGCCAACCTGTCGTCCGACTACTCGCTGGGCCAGGCCATCACCTTCATGAACGAGACGGCGGCCAAGGTGCTCAAGCCCGGCTACACCACCGACCTGAACGACACCTCGCGCGAGTTCAAGAACTCGCAAGGCGCGCTGGGCGTGGTGTTTGTGCTGGCGCTGGTGTTCATCTTCCTGGTGCTTGCCGCGCAGTTTGAGAGCTTCATTGACCCGCTGGTCATCATGGTGTCGGTGCCGCTGTCGATGATTGGCGCGCTGCTGGCGCTCAAATGGAGCGGCGGCTCGCTCAACGTGTATTCGCAGATCGGGCTGATCACGCTCGTGGGGCTGATCACCAAACACGGCATCCTGATCGTGGAGTTCACCAACCAGCTGCGCGAAGAGGGCATGGAGATGGTGGACGCGCTGGTCAAGGCCTCGGCCCAGCGACTGCGCCCCATCCTGATGACCACGGGGGCCATGGTGCTGGGCGCCATTCCCCTGGCTTTGGCCACGGGCGCTGGCGCCGAAACGCGCACCCAGATCGGCTGGGTGATTGTGGGTGGCATGTCGCTGGGTACGCTGCTCACCATTTTTGTGGTGCCCACCATGTACACGCTGTTTGCCCGCAAGGCGGTGCCGGGGGCCAACACAGCGGTGGCCGTGGATCAGCCAGCCCACCCGCTGCACCCGCACGACTATGTGGCCAAGTAGCCTTCAGTGGGAGTGCAAAGCGAGCTGCCAAAACAGCAAAAGCAAAGCAAGACTAGAAAGGGCCCGGCAGGGCCCTTTCTGCTTTCTGTTGTGCAGTGCCAGCGTGAGGACGGTCTGGGTCCAGCGGGTTGCAGTGCGGGTGGCTTAGACCAGCACCGCCTGCACCGCGTCTTGCAATTCCTGGCCGCTCTGCGGGCGCACCAGGCGCGCCACTTCCTTGCCGTCCTTCATAAAGACCAGTGTCGGCCACAGCTTCACGCCGAACGTGCGGCCCAGGTGCTGGCCAGGGCCGTCTTCCACCTTGACGTGGGCAATGTCCGCGTGGTCCTTCAGGGCGGCTTCGATCAATGGCTGGGCGCGCTGGCAGTGGCCGCACCAGGGGGTACCGAACTCGACCACCGTGGCGCCGGGCAGGCGGTCCACATCGTCTCGGGATGGGGGTTGTGCAAGGTGTTGGGCGGCGTAGGGCATGGCGCGATTCGTTGTCTGGGATTGTTGTGGAAGGCGGTTTTCAGGTTAATCCGGCGGCAGATGACATGCACCGGCCTGCTGCGCATTACCGTGTCAGATCACGCCCTCAAACACCATCACGTCCACGGCGTCGCCTACCGCCACATTGCCCTGCCCGTGGTGCAACACGATGAGCCCGTTGGCCTGCACCATGGAGCTGAGCACGCCCGAGCCCTGGTTGCCGGTGGTGCGCACCTGCAGCGTGCCGTCGGCGGCGGTGGTGACCAGGCCACGCTGGTATTCGGTGCGGCCGGGCTTCTTGCGCATGGGCTCGGTGCTGATGGCGCGCAGCAGCGGGGGCGCCGCGCGGGTGCTGCCCATCATGCGCAGCAGGGCGGGGCGCACAAAGGCGAGAAAGGTCACCATCACCGCCACGGGGTTGCCGGGCAGCCCGAAGAGCACTGCGCCACCGGGGGCTGTATTGATATCAGTATTGATATCATTTTGATAGCTGTCAGCGCTTGATGCACTAGCGCTTGAGGCCGAAACGGCTTGATTTTCTGCGTTACCGATGCGCCCCACGGCCATGGGGCGGCCGGGGCGCATGGCGATGCGCCAGAAGGCCACGTCGCCCAGCTTTTTCATCATGGTGCGGGTGTGGTCGGCCTCGCCCACACTCACGCCGCCGCTGGTGATGATGGCGTCGGCCTGCTGCGCCGCCTGGCGGAAGGCGGCTTCGAGCAGTGCAGGCTCGTCACGCACCACGCCCAGGTCAATCACCTCCACCCCCATGCGCGTGAGCAGGCCGAACACGGTGTAGCGGTTGCTGTCATACACGGCGCCTTCGCGGGGAGCCTCGCCCAGGCTCAGGATCTCATCGCCGGTGGAGAAGTACGCCACCCGCAGTCGGCGGTACACCGTGACGGTGGGCAGGCCCAGGCTGGCCACCAGGCCCAGGGCGGCGGGCGTCAGCAGCTCGCCACGGGCCAGGGCCACGCGGCCTTCCATGATGTCTTCGCCCTTGAAGCGGCGGTTGTCTCCGGCGCGCAGCACATCGGCTGCGATGGTTAAGTGGCCGTCGGCAGCGGTGGTGGTGAACTCCTGCGGCACCACGGTGTCCAGCCCGGCGGGCATGATGGCGCCGGTCATGATCTTCACGCATTCGCCTGCGGCCACCGTGCCTGCCCAGGCCTTGCCCGCCAGGGCGGTGCCCACCACGCGCAGGGTGAGCGGCTGCCCAGCCACCAGTTGCGCGCCCGCAAAAGCGTAGCCGTCCATGGCCGAGTTGTCGTGGGGCGGCACGCTGACGGGCGAGATCACATCCTGCGCCAGCACGCGGCCCAGCGCGCTGAACAGCGGCAGCACTTCGGTGGCGACAACGGGCTCAACCAGCCGGTCCAGAAACTGGTTCACGTCGGCGGCGCTCAGGGCCTGCGGGTCGTAGCCTTGCAGCTCGGCGGCTATCTGGGCAATGGTTTTCATGGGTGGGATTCGCTTGAAGTCAGTGGGAGAGCAGCCGCACCATGTGCAGCTTATCGTAGCCCACGCCATCCACCACGATGGCGTTGGGCAGCAGGCCCCAGGGGCGGAACCCGGCCTGCTCATACAGGCGCACCACGTGCTGGTTGGACGCGGTGACGGTGAGCACCAGTTGGGTCAGCCCCGGCACCTGGCTGGCGGCCTGCACGCAGGCATCCACCAGCATCCGGCCAACGCCCCGGCGCTGCGCAGCAGGCGACACCATCATGCCCACTACCACCGCGCAGTGGCGCTGTTTGGTGCGTTGCTCGCGCTCGCAGCCCAGGCAGCCAAGCAGCTGGCCCGCCGTGTCGAAGGCGCCCAGGAAAAACTGGCCGGACGCCAGCGCGCCAAACCGCGCCACGTACTCGCTGGCATCGCGGCCCACGGAAGATTCGTAGTCCGAGGTGAAGGCATCCGGCGCTGTGCGCAGTGCCTCGTCCCGCAAAGCCTTGTAGGCCAATGCGTCTGTGGCGACCAGGGGGCGGATCTGCACCGCGCCAGCGTCCACCGGGGGGCGACTGTTCATTGGGGTTGGCGCGCGGGTCAGGCCTGGGGCGCGCTGCTGTTTTCCAGCGCGTGCAGCTCGGCCAGCGTGTTGGCATTGAAAAAGGCCTGGGGGTCATCGCCCGGCTGGTCGAACGGCACGATGGCGCAGCGGTGCTGGCCGGTCCACGCGTCGATCTTGCGGCCACCGGCCTGGGTGAAGGCGACCAGGCTTTCCAGCAGGTCCACGCGCAGCAGGCAGAACACCGGCTGCGGGCGCACGGTGATCTGGCCCTTGCCGTCGTCTTCCGGGGCTGCGGCCATGGCAATGTCGGCGCCCTCGGCGTCTGCCGCTGCCGCCAGGCGCTGGGCGAGGTCCAGCGGAAACAGCGGCGTGTCGCAGGGCACCGTGAGCAGCCAGGGGGTTTCGCAGCGCTCCAGCCCGATCAGAAAGCCTGCCAGGGGCCCCGCGTAGTCGCTCAGCACGTCAGGCCACACCGGCGTGCCAAACGCCTCGTAGGCCGCCAGATTGCGGTTGGCATTGACCATGGTGGCGCCGGTCTGCATCTGTAGCCGCATCAGCGTGTGCAAGGCCAGCGGCAGGCCGCGAAAGTTCTGCAGGCCTTTGTCCACCCCGCCCATGCGGGAGCCGCGGCCCCCTGCGAGGACCAGGCCGGTAATGTCTTGCTGATTGATCAATTGAAATCCTGTGGGCAATGGGTCGTGTGCTGGATAGCCGGCGCTGTGCATGAGCGCAACGCTTTTTCTACAGAGCTGCTAGTGTGCTGTCCCGCAAATAGCTGCACGAAATGAAATCGATGGCATCGCGCCCAGGGCAAGGCGCAAACCGCAGTGATAGCCGTAGCTATCGCGAGGATTTGCAACGCAGCCTTGGGGGTGAGGACGCGATTTCATGTGCAGTTATTTGCGGGACAGCACACTAGCCCCCGATGTAGCTCATCTCAACGCGGCGAGCACCCTGGCCGGTGTCAGCGGGCAGGCTGCTGCGCAACTCGGAGTAGCGGTCGTTGCGCTGCTGCCAGATGGGGGCGATGGCCGAGGCAATCTCTGCATCGCTCGCGCCCCCGCGCAGCAGGCTGCGCAGGTCGTAGCCCTGGCTAGCAAACAGGCACAGGTAGAGCTTGCCTTCGGTGGACAGCCGCGCGCGGTTGCAGTCGTGGCAGAAGGCCTGGGTCACGCTGCTGATCACGCCGACCTCGCCCAGGCTGGGGTCGTGCTGGCCCGCTGCGTTGGCATAACCCCAGCGCTCGGCGGTTTCGCCGGGGCTGCTGGGGTCCAGCTGCACCAGCGGCAGCTCGGCGCGCAGGCGTTCGATGAGTTCGGCAGAGGGCAGCACCTCGTCCATGCGCCAGCCGTTGGTGGCACCCACGTCCATGTATTCGATGAAGCGCAGCGTGGTGCCGGTGCCCCGAAAGTGCCGCGCCATGGGCAAGATCTCGTGGTCGTTGGTGCCGCGCTTGACCACCATGTTGACCTTGATGTGCGACAGCCCCGCCGCATGCGCAGCCTCGATGCCGGCCAGCACATCGGCCACCGGAAAGTCCACATCGTTCATGCGGCGAAAGATCGTGTCGTCCAGGCCGTCCAGGCTCACGGTCACGCGGTTCAGGCCGGCGTCTTTCAGTGCCTGAGCCTTGCGCGCGAGCAGTGACCCGTTGGTGGTGAGCGTGAGGTCGGGCGCCACGCCATCCACGGTGCGCAACTGGGCCAGTTGCGCCACCAGGTCTTCGAGGTTCTTGCGCAGCAGGGGCTCGCCGCCCGTCAGGCGGATCTTGCGCACGCCATGCGCCAGAAACAGCTGCGCCAGCCGCGTGATTTCTTCAAAGCTCAGCAGCGCCCCGTGCGGCAGGTAGGGGTAGTCCTTGTCGAACACTTCCTTGGGCATGCAGTAGTTGCAGCGGAAGTTGCAGCGGTCCGTCACGCTGATGCGCAGGTCGCGCAGCGGGCGGCCCCGCGTGTCGGTGAGTTGGCCCGTGGGGTTCAGCAGCCGCGCTGGTACCGTGGCTGCCAGCGCGGCCAGGCGCTCATCGACCAGCGGAATCACGCGTTCAGACATGGGTGGGCTCGTTCAGCAAGACGGGAGGGCACATGCCCCGCATTTTCTCACTCCAGCCAGCGCACGTTCTGCAGGATCTCGTCGAAGAAGCTGCGCAGCATCAAGGTGCTCATGCTGAAAGGGTCGAAATCCGGGGTGCTGGAGTATTTGAGGAACAGCTGCCGGTTGGCGTCCAACGAGCCCAGAAGCCCCATGGACCAGCTGGTAAACCGGCGGTGAGGGATCTCGCCAAAGTCCAGCACGGCCGTGTCTTTGTGGCGCGTGTCCTTGAGCAGGCGGTGGTACAGCGCGTTGACCGCAGCGCGGTCGCCTTCGAGCTGCTGCAGGAAGATGCCGTTGTTCAGGCACAGCGCGCCGGTGATGCCCGCGCGGGCATTGTTGCGCTGCGACGCGCCCAAGATGTCCTTGATGTCCGCAGGGCCGAGCACACGGGAGGTGCGGCTGGCGTAGGTCAGTTGTATCAACATGTGTGTCTCCTGAACGGCGCAGTGTGTCAGGTTTGTTGCGCATCAGTGGGCTCGCCCGCCAATGACCCTGAAGATGGGTTCTGTGTCTCCGCAGGTGTGGGACCCGCGGATGGGGGATGTTTGATCTGGCGCAGGGCGTCGAAATGCTGCGTTGCAACAATGCGGGCATCCGATTTCAGGGGGTTCCCATGCCAGTTCGCGAGCTATTGAACAGGTTCTCCGCCGACGCCATGCCATGCCAGCGCCGTGTGGCGGTGCAATGGGTGGCGGCGGGCATCCTGCTGCCCACCTGGGCGAGTGTGGCCGTTGGGGCCCAGGCACAGATGGGGTTGTCCGGCGCCATCAACTATGCGGGCTGGTTTCGTGCGTTGTCGCAACGCATGGCCAAGGCCTATTGCCAGCAGTACCTGCAGGTGCTGCCCGGCGCGGCGGTGGATGTGATGGGGCTGGCCCGCAAGATGGCGCAGTCGGGCAGCAACGAGCTGGCCCGGGGCATGCAGACCGGGCGCTGGCCCGCCGATGTGGGGCGCCAGTTGGAAGAAGTGCAAAAGCAGTTTGCGCTGCTCAACCAGCTGACTGCAGCGCCGGCCACCCAGACCGCCCTGGTCGTTACGGCCTCCGAGCAGGCTGACCGCACGCTGTTGGTGGCCCAGGCTGTGACCGAGGCCATCGAGAAGATGGCGCAGGCGCCCAGCGCCCGCTTGGTCAACCTGGCGGGCCGCCAGCGCATGCTGTCGCAGCGCCTGGCCAAGAACTATTTTCTGAATGCGGCCAAGGTGGAGTCGAAGGTGGTGCAGGCGCAACTGGTGGCCGATGCGGCCGACTTCCGGCAGGCGCTGCAGACGCTCAAGGCGGCCCCCGTGTCCACGCCCGCCATCCGCAGCGAGCTGGAGCTGGCCGACTCGCAGTGGCTGTTCTTCGACTCGGCCCTGCGCCGCCCGGCCGATGACGCAGGGCTCAGTGCCGTGGCGACCACCAGCGAACGCCTGCTGGGCGTGATGGACAAGCTCACCAGCCTCTACGAGGCCGCTCTGCGCGAGGTGCTGGGCTGAGCCGCACCGCACGGCTGGGCGCATCCGGTCAGTGGCCGCCACAGGCGGCAGGCAGCGTGAATTCCGCCAAATGGCAATCGCGCCCCACCAGCACCAGCCGTGTATCCAGCGCGTCGAAAAATCCTGGCGGCGGTGGCAGCGGCAAGTGCTGCGCGCGCTTGTGCGCGTCGATGCGGACCGCTGCCAGCTCATAGTCGCGGGCCAGAGCCATCCACAGGCCGTGCGCGCCGGCAGACTGGCGTGCGCCGGTCATGAGGCTGCGGCCAGAGTCCAGCCACCAGCGGTAGATGGCGGTGGCAATGCCCATGCGCCGGTAGCCTTGCGCTACCTTGGTGTGGGGTGCGCGCAGGTGGCGGTCAGTGCGTCGGTCCACCTCCACCAGCCGGTTGAACACGGTGTAGGCCACGATGCGGTTGCGCAGCGGGTCGATGGCGTACACAAAATATTCGCCATCGGCCTCGCGCAGGCGGAACACCAGCCCGCGCAGATGCAGGGGCAGCGGCTGCATCGCATCGCGCGTGCGGTGGTTGGTGCGAATGCGGTCGTACAGCGCATCGAACTCGCGCTGGATGTCGCGGCCCGACAGGTCCACGTCGATGCGCAGTTCGGTCAGCCACTGGGCCCAGCGGCCCCGCAGGCCGGGGCTGGTCGATGCCTTGGTGGTTCCGGTGGTGGTGGCATGGCCAGGCAGGTGCAGGCAAAGTGCGCTGGCCATCATGGCGTGCTCCCCGTGCCCCCGGTCCAGCAGCCGCTCAGCAGGCGTGCTGGTTGTTCGCGGGCGCACACCTGGGCGCTGTGGGGCCAGTCGGGCAAGGGCACGTCCAGGCCCGCATACACGCCGTAGGCGTCGCCTGCGGCAATCGTTTCACCCGCCCAGAGGCTCTCGCCCGCACGGATGGCCCCGCCGGTGTGGATGTGACCACCGGCCCGCACACCCCAGCCCACGTGCAGGTGGCCCTTGCAGTCAACATCGCCCATGGCCCACACGCCCCGGGCGGCCTGCACGGCGGCATCGGCTTGCAGATGCCCGCCCACCTTGATGCCGCCGTCGCAGCCCAGGTCGCCCACCACCCGCAGATCCTGGGCCACCCGGCAGTGGCCACTGACGTGGGCGGCGGCGCCGCAGTCCAGCTCACCGCCCACACGCAGGCTGCCTGTGCACTGCAGCCGCTGCGCCACCGTGAGGGACCAGCCCACGCGCGCATCGCCGTGCAGCCGCGCGCTGCCCTCGCAGCGCACCGCGCCCGCCACGCGCAGGTCTTCGCCCACGCGCAGCGCACCGCCCACCCGCAGGCCGCCCAGCACGCTCAGGCTGCGGCCGGTGCGCAGCACACCCTCCACGTCGGCATGGCCCCGGCAGCGCACGCTGCCCGCAAACACCAGCGCGTCTGCCTCCAGGTGGTCCACCTCCAGCACATCGTTGGTGGGGCCGAACTGGTCCAGCATCCAGCACGCGTCTTCCACGCGGCCTTCGCGCACCAGGTCGTCCAGCAGCGCCTGGTAGTTGCTGGCGCCCTCCTGGCGGCGCAGGTACCAGCGGTAACCGTCGGCACAAGGCCGCTTGGCGCGGATGAAGTGGCGGGTGATGTCGGTGGCGGCAGACGTGTTGGCGATGGCCTCATCGGCGGGCAGGCTGTGCGCAAGGGCGCACGGGGCGAGCGAAATCTCGCCCGAAGGGAACGGGGGCATAGACACTCCTGACGTCCGCGCCCCAGCGGTTGCCAAGGCGCAAGCTGGCGCTGGGCGTGGGGCCCGGCGACAAGAGGTGCGCGAAAAGAATGCGGGGGGAGGGGGTGTCGCCGGGCTCAGGAATCTGCAGCGAGGGTGCAGAGAGCGCGGTCACCGGCCTGGAGCGTGGCCTGCGAGCGCGCGGCACGGCGCAGCGGCGCGGTCGCGCTGGCAGCTGTGGCGGGAGAGTGGCTCGCAAACATCGGCGGCACTATAGGCAGCAGGGCCCGCACCGTCAAATCAATCCGCACTGCCCTAGTGCGGATTGGGCCGCTCTAAAAGGGGCGTGGTGGCTGCTTCAGAGCATGCCGCGACGCCTGTTTGTTTGCTTGCTGACTTAAACGCAGCGCCCGCCATCCACCTCGATGCACACGCCGCTGATGAACGAAGCCTCTTCGCTCGCCAGGTACAGCGCGGCGTTGGCCACGTCCAGCGCGGTGGAGAAGCGGCCCAGCGGAATGGTGGCCAGGAACTTGGCGCGGCGCGCATCGTCTACCGGGCCGCCCGCAAACTCGGCGGCCAGGCCGGTGTCGGGGTTGAACACGGGGTTGATGCAGTTCACGCGGATGTTGTCCGGGCCCAGCTCGGCCGCCATGGACTTGCTGGTGATGATGACGGCGCCCTTGGAGCCGTTGTACCAAGTCAAGCCTGGGCGCGGACGCAGCCCGGCGGTGGAGGCGATGTTGATGATGCTGCCACCACCGGCTTGGCGCAATGCAGGCACGGCGTGGATGGCCGACAGGTAGATGCTCTTCATGTTGATGGCATAGACCTTGTCGAACTCGTCCTCGCTCACTTCGAGCATGGGGCGGTTGCGGTGCGTCCAGCCTGCGTTGTTCACCACCACGTCCAGGCGGCCGTACAGGCGCACGGCTTCGTCGACCATCGCCTTCACTTCGGCGGATTTCGTCACGTCGGCCTTGAAGAACGCGGCGGTGCCGCCGGCGGCCGTGATCTCGGCCACCACACGCTGGCCTCCCACCTCGTTGATGTCGTTGACGATGACCTTGCCGCCTTCAGCGGCCAGGCGCTTGGCGATGCCTTCGCCAATGCCGTTGCCAGCGCCGGTGACGATGATGGATTTGTTCTGCACACGCATGGGTGTCTCCGATGGGTTGTGGTGATATATCAAAATTGATAGCTACCAGCGCATATTCAGCTAGCGCTAGCGCCCGATGGGGCTGAAATTTCAGTGGCCGAAGCTGTATCGGCCGCAGGGGCTGCCGGGGCGGGTGCCTTGGGCTCCCGGCCGTAGAACTGGGGGAAGAATTCCTTCACGCCGTTGCCGTTGAAGTCCCACCCCGTGCACTGGCCCAGGTGGCGCGGCGGCTCGTCGGGGTGGCTGGCAGCAAACACGGCAGGCACCGACTGGAATGCTGCCGTGGCCAGATTGAACAGCAGCTCGCGCAGGTGCGTGCAGCTTTCCACGCCGCCCAGGTGCTTCTGGATGGCCTGGCGCCAGCCGCGTGCCATGCTGCAGCCCACCATGCGCTGCAGCGCGGCCTGGGCCTCGGTGCAGCCCTTGAGCGGGTGCGAATCCATGGACACATCCACCGCCTGCACCACCAGCTGGCGGTTGACGGTCACGCGCAGCCACATGTGGTGGATGGCCTCGCCCGCCAGGCGCGTGCGCGTCGGGTCGCGGTGCGAGGGGGCGTTGTAGGCCTTGCTGTCATGCAGCTCGCCTTCGATGTCCCACAGGCCATCGTCGCGTTCAAAGCCCTGGTAGTTCACCCGGCGGACATGCTTCAGGGTGCGGGGGGCGGGGGGGCTCAGGGGCATGGGGAAGAAAAATCGTCGTACAGAAGCAGCCGAGGTTAGCGGGGCCTGCCCATGCCGTCGTGCGCGGGCGGGACACCTTGTGGTGCTTCAACCGTACTTGATGGCAACGGTCTTCAAGGTGGTGAAGCCGTACAGCGCCTCAAAGCCCTTTTCGCGTCCATAGCCGCTGGATTTGACGCCGCCAAACGGCAGCTCCACACCGCCGGCCGCGCCGTAGTTGTTGATGAACACCTGGCCGCTGTGCACACGCTTGGCCATGCGGAACTGGCGCGCACCATCGCGCGTCCAGATGCCGGCCACCAGGCCGAATTGCGTGGCGTTGGCCAGCTCGACCGCGTGGTCCTCGTCCTGGAAGGCCATGGCCGACAGCACGGGGCCGAAGACTTCTTCCTGCGCCAGGCGGTGGCCCACGGGCACATCGCGCAGCAGGGTGGGGGCCTGGTAGTAGCCAGTCTCGGGGGCTTCGTCCACCACCACGCCCTGGGCCACCATGGGGATGCCGGCCACTTGCGCGTCCGATAAAAAGTCCCACACGCGCTGCTGCTGCGTCTGGCGGATCAGCGGGCCCACATCCAGGTCCATGGCAGCGGGGCCGACGCGCAGCTTTTCAAACGCCTTGCCCAGGCGCTCCAGCAGGGGTTCATAAATCAGCGAGTCGATCAGCACGCGCGAGCCCGCCGAGCAGGTTTGCCCGGCGTTCTGCACGATGGCATTGATGACCACGGGGATGGCGGCGTCCAGGTCGGCGTCGGCAAAGATGATTTGCGGGCTCTTGCCGCCCAGCTCCAGCGTCACGGGGCAGTGGCGTTCGGCAGCCACCTGCTGGATGAGCGTGCCGATCTTGGGGCTGCCGGTGAAGCTGATGTGGTCGATGCCGGGGTGGCGCGCCAGCGCGTCGCCCACCTCGTGGCCGTAGCCGGTGACGATATTCAAAGCTCCGGCTGGGAACCCCACCTCGGCTGCCAGCTGCGCCACGCGGATCAGCGAGAGGCAGGCGTCTTCGGCCGGCTTGACCACGCACACATTGCCCGCCGCCAGTGCGCCGCCCACGCTGCGGCCAAAGATCTGCATGGGGTAGTTCCAGGGGATCACATGGCCCGTGACGCCGTGGGGCTCGCGCCAGGTCAGCACGCTGTAGCCGTCGGGGTAGGGGATGGTCTCGCCGTGGAACTTGTCGCACGCACCAGCGTAGAACTCGAAGTAGCGCGCCAGCGCGATCGCATCGGCGCGTGCCTGCTTGGTGGGCTTGCCGCAGTCGCGCTGCTCCAGCGCCGTCAGCTCGTCGGCATGCTCCAGGATCTTGGCCGAGAGCTTTTGGAGCAGGCGGCCGCGCTCCACCGGGGCCAGCTTCTGCCACACTGCGTGGTAGCACTGGCGGGCTGCATGCACCGCCGCGTCGATGTCGTCGGCGTTGCTGCGCTGGATCTCGTCGAAGGGCTGGCCGTCGGACGGGTCGATCACGGGGATCGTGCGGCCCGAAGACGAGGGCACCGAGGCGTTGGCGATGTAATTCAGTTGCATGGCCGTCATTTTGCCCGGAAATGAAATGTGTGCTTAGTATTTGTGTAAAAACACGCCGATGTGCTAGTGCAATATGCCTTGGTTGCTATCGATTTAATAGTAATCAGGCGCAGGCACCCCGCAGGCCGGCCAGGTCCAGAATCTCCACCTCGCCGCGCTGCACGCGCACCAGGTGGCGCGACTCCAGGTCCTTGAGGATCTGGTTGGTGGTCTGGCGCGAGATCGCCAGCATCAGCGACAGCTGCTCTTGCGAGATCTCGATCACGCGGCGCGACTGCCCCTCGGCCGTCCACTGGCCGTAGCCCTCGGCCATCATCACCAGGCGCCGCGCCAGGCGCTGCGGGGCGGGCAGCAGGGCCAGCTCTTCCATCGCAACAAAGGCCGAGCGCAGCTTGTCGGTCATCAACAAGGCCAGCGCATGCCAGTGCTGCGGGTGGGCCTGCAGCCAGTGCTGCAGCCGCTCGTGCGGGATGTGCACCAGGGTGGTGGGTTCGGTGGCCTGTGCATCGTGGGTGCGGGCCGAGTTGTCAAACACCGAAATCTCGCCAAACCAGTGCGGCGGCTCCAGGCGGATCAGCAGCGCTGCACGCGCCTCGTCGGCCCGCCCCCCGGTGCCCGAGATGCTGACCGCGCCGCGCACCACGGCATACAGGCCACAGGGCGCATCGCCGCGCCGGAACAGCACCTCGCCCGTGGGCAGATGGCGCAACTGCGCCATGGCAATCAGCGGCTGGGAAAAGTCGGGCGGCAGGTGGGCAAACCAGCGGCCAGACTGGAGGACAGGCAGGTAGGCGGAAGGGGTGGACATGGGATGCGATTGAACGGGGCAGGAGGGCGCGGCGGCTTTTTGTCGTCTGCACGACAGACGCTGGCGCGGCCTGAGAGCGAGTATTGATGCTGCGCAAAACACATGCTGGAGACACCCATGAAAACCCTGATCGACCACCTGTCCCAATACGCCGACTACCACCGCGACCCGCGCAACATCCACACCCATTTTGTGGGCGTTCCCATGATCATGTTCGCCGTCGTCATCCTGCTGTCGCGTCCGACCTGGATGGTGGGTGCGCTGCCGCTAAGCCCGGCGCTGCTGGCAGCGCTGGCGGCCAGTGTTTTCTACTTCCGGCTGGACATGCGTTTTGGCCTGGCCATGGCCGCGCTGCTGGCCGCCATGCTGGTGGGCGGGCAATGGGTGGCCGCACAGACCCTGGCCGTCTGGCTGGCCACGGGCATCGGCCTGTTTGCCGTGGGCTGGGTGATCCAGTTCGTGGGCCACTACTACGAAGGCCGCAAGCCCGCTTTTGTGGACGACCTGGTGGGCCTGATCGTGGGCCCGCTGTTTGTGGTGGCCGAGTGGGCGTTTGCACTGGGTCTGCGCAAGGAGGTGCAGGCGGCAGTGGAAGAGCGCAGCGGCCCGGTGCGCTTGCGTACCGGGCAACAGGCTGCTGCCCACCCTCAGTAAGCTCTGCGCTCGCGCTCCGCCGCGTTTGCTGCTTGTGCTGCTTAGGCACCAGGGCGCAAAGTGCTTGAGGGCCTCGCAAGGGCCAGCACGGCCCCTGCGCACACCGCACCCAGCGCCACCAGCGCACACAGGTAAGGCAGCGCGGCGGACAGCGGCGCGCCCAGCTGGTTGAGCCGCAGCGACGCCTGCACGCCCGAGGTGCTGGGCAGCAGCCAGCGCAGCCACTGCAGTGGCTCGGGCAGGGCCTCCACCGGCCACGAGAAGCCCGCGACGAACGCAATGGGCAGTGTGGTGAACAGCAGCACCTGCAGCGCGCGTTCACGGTTGCCAAACCACAGGCCCAGCAAAGCGCCGAGGGCAGCGATGGCCGGGATGTAGCAGGCCAGCAGCGCCAGCGCACCCAGCGGGTTGCCGCCGCGCGGGTAGTCGTGCAGCACAAAGATCCAGCCAAAGTAGAAGAGACCGCTGGCCCAGCCCAGTGTGCACAGCGCGAGCAGGCGGCCCAGCCAGGTGGTGGCGCTTGCACGGTGCTGGCCGCTTTCGACCCAGGTGCCGGTGAGCATCGCAGCGCCCATCAGCAGGGTCTGCTGCAGGATGAGCAGCGCCACAGCAGGCACCACAAAGCTGCCGTAGCCCTCGGTGGGGTTGAACAGCGCCACCATCTGCAGTTGCACCGGCGCGCGGCTGGCGCGGGCCTGTGGGGCGCTCTGGCCGCTGGCCTGCAGCTTGCGGATCTCGACCCCGGCAGACACGGTGCCGACGGCCTCTGCGAAACCGTATTGCACGGCCTTGTTCAGCAGCGCGTAGGCGCCGTTGGCCTCGATGCTGACCACGGCGTTTTCGCCGCGCACCACGTTGCGCTTGAGCCCGGCTGGGATCACCGCGTAGCCTTCGATCTCTCCGCGCCACAGGGCCTCCTGCGCCTCGCGTTCGCTGGCGGCGACAAAACGCACTTCAATGCGGGGGGCGGCGTCGGCAAAGCGGGTGATCTGGCGCGACAGGCTGGAGTGGTCCAAGTCCACGACGGCCACAGGCACGCGAGTCAGCACCTCGTCGGCATAGAACCAGGGGTAGAAAAAGCCGTAGAGCACGGGTGCGCCCACCAACAGCAGCAGCACGCCCTTGTCGCGCACCACGGTGGCCAGCGCTTGCAACCAGGCGCCCAGCAGGCCCTGGCGGGGTGGCGTGGTCACCGGCATGGGTTGTATCGGTGTGTTCATCAGCGGCCTCCCCAGGTGTCTGGGCGTTTGTGGGCCACGGTCAGCGCCGTGGCGCCTACCAGCCACAGCGCGGCAGTGGCGATGGTCAGCGCCACCATCGTCGAGACACTGGTAGCGACCGGCGCCCCCATTTGCAGCTGCTCGATCTGCAGGCGGATGTAGTGGGTGAACGGCATGGCTTCGGCCCACGCACGGGCGCTGCCGGGCATGCCCGCGAGTGGGAAGGCCACGCCGCTGAACGCAAACGCCGGGGCCGCAAAAAAGCCCGCACCCGACAGCGCAGTGCGCAGCGACCGCGTGATGCCTGCCAGCGCAGCGCCTGCGGTGATCGACACCGCCATCAGCAGTGCGAGCGCTGCAGCCACCCACCACAGGTTGCCCGGCGGGTGCCAGCCCCGGCCCCAGGTGATGCCCACCAGCGCCAGCAGGCCCACCAGCGTGAGAGATACCCAGGGCAGGGCCAGCTTGCCCGCCAGCGCGCCCGCAGTGCGCACCCAGCCCCCTGCGCCCAGCCATTCGCCCAGGGTGCGGTCGCGCAGCTCGCGGCCCACCGTCCAGGCACCGGCCGTCATGGCCAGGATGTGCAGCAGGGCGGGGATCAGCGCCGCGCCCAGAAACTGCTCGTAGTTGCTCGACACGTTGAACAGCGCCACCATCTGCGTGTGGATGGGCTCCATGCTCACGTGCACGGCCTGGGCGCTTTCGCCGCGCTTGTTGCGCGCGGCCATCTCAATACCCGCCGACAAGGTGCCCACGGCCGTGCGCACATCGCGCTGCAGCAGGCCCGAGTGGGTAGACATCTGCGCGTTGTGCAGCAGCGTGACCTGCGCGGCGCGGCCTTCCTTCACGGTGCGCGCGAAGTCGCGCGGGATGGAAACCACGGCATACACGTCCACCGCGCGCAGCGCGCGTTCGGCCTCGGCCGCGTTGGTGAAGTGCTGGATGATCTGCACGCCCGGTGTGGCGTCCAGCATGCGCACCAGCTGGCGCGACAGGCTGGAGTGGTCGTCATCCACCACGCCCACCGCCAGGTGGCGCGGCAGGCCGGCCGAGAAGATCCACCACAAGAGCGCCACGCCCAGCAGCGGCACCCAGGTGACCATGGCCAGGTCCCACGGGTCGGCCGCCAGGCGGCGGGCCTCGCGGCGAAGGCTGTTTGCTATTGAATTCATAGCTTTATGCGCATATTGCACTAGCGCTACCGGCACTTTTGACTCAAATCGCTGTGCATCAGGCGCATGTCACTGCACCAGCACCGTCATGCCGGGGCGTGCGCCTTCGATGGGGGCCGCCGGGCGCGCCCGCACTTCGAACGTGCGGGCGTCAAAGCCCTGGCCTGCGCGTGTGGCGCGCCAGGTGGCAAAGTCGGGCAGCGCAGCCGTGTGGTAAACCTTGAACTTCACGGTTTTGCCGCCCAGCGCGGGCAGCGTGGCGTCGAACTCGTTGCCGATGGCAAAGCGCTGCAGGCGGTCTTCGCGCACATTCAGCACCACCCACTGGTCCTTCAGGTCCACCACCGTGACCACGGCCACGCCCTGGGGCGACAGCTCGCCCGTGCGGGCCAGCACCTTGGCCACTTCGCCGGCGACGGGGCTCTTGAGCTCGGTCTCGGCCTGGGCCGCCTGCACCTCCGCCACCACTCCGGCCACCTGGCGCGCCTGGGCGCTGGCGGCGGATCGGTCTTCGCTGCGGGCACCGGCTCGGGCCAGGTCGTACTGCGCCTTGGCCGCAAGCGCCTGGTCGCGCGAGGCCTTGAAGTTGGCCTCGGCCTCGTCGCGTTTTTGCGCCGCCACCAGGCCCTCGCGAGCCAGGCCATCGACGCGCTTGAAGGACGACTCGGCCAGGTCGGCAGCGGCCATAGCGCGCTGCCAGTTCAGGCGGGCCATTTCAATCTCTTGCGGGCGCGCGCCGTGCTGGGCCTTGTCGGCCACGGCCTGGGCAGCCTCTTGGGCGGCGGTGGCCTGCGCCAGCTTGGCTTTCACCTCGGGGCTGTCCATGCGGATCAGCGGGGCGCCCACGGCGATCTGGTCGCCTTCCTTCACCAGGATCTGCGCGATGCGCGCGGTGACCTTGGGGGCGATGTCGGCCTCTTGCGCTTCGATCTGGCCCTGGAACACCTCGGGCGCGGGCTGCGAGGCTTTCCACAGGCCAAAGCCCACAAAGCCTGCCACGGCCACAAAGGCCACCGTGCCAATCACGGCCGCCTTTTTGCTGTTGTTCTTGCTCATGTTCGTTCCACCTTTACTCATTCCACCCGCACCGCATCAGCGCGCGCCATGTATTTGCCAAAGTCTTCCGACAGGCCGCAGGCCTCCAGCAGGTCGGCCAGCGCCTTCACGTAGTCGTGGGCGGCCTGCGCGCGTTCGGTCTGGGCCTTGGCCTGGTTGACCTGGGCGTCGATCAGGTCCAGCGTGGTGCTGGTGCCCGCCTTCAGGCCGGAGATGCGCAGGCGCAGCACTTCGTCGGCCAGCTCCAGACCCGGCTGCAGCGCAAAGTAGGCGCGGCGCGCCTGTTCCAGGGCCAGCCAGCGTTTTTCCACCAGCAGGGCAATGTCGTTCTGCGCCTGCGCGCCGGTGCGCTCAGCCTGCTCGATCTGGCGGTTGGATGACTCGGCCAGCGCGTTGCGGTCGATGGAGTCCCACAGCGTCCAGCGCACGCCCACGCCGGCCACCCAGTCGGCATCGCGGCCGGTCTTGAGCTGGCGCTGGCCAAACGCGAACACCTGGGGCTTGCGCAGTGCCTCCTGGGCGGCGTGCAGTTGCGTGGCTTGTTCTTTCTTGGCGGCCACCTTGTCCAAGCCTGGGTGGTGGGCCAAGGCGGTGTCGATGAAGTGGGGCAGGGGCTCGACCGGCTGGCTCAGCACAAACAGGGGGCTGGTGGGCGTCACAGGGTCGGACGCCTTCAGAGTGCGGGTCAGCGCCGTGGCGGCCAGCTCGGCATCGTCGCGGGCCTTGCGGGCATTGCGTCGGGCCTCTTCCAGTGCGGAGCGGGCCTGCAGGCGTTCGACGCGTGCGATCACGCCAGCGTCCAGCATCTTCTGTGCGGCGGCGTCGTGCTGCTCAATGGTGGCCAGGGCCGATTCGCGCAGCAGGGCAGCGCGCTGCGCCAGCTGGGCGCCAAAGTAGCGCTGCACCAGCAGGGTGGTGGCCTCATGGCCGGTTTTGGCGGCGTCGGCCTGGGCTTCTTGCGCCTGGGCATCCAGCAGGCCCCGGGCCGCATTGCTGGCGCCGCCCATGTAGATCGGCCAGATGGCAGAGACCGAGGCTGTGGTGTCGCTCTTGCTGCGGTTGAGCGTGTAGCTGGACGGCAGATGCGGCAACTGGGCCAGCGAGCCCGCCAGCTGGGGTGGCAGCTGCGACAGCACGCCGGGCAGTGCGCGGTTCAGCGGGTTCAGGTCCACGTCCAGGTTGGCGTTGTAGGTGTAGGCGGCGCCGCTCAGGTTGACCACCGGGCCACCCAGGCGCTGCATGGCGTCGCGGCGCAGCTGGGCGCTTTCGACGGCGCTGCGCGATGCGGCCAGCTGGTCGGAGCGCTGCTGCAGCTGCTGCAGCGCTGCGTCAAACGCCAAAGGGGCGGCGTGGGCCTGCAGGGGCAGCAGGGTCAGGGTGGTAGATGCAAGCAGGCAGAGCAAAGCCGCGCCTGCCCGGCCTGTGTGCCGGGGCGTGGTGGGATGGGTCATGGTGTCAGGTCGTGGTTGTCAGCGCGCACCCACCGGGGTGTAGGCGTTGCTGTGCTCCGCCAGCCAGCGTGCCGACAAGTCGGTGCCGTGCTGGCTGGGGTGAAAGTCGGGGCGCAGGTACTCGCGCCAGGGGCGCCAGGTCTCGCGCACCAGGCCGCCCTTGCCGAACAACGTGCGTGCGGCGCTGGTCCACGTGCTCCATTTCCACAGCGAGCCATCGCGGCGCAGGTTCAGCACCGTCTGGCGCAGCACATCGCCGAGGAACACCACCGTGATGCGGCGGAACCAGGTGATGCGCCACTCGTGGTTGCCGCCCAGTGCCTGGTAAAGGTCGAAGGCCGTGTTCTTGTGCTCGGACTCTTCGGCGCAGTGCCATTGCCACATCGTGGCCAGGCGCGGCTCGGCGCCCTGCAGCACCTCGGGGTGGGCAAGCAGCCATTCGGCGAGCAGGTCGGTGAAGTGCTCGTTGGCAGCGGTCACAGCCAGCGGATGGCGCGGGTCGGCGCCCGCAAACAGCTTCATGCGCTCTTGCGCACGCGGGGCCCATTCATTGGCGAGGCCCTGCTGGTCCAGGTGGCCGTTGAACAGCGCGTGGATGCGGCGGTGTGTGGCCTCCTGCCCGATGAAGCCACGCACTTCGTCGGCAAACTGCGCTTGCTTGTCGGGGGGCAGGGCCTTGTGGCCGTCACGCACGGCGTCGATAAAGAACTGCTCGCCCACCGGAAAGCTCATCGACAGCGCGTTGAACAGCGCAGAGCGAAACGCGTCGCCACCACACCAGTGGCGCGCAAACGGCGTCTCCAGGTCGATCAGCAGGCGGCGGACAACGAGTTCGGTCATGAAGAAAGCTCCTGGCGCAAGGGGGCCGCGCGGTGGTGCATGGATTTGGTACTTTGTAGTACCGGTGGATTTGTATGATGCAGATCAACTATGGTACTGTCAAGTACCTCGTCGAATATTCTGCATTGCGATCAGCCTCCATGAGTGACGTCACCGCCCCAATTGCTGCGCCCGCTGCGGGCACCGAACACCGCGCCCGCCTGCTGGAGGGCATGGCGCGCGCCGTGGCCGCCAAGGGCTATGCCGACACCACCATTGCCGACATCGTGCGCGAAGCCAGCGTGTCGCGCCGCACCTTTTATGAAAATTTTGCCGACAAGGCCGAGTGCCTGACCGCGCTGTACGAGGCGGCCAGTGGCAACGCGATTGCGGTGCTGCGCGCTGCCATCGATCCGCACAGCGACTGGGAAGCCCAGGTGGAGCAGGCCATGGCGGCGTACTTTGGCGTGTTGGCGCGCAACCCCGTGCTGCTGCGCACCTTATTCATCGACATCCTGGGCCTGGGCCCGACGGGCCTGGCCGCGCGCCGCCGCGCCAACCAGCAACTGGCCGACCTGATGCTGGACGTGGTGAATAACCGCCCGGGTGAGCGCAAACGCAAGACGCCCCTGCAGCCCATGATGGCCATGGCCGTGGTGGGGGGTATCAACGAGATGGTGCTGCACTCTATCGAGCAGGACCGGGCCGGGCAGCTGCAAGAGCTGGTGGAGCCCGCGGCAACTTTGTTGCGGGCGGCGATCTCGGCCGAGTTCTGATCGTTGTGTGGGAGACCGTACCGCGATCGGTGCAGTCAGCGCCTCACACCTCGTTGGCAATCTCGATCAGGTTTTCGTCCGGGTCGTAGATGTAGACCGAGCGCAGCCGGTGGCGGGCGCCCGTTGCTCCCACCGGGCCTTGCACTATGGGGACGCCTTCGGCCTGCAGGTGGGCGATGACGTCGTCGAGCGGCATCTGGGTGAGAAAGCACAGGTCGCCGGAGCCCGCCGTCGCGTGGCGCACATTGGGGTCCACCACCGTGCCCACTTCGTGCAGGTTGATCTTTTGCGCGCCGAAGTGCAGCGCGTACCGCTGGGGCTTGAACTCCCGCGCGGTCATGCCCAGCACACGCTCATAAAACGCAATGGTTTTGTCGATGCTGGCGACGGTGAGCACGATGTGGTCGATGGATTCCAGAACAATGGGCATGGTGTAGGGCGGGAGGATCAGGCGAGAGAAGTATGGCGCGCCAGTGTGGCGGGCTGCAGCCAGCGCTTGTTGGCCGTAAACACCACCGTGAGCAGCAGCCCGGCCAGCAGGGCCATGAACCAGTGCAGGGGCGACAGCGGCACAAACCTGAAAGCGTTGGCCAGCCACGGCACGGTGGTGATGGCCATCAGCGCGGCCAGCGTGCCGCCCGCCACCCACAGGCTGACCGGGGTGAGTCCCGCCCACAGGCTGCGCCACACCGCCTGGCTGCTGCGGCTGGGCAGGATGAGCGCGGCGTTGGCGGCCACCAGCACCACAAACGCGGCCGTGCTGGCGGTGGCGGCATGTGCGGGCTGGCGCAGCAGCCAGGCATACAGGCCTACCACGGCAGCGGTCACCACGCTGCCCTGCAGCACGCTCAGCAGGATGTGGCGGGTGGACAGCAGGGGTTCGTCGGCCGCGCGCGGCGGCTGCTGCATGAGGTCGGCAGCACCTTCTTCGGCCTCGAACACGATGGAGCAGGCCGGGTCGATGACCAGCTCCAGAAACGCGATGTGCAGCGGCGCCAGCACCAGCGGCAGCCCGAACAGCACCGGCAGCAGCGCCAGCCCAATGATGGGCACGTGCACCGCCAGCGTGTAGACCATGGCCTGGCGCAGGTTGGCAAAGGTCTGCCGGCCCCGGTGAATCGCCAGCACGATGGCCGCGAAGTCGTCGTGCAGCAGCACCAGGGCAGCGGCCTCGCGCGCCACATCGGTGCCGCGCTGGCCCATGGCGATGCCAATGTGGGCTGCCTTGAGGGCGGGGGCGTCGTTCACGCCGTCACCGGTCATGGCCACCACCTCGCCCTGGGCCTTGAGGGCTTCCACCAGCGCGAGCTTCTGGTGTGGCTTGATGCGCGCAAACACGCTGACCTGCCGAACCTGGTCGGCCAGCGCCTGGGGCGGCATGCGGACCAGCTCGTCGCCGGTGATCACGCGGTCGTTGGCGATGCCCGCCTGGGCTGCAATGGCGCGTGCGGTGCGGGGGTGGTCGCCAGTGATCATCACCACGCGAATGCCCGCCTGGCGGCACTGTGCAACGGCCTGGGGCACCTCGGGGCGCAGCGGGTCGGCCAGGGCCACCAGGCCCAGCCATTCAAAGTCAAAGTCGTGCTGGGCGTTGGGCCAGGTGTCTTGCGTGTGGTGCCGGGCTTTGGCCACGCCCAGCACCCGAAGGCCCTGATCGGCCAGCCGAGCGGCCTGGGCGCTGACGGCGGCGCGCTCGGCGTCGGGCAGGTGGCAGAGGTCGGCCACGGCTTCGGGTGCGCCCTTGGTGGCTACGGTGTCGTGCGCGGAGGTGCCATCGCGCCACAGGTGGCTCATGGCCAGCAGCTGTGGCGACAGCTCGTACTCGCGCGCCAGCGACCATGCGGGGTGCAGGTGCTCGGTGTCCACCAGGTGGTCCGCCGCCATGCGATGAAAGGCCTGCTCCATGGGGTCGTGCGGTTCTATCTCGCTGGCCAGCACGGCGTATTCGAGCAGTTCGTGGAAGGCATCGGGCAGCGCGCTGCCATCCGCCGCGGCTGGCAGGTGTTGCACATCCAGCTCCTTGCCCGCAATGCAGAGCGCCGCCACCGCCATGCGGTTTTGGGTGAGCGTGCCGGTCTTGTCCACGCACAGCACGGTGGTCTGGCCCAGTGTCTCGATGGCGTTGAGCCGCCGCGTGAGCACCTGCTGCGCCGCCAGCCGCCGCGCGGCCAGGGCCAGGAAGATGATCATGATCACGGGCAGTTCTTGCGGTAGCACCCCCATGGCCAGAGTGATGCCCGCCAGCACGGCCTGCAGCCAGTCGCCGCGCAGCGCCCAGAACAGGGCCACCAGCAGCGCGCACAGCGACAGGCCAATGACCACCAGCTTGCGGGTGAGCCGCGCCATTTCTTCGCGCAGCGGCGAGGCCTGCAAGGCAATGGTGTCGAGCGACTGGCCGATGCGGCCCAGCTCGGTGTGGCGGCCCACGGCGGTCACCTTCAGCAGGCCCTGGCCGCTGACCACCAGCGTGCCCGCAAACACCTTGTCGGCAGGTTGTTTGGCCACAGGCTCCGACTCGCCGGTCAGCATCGACTCGTTGGCGGCCAGTTCGTGGGCCTGCAGCAGCGTTCCGTCGGCCGGGATGCGGTCTCCCTCGGCAATCATCAGCAGGTCTTCGCGCACCACGTCGCGGCCGGCAATGTGCACCATGGTGCCGCCGCGCAACGCCAGGGCCCGGGGGCTGGAGAGGTCGCGCAGGGTGTTGAGCGCGTTGTCGGTGCGGCGCTCCTGCAGCACCGTGATCGCCATGATGATGACCACGAAGCCCAGCAAGATCAGCGCCTCGTGCGCGTCGCCCATGGCGAGGTAAATGGCGCCTGCGCCCAGCAGCAGCAAGAACATGGGCTCGCGCACCACGTCCCAGGCCATGTCGCGCAGCGTGCGGCGCTGGCTGATGCCCAGTTCGTTGGGTCCTTCTTCACGCAGGCGTTGGGCGGCCAGTGCCGGGTCGAGGCCAGTGGGGGGGGCGGGAGTGGGCATGTGGGGCGTAAGGCTGCGTTGCAAGGAGGGTCGCAGCGGTGTAAGAGTTATACCGCGCGCTGGTGTCAGCCGCACTGACGGAGCGCAGTGCGCCGCATTCCATCCGCCTTTTTCACACCTCGCACATCACAAAGTCTGCCTTGCCGACATTGCATTCGTGGCAGCGCCAGTCGTCGGGCACGTTGGCCCAGAGGGTGCCGGGCGCGATACCGTGGTCGGGCAGGCCCGCAGCCTCGTCGTAGACCCAGCCGCAGACAGCACACATGTAGATTTTCATAGGGCGGTTCCTTCGTGTTCGGTGGCTCTGCATCAGTCGTCATCGTGGTGCCGTTGGCGTTCGGTCGATGTGCCGTTGGCAACCCAGCCGCTGGGCGACTGTTGCCACTGCCAGGCGCCAAAGGCCAGGGTTGCGATCAGCAGCAGGGCTGCGAGCCAGGTGCGGTTCTTCGGAACCAGGTCGGGTCCCTTGCCCTCCACCCGGCCCGTGAGCATGGGCAGGGCCTGGTTCTTGCGGCGCAGCACGCTCAAGCCGGCAATCAGCGCGATGTGCGCCAACACCACAAACAGAAGGGCGTTGCCGAAGAACTCGTGCACTTCTTCCACCGCTTCTCCCATCCAGTTGCCACCCAGCGCAGCGCCCCAGTCGTTGTACGTGGCATATCCGCTGAGGGTGAGGGGCGCTACCAGCGCCAGCAGCAACACGATGGCCAACGCCATCAGCAGGTTCTGGCCCTGGCGCCAGTTGATCTGCGTGACCGATGGGGCCTGGGGCAATGTGCGCAGCCATGCGGGCGTCCCCGCCAGCTTGCGCCACAGCAGGCCCAGGCCCGAGGTGCGCGGCCCGAAGATGCCGTACAGCAGTCGAAAGCCCAGCAGCCCCGCCATGGCGTAGCCCAGCGTGACGTGCAGCAGCCGCCAGTGTTCGCCGTCGGCCGTGGCGTAGGCCCCCGCAAAGCAAAGTGCAAACAGCCAGTGGAACATGCGCGAGGGCGCATCGGTCACCCGGCGACTGAGGGCCTTTGTGGGGGCGGGTTGCGCCGAGGCATCGGCGGGATGGAGGGTAGGTGTGTTGTTCATCGTATGTTCCTTGACCGGATACAGATCAGATTCAATGCAGATCGAGAGCGGCGAACAGGGCTCAGCGAAGCGGTTCTGGCTAGGCGCTGTGTCGCAGGCAGTACGGTTAGTACGACAAGACACAGCAACGACGCCAGAAGAGTTCTGTTCACCGCTCTCAGTCGTTCCAGGCGCGGCGAGAGCGGACATCGAGCCCCGCCGGCATGCGCAGGTTGTGTTCGTCAAACTGCCCCTGGTCTGCGCCTGTGTGGCAGGCCGCACAGTTGGCAGCGCTTTTCACGCTGGCGAGCTTCCAGGTGGTGGGTTCGATCTTTCGGTGCTTGCGTTCAAACCAGGCCGAGCGGGTGATACGGTCCTCGGGTGGCTCTTCGTTCACCCGCTTGTAGGTGCCTGCGTGGGCCTGCAGCCACTGGTTGAGTTGGCGTACGGTGGCAGCGTCCAGCGATGCGTCGGTGCCGTAGTGCCTGTCCAGGCCCGTCATCACGCGGTTCCAGGATGCTGCGGGCAGCAGGCCAGGCGGGTAGGCGGTGTGGCAAGCGGCGCATTCCTGTGTGTAGGCACTGGGCACGTTGCGCGGCATGGCGCGCCCACTGTCTGCATGGGCGCTGGAGAGTGACAGCAGGGTCAGTGCGCACACAGCGGCGGCCAGGGCTGCAGGGCGTAATAGGGCTGGTTTTTGCATGGTGTCGGTCTCAGGGCTTGAGGGCGTTGAGGTAGGCCAGCACGTCGGCTTTTTCCACCGCTGTGCATTCACGGCTCACCACGTCGTTGCAGTTGCGGCGGAACCACTTGTCCACCTTGGCGGTGTCGGTGAATGCCTTGGGGTTGAAGGCCGGAGCCAGGGGCGCAATCGACTTGCCGGTGCTGGCGTGTTTGCCCTGTGCGGTGGGCGGTGTGCCGTGGCAGGATGCGCAAGACCATTCGCCACCATGGCGTGCGTTGAAGAACACCTTGCCTTTTTCGGCATTGCCTGGGCTGCCGGCCTGTGCGCTCCAGTGGGCGAGCTGCTGGGCAGCGGTTGTGTCAGCGGCGTGGCTGATGCTGGTGGCTGCTAGTGCACAGAGCGCCGCCAGAGTCAGGGTGCGAAGGGAAGTCATGCTGTGGTCCTTGGGGGGTTCATCGCTTGTGCAGCCATTGTTGAAATCCCCGCCTGAACGGCGCGTGAAAGGGCTGTTCATCGGCCGTTCAGATATCGCGCGGGACAATGCGACCATGCCTTTATCCTTCCACTCTGCTTGTGCGGGCTGCCATGTCCGGCGCATTTGCTTGGCGGCGTGTGTGCTGTGGGCTGCCGCGCTGGCCGTGCCGTCCGCGTGGGCCAGCGGCAAGGAAGACCACGACCGCGCCCGGCAGGCCGTGCAGGCGGGCCAGGTGCTGCCACTGCCCGTCGTGCTCGATCGCCTGCAGCGCGAGGTGCCTGGTCAGGTGCTGGAAGTGGAGCTGGAGCAGGAGCGCGAGCGCTGGATCTACGAGATCAAGCTGCTGACGCCTGCCGGGCAGTTGACCAAGGTCAAGCTCGATGCGCGCACGGCGGAGGTGCTGCGTGTGCGATCCCGAGAATCGCGCGAAGATCAGCAGCGAAGCCGTGACAATCGCTGATACCCTTCCGACCATGACACCTCCATGCGCATCCTGCTGGTAGAAGACGACACGCTGCTGCGCGCCCAGTTGCGCAATGCCCTGCACGGCGCGGGCTACACGGTGGACGAGGCAGACAACGGGCGCGACGCGCAGTTTCTGGGCGACACCGAGGCAGTGGATGCCGTGGTGCTGGACCTGGGCCTGCCGGTGGTGGACGGGCTCACGGTGCTCAAGCGGTGGCGGGCCGAGGGGCGCAACATGCCGGTGCTGATCCTCACCGCGCGCGACAACTGGCACGAAAAAGTCGCAGGCATCGATGCCGGCGCCGACGACTACCTGACCAAGCCCTTTCACCTCGAAGAACTGCTGGCGCGCCTTCGCGCACTCATCCGCCGCGCTAGCGGGCAAGCGTCGGCCGTGCTGCAGTGTGGAGACTGGTCGCTGGACACACGCAGTGGCCGCGTGACCTGTGCGGGCCAGCCGGTGACGTTGACAGCGCATGAGTACAAGGTGCTCGACTACCTCATGCACCGGCCTGGCGTGCTGGTGTCACGCGCGGAGCTGACCGAACACATCTATGCGCAGGACTTTGATCGGGACTCCAACACCATCGAGGTCTTTGTGGGGCGCTTGCGCAAGAAGATGTTGCCTCCTGCGGCTTCGTCGGCTGCCCCGGTGGATTCGGCCCGCATCGAAACCGTGCGTGGCATGGGCTACCGCCTGGTGCCGCCATGAGCGCGCAGGCTGTGCCACCTGCGCCGCCCGAGCACTGGTCCCGGTCGTTGCGGGTGCGGCTGCTGGCCGTCACGCTGGCGGGGGCGGCCGTGGCCATGGCGCTGGCTGGGCTGGTGCTGAGCGGATTATTCCGCGAGCATGTGCAGCAGCAGTTTCAGGCTGCGCTGCAGCTGCAGCTGGACCAGATCACGGCGCGCCTGGAGTTTGACGCCCAGGGGCAGCCGGTGATTGCTGCCGAGGCGCTGTCGGACCCGCGCTGGCTCAAGCCTTACTCCGGCCTGTATTGGCAGGTGGATGCCATGGCGCCTGACGGGCGCGAGCGGGCAGGGGTGTTGCGCTCGCGCTCGTTGTGGGACACCAGCCTGGCGCTACAGGTGGATGCGTTGGCCGATGGCACCGTGCATGTGCACGAGATGACAGGCCCGCAGGGCGTGCCTTTGCTGGTGCTGGAGCGCACGGTGCGCGCCGAGGGCGTGCATGCAGCGCGCTGGCGCTTGATTGTGGCCGCCGACCTGCAGGCCACGGAGGCAGCCACGGCCCGGTTCACTGGCGTGCTGGGGCTGTCGCTGGCGGTGTTGCTATTGCTGCTGGTCGCCGCCGCCTGGGCGCAGGTGGCGGTGGGGCTTAAGCCCCTGCAGGCGCTACAGCGCGCGGTGCAGGATGTGCAAGAAGCGCGGGCTTCGCAATTGCAAGGCAGCTTCCCTGCGGAAGTGCAGCCGCTGGTCGACGACTTTAACGCCGTGCTGCGCCGACATGGCGAGGTGGTGGAGCGGGCACGCACCCAGGCGGGCAACCTGGCCCATGCGCTCAAGACGCCCCTCACGGTGCTGGAGAACGCGGCCCGCACACGACCGCCCACTGATCACCCGCAGCTGGCGGCGCTGGTGCGAGAGCAGGTGGTGGTGGCCCGCAGGCACATCGACTGGCACCTGGCGCGGTCGCGGGTGTCGGCATCTGCGCGCTTGCCCGGGCAGCGCACGCCGCTGCAGCCGGTAGTGGATGGGCTGGTGCGCGTGATGAACAAAGTGCATGCGGACCGGTTGGTCGATATCAGTGTCGAGCCGTCAGCAGTGCCGCTTTTCTTTGCGGGCGAGGCGCAGGACCTGCAGGAAATGCTGGGCAACCTGCTGGACAACGCCTGCAAGTGGGCGCAGGCTGCGGTGCGGCTGCAGATGCAACTGTTGCCCGCCGGATCGGGCGCTGCGCAGCCCCAACTGGTGGTTGCGGTGGAAGACGACGGCCCCGGCATTGACGCGGCGCAACGTGATCAGGCGCTGGAACGCGGCGTGCGCCTGGATGAAACCGTGCCCGGCACGGGACTGGGCCTGGCCATCGTGCAGGACCTGGCAGCTTTGTATGGGGGGCGGCTGGATCTGGAGCCCGCAGGCCTTGGCGGCTTGCGGGCGACGCTCACCCTGCCTGCTGCGAGCGCTCACTGAGCCGCAGCGGCTGCTCGACACGCCAAAAAAGGTCCTGCTGGGCGGGGCGCCTAGAGAAAAACCGCCAAAGCGGAAACCCATTAAAAAAGCCCGCCAAAGCGGGCTAAGGCCCTGACAAATTCCCCTGAATTCTGCAAAGCCTTGGAGTGATGGAGACAGGGTATCACCGTCTGCCGTGTTTGACCACTTTTGTTGTGCAAGCGGCCTTCAGTGCCTGCTTTCCACGCTGTTTTGCATGGCTGTCTGAGCGACGGCGTCCAGGGCGTTGTCCACCACGGTGTGCTCGGCCAGCACCTGCATCGCTCCCTGTTGCAGTAGCCGGTCCAGCAGCCGCAGGGTCATCGATTGGGTGCGGCCAGCGGCGCTGGTAAAGAGGAACAGGTTGCCGTGCGAGCCGATCCAGGACAGCTGTGTGCGCTCCCACTGGCCCGCCACCTGCAGATTGACCCAGGTGCCCACCGTGATGGTGGCGGCGGGCAGCGGCAGGGGCGCAGCGCTGCTGGGAGCAGCCTCGGGGGCCGTGTCTGCGCCCTCGCTCTCGGGCGATTGCGAGATATCGATGTAGCCGGACTCCCTCGCTTCGGAGGGCGCAACCCAGGGGTCGTCGTCATCAAGGGGCGCCGGTTGTTGCGGCTCTGCCGTGGGCGTTGCAAAAGTCGCTGCGGCTGCAGGGGCTGGCGCAGCCACCCTGGGCCCGGGTTTGAAGGCCTGCTGGTGCAGTTGCATCAGCAGCTCAAAAACAGCCTCTGTGCGGTCTGTTGGGTAGTCGATGGACGCCAGACCTTCGCGCAATTTGGCCAGCAGCTTGGGCAGCAGGCGAGCCAGCTGGCCCGTGTTGGCGCGCGTCAGTTCGGGTTGTACGCTCCAGATCAGCGCGTCCACCAATTCCTGGTAGCGGCCCGGGTCGGTCGTGCCTGATTTGTCCGAAAGACGCGCCTCCGCCATGACCTGGGCCCATGCGCCCAGCAAAAAGCGCGAGATGGCGTCCGGCACCTTGCCAATGTCGGGCAGCAGCCAGATCTCGCGCGATATCTGTGCGGCCAGCAGATGGCGCTGCTCTGCGTGCTGCAGGGCCTCGATGGCGCGCAAGCGCTCCTGCTTGAGCGCCTGGTCCTTCTCGGCCCATTTGGTGTGCAGTTGCTGCAGCACTTGTTCAAAGTCATCAGCGCTGTCGATGGTGGCGGTGGCCAGCGGGCCTGCGATGTGCATGAGCGAGCGCATGAAGCTCTGAAAACCAGGGGCTTCGGGGCTGTTGAAGGCCTGGCTGCGGTCGGTGATGTCCTGCAGCAGGCGGCGCGCGGCATGCTCCTTGTGGCTGAAAAAGCGAGGGTCGGCCAATGCCAGCTGCATCAGCGCAGGCTCCAGCGCGCGGATGAACTGTTGCACCGGCCACAGCAGCCGGGTGTCGCGCGCGATGTTGTCCACCATCAGCGCCACCACCTCCATGCTCAAGGCCTGGCCCAGGCCCTGCGCCTGTGCCCGCTGCGCGGCAGCAGGGCTGCCGTCTGCATCGTTGCCGGCTGGCGCGCGTGGCGTACCCAGGCGCTCCATCATCTGGCCGACCTGGTTCATCTCTTGCAGCGCCTCAAACGCTGCGGGCACCGTCATCGCGAAATCCGTGGCCGGTGGGTCGATCTGCGGCAAGCCTTGTGACGGGTGTTCAAACTCCCGGTCAAACCGGGCTGCGAAAGATTCCTGGGGGTTGTCGCCGCTGGCGTGCATGTCCGCAGGGGCGGGTGCGTCATTGAACTCGCCCAGCAGCAGGCGGCGCAGGCGGTCCAGCGTCAGCAACGGGTCGCCCGTGCTGGTGGACGACACGTACAAGTCGTTGTCGGCTGCAAAACCGGGGGACGCCCCGGCGTCGGCCGGCGCCACATAGACCACTTCGCCCGTGGCCTGCCGCATGGCGTAGCCCACAGGCTTCACACCACTTTGCTTGAGCTGGTCGATTTGCGCGAGGTACAGGCTGCGCAGCTCGGCGCCCAATGCCTGTGCCATCAGCCCCACCCAGTCGTGGCGCACCTGGGGTGTGACCTGCATTTGCGACACCACGGACTGCAGAGCCTGCAAGAACACGTCGGGGCGCAGCGGGTTGTGCTCCGGCTGCACCCGGGACAGCCCCTGGGCCGCGCACACCAACGCGTCCAGGTCCGCCAGCGGACCTTCCACTGCAGAGATCAGTACCTGACGGGCACGTGCGCGCTCCACGCTGTCGTTGATCTGCGCCTCGTCCATCAGTTCGAGGTCGTCAAAGTGCACGGTGAACAGTGACCGCGTGGGCTTGTCGTCGCCCTGTGCCGTGTCCTGGTCCAGCGCCTTGCGCAGTGCGTCGGGGTAGCGATCTGCCATCACCGATGCCAGCCGCACCAGTTGCTGCCGTGCCTCCTGCATCGCATGGTGCTCGCCGGGGGTGCGGGCACTGTCCAGGCGCGCTTGCAGGGACACGCGCGTGGCCTCAATGACGCGCTCCACCACAGGCCGGGCCTGGGCCAGCGCGATCTGGACGATGCGCTGCTGGGGCGCAGCGGGGCTGTCGGTCGGGGCCGGGGCGGGCAGGGTGGTGTGTGTCAAGGCCATCTTCAGTGGAACGCGATACCAGTGGCTGCTGCAGTGGATGCGATGTTACGCGTCAAAAAGGGGCCAGAGGCCCCTTTTTGACGATGGTGGGACGGTTTTACCCGCCGTGGAACTTGACCACCAGCGGCACGATGAGCAGTGCCACGATGTTGATGATCTTGATCAGCGGGTTGATGGCCGGGCCGGCCGTGTCCTTGTAGGGGTCGCCCACGGTGTCACCGGTCACGGCGGCCTTGTGCGCCTCGCTGCCCTTGCCGCCGTGGTGGCCGTCTTCGATGTACTTCTTGGCGTTGTCCCACGCGCCACCGCCCGTGCACATGCTGATTGCGACAAACAGACCTGTGACGATGGTGCCCATGAGCAAGCCGCCCAGCGCCTTGGGCCCCAGCAGCAGGCCCACCACAATGGGAACCACCACCGGCAGCAGGCTGGGGATCACCATTTCCTTGATGGCGGCGGTGGTCAGCATGTCCACGGCCTTGCCGTATTCGGGCTTGCCCGTACCGTCCATGATGCCCTTGATGGTGCTGAACTGGCGGCGCACCTCCACCACCACAGCGCCTGCGGCCCGGCCTACAGCCTCCATGGCCATGGCGCCGAACAGGTAGGGAATCAGCCCGCCGATGAACAGGCCCACAATGACCAGCGGGTCCGACAGATCAAAGGTGATGGCCTTGCCATAGCTCTCCAGCTTGTGGGTGTAGTCGGCAAACAGCACCAGTGCAGCCAGGCCGGCAGAGCCGATGGCGTAGCCCTTGGTCACAGCCTTGGTGGTGTTGCCCACGGCGTCCAGCGGGTCGGTGATGTCGCGCACGCTGCTGGGCAGCTCGGCCATTTCGGCAATGCCACCCGCGTTGTCGGTGATGGGACCATACGCATCCAGCGCCACCACAATGCCCGCCATGCTCAGCATCGATGTGGCTGCCACCGCAATGCCGTACAGGCCAGCCAGGCCGTAGGACACGATGATGGCCGTGCACACAAACACCACCGGCCAGGCCGTGGAACGCATCGAAACGCCCAGGCCCGCAATGATGTTGGTGCCGTGGCCGGTGGTGGACGCCTGGGCAATGTGCTGCACGGGCGAGTACTGCGTGCCGGTGTAGAACTCGGTGATCCAGACCAGCGCGGCCGTCAATACGAGGCCGGTGGCGCAGGCGCCAAACAGCCGCAGCTGGGTGCCCGTGGCCGTGACCGCGTTGTCCGGCATGATCCACAGCGTGACGAAGTAGAAAGCGATGAGCGACAGCACGCCCGCGATCGCCAGACCCTTGTACAGCGCGGGCATCACGTTCTTCATGCCGGGCGTTGCCTTGACGAAGAAGCAGCCAATGATGGATGCGACGATGGACACCGCCCCCAGCGCAAGCGGGTACACCACCGCATTGACCTGGGCCGTGGCCACCATCAGGGCGCCCAGCACCATGGTGGCGATCAGTGTCACCGCGTAGGTCTCGAACAGGTCGGCCGCCATGCCGGCGCAGTCGCCCACGTTGTCGCCCACGTTGTCGGCGATCACGGCCGGGTTGCGCGGGTCATCCTCGGGGATGCCTGCCTCCACCTTGCCCACCAGGTCGGCGCCCACGTCCGCGCCCTTGGTGAAGATGCCACCGCCCAGGCGCGCAAAGATCGAGATCAGCGACGAGCCGAACGCAAAGCCGATCAGCGGGTTGAGCAGCGTGGCCAGATGGGTGGTGGGCGTGTGGTTGCCGTTGCCCGCCAGGAACCAGTAAAAGCCCGTGACACCCAGCAGACCCAGCCCCACCACCAGCATGCCGGTGATGGCACCGCCACGGAACGCGACATCGAGCGCCGGGCCAATGCCTTGAGTGGCCGCCTGCGCGGTGCGCACATTGGCGCGCACCGAGACATTCATGCCGATGAAGCCGCAGGCGCCCGAGAGCACGGCGCCCACCACAAAGCCGACCGCCGTGGTGCCGTCCAGAAACACGCCGATGAGCACCGCCAGCACCACGCCCACGATGGCAATGGTCTTGTACTGGCGGGCCAGGTAGGCGGCGGCACCGGCCTGGATGGCGGCGGCAATCTCCTGCATGCGGGCGTTGCCCGGGTCTTTGGAAAGGATCCAGCCCCGGGCCCAGATGCCGTAGGCCACCGCAATGAGCCCGCAAACGAGGGCGAGGATGAGAGGGGATGTCAGTGCTGAACTTGCAGCCATTCAATTCTCCTTGGTGTGTTGCACGGAGGGGGACCAACGCATCGGTGGCTTCCCCGCTGCGTTGCTTCCTCGTGCTACCCATGCGTTTCGCGCAGGAGCCGATTGGCCAACAGGCCCAATTTACAGGCAAACGCCGGTTTGCAAGCGGGCAGAAAGGGGCGTGCGCCTAAAATCAGGGTTAATCCCGACGCTTCGTTGCGCTGCATCAGTGCCGAAGGCCTCGCGGGTTATCGTCAACAAACCACTATCCAAAGACATGTCCCTCAACAACGTCCCCCCAGGCAAGAACGTTCCTGACAGCTTCAACGTCGTCATCGAGATTCCGATGAACGCCGATCCGATCAAGTACGAAGTGGACAAGGAATCGGGCGCCATTTTTGTGGACCGTTTCATGACCACCGCCATGCACTACCCCACCAACTACGGGTATGTGCCGCAGACGCTGTCGGGTGATGGCGACCCGGTCGATGTGCTGGTGATCACGCCTTATCCGCTGTTCCCCGGCGTGGTCGTGCCCTGCCGCCCCCTGGGCATCTTGATGATGGAAGACGAGGCCGGTGTGGATGGCAAGGTGATTGCTGTGCCCACGTCCAAGATCCTGCCCATGTATGACCACTGGAAGACCATCGACGATGTGAACGCCATGCGCCGCAACGCCATCGCCCACTTCTTTGAGCACTACAAGGACCTGGAAAAGGGCAAGTGGGTCAAGGTGCTGGGCTGGGAAGGCATCGACGCCGCGAAGAAGGAAATCACCGACGGCATCGACAGCTACAAGAAGTCGCAGGCCTGATAGCCCTTTGGGCGATTTCTGCCCGTAGCGCTAGTGCAATATGCACTGGATGCTATCAAAATAAAAGCACGCCATCCACCTCGGGTGGCGTGTTTTTTTGTGGGTGGCACTCTGCCAGGGTAGGGAAAAGCCGCGCCATGTGCGGCTGGGCGCGCTGATAGACTGCATTTTGTTACATGGCTACGGCTGTCCCGGCGTTTCGAGGTACTTTGAGGTGATTCATGAAAATTTCTGATCTGCGCATTGGCGTCAAGCTGGCGGCGGGTTTCCTTGCGGTGGTGTTGCTGACCGCCTTGCTCGGCGCCATTGCGCTGGTGCAAATGTCCCGCATCCACGCCAACGCTGAGGAGATCGCCACCAATCTGCTGCCCAGCGTCACGCAAACGGGCGAGCTGCGCGTGCTGCTCAACCGCATGCGCCGTGCAGAGGCGGGCATGGTCACGGCGCGCAGCGCGGCCGAGGTCAAGGCGTTTGCCGAGCAGGTGGCGCAGCGCCACAAGGACCTGACCCGTGTGGAGGCGATCTACGAGCCGCTCATCGACATGCCCAAGGAGCGCGAGGTTTTCCAGGCCTACAAGGCGCGCAAGGCGGCCTATGTGGCGTTGCAGGACAAGCTGGCGGACATTGCCAAGGGCGTGGACTTCAGCACTGCCGAGACCATGGAACTCACGGCAGATGCGTTGAGCATGCTGTATGCGGGCGAATCGGAGTCAGCCTTTGTGGCCACCGCCGAGACCCTGGGCGAGCTGCAAAAGATCAATGCGGACGCTGCATTGAAGGCCAATGAGGAAGCGATGACAGTGTTCAATGCGGCACGCATCTGGGTGCTGGGCACCCTCGCGCTGTGCGTGGCGTTGGCGGCCGTACTGGGTGTGGCCATCACCCGCGCCGTTACGCGCCCCGCCCATCACGCCGTATTGGCCGCCCGCGCGATTGCCGATGGCGACCTGGCGACCGAGGTGCCCCCCGGCGGCAAGGATGAAATGGGCCAGCTGCTGAATGCGCTGGGCGACATGCGGGCCAACCTGGCGCGTGTGGTGTCGGGCGTGCGCAGCAACGCCGAAGGCGTAGCGTCAGCGAGCGCACAGATCGCCTCAGGCAACAACGACCTGAGCGCGCGCACGGAACAGCAGGCCTCGGCCCTGGAAGAAACAGCCGCCTCGATGGAAGAGCTGGGCTCGACCGTGCGCCAGAACGCCGACAACGCGCGAGCCGCCAACCAGCTGGCCGTGAGCGCCAGCACCGTGGCCGTGCAAGGCGGAGACGTGGTGGCCGAAGTGGTCGAGACCATGAAAGGCATCAACGCCAGCAGCAACAAGATCGCAGACATCATCAGCGTCATCGACGGCATCGCCTTCCAGACCAACATCCTGGCGCTCAACGCAGCCGTGGAAGCCGCCCGCGCCGGCGAACAAGGCCGGGGCTTTGCCGTGGTGGCCGGAGAAGTACGCAACCTGGCAGGACGCAGCGCAGAAGCCGCCAAGGAAATCAAAGCCCTCATCACCGCCAGCGTGGAACGCGTGGAACAAGGCACCGCCCTGGTCGACAAGGCCGGAGCCACCATGACTGAAGTTGTCAGCGCCATCCGGCGCGTGACCGACATCATGGGAGAGATCAGCGCCGCCAGCAGCGAACAAAGCGCAGGTGTCGGCCAGGTCGGCGAAGCCGTCACCCAGATGGACCAGGCCACCCAGCAAAACGCCGCCCTGGTGGAAGAAATGGCCGCGGCCGCCAGCGCACTGAACGCCCAGGCCGGAGAACTGGTCAACGCCGTGGCCGTGTTCAAGCTCGACGCCAGCAGCACGAACAGCAGCTACAGCCAGAACCGCCACACGGCAGCCCCCACCCGCACCCCCATTGCAGCGCCCAGCTACAAAGCCGCGGCCCGCAGCACCAGCCTGGGCAAAAGCGCCAAGACCGGCAGCAAACCCGCCGCCAGCCTGGCGGCGCCCAAGGCCAGCAGCCCGGCAGCCTCACCCGCCGCCAAGCCCGCAGCGCCCAGCCCGGCCCCGGCACCCAAGGCTGCGGGAAGCGACGACGACTGGGAGAGCTTCTGAGAAGGGCCAGACAGGCCCCTGGGTGAAGAAATCAGGTCAAAACGGCTGCAAGCGCAGGTGGAAAATGCGTTGACAGCTATCAAAAGCAAAGCAAGAAAGCACGCAGAGGGGGCTACCTTCTGCGTGCTTTTTTGTGGGCGAGCGCTTCGCGTCGGCGTAGTCGGGTGCGCTGCTGCACGTGCCGGTCAGCGGTGCGGGTTGGGATACACCAGATGCAGCCCTGGCAGCTGGGGGCGCTGGAACGGCTGCCACACCACGCCTGGCCCGTGCGGCTGGCCCAGACGGTCGGCCACGGCCCACCAGGCACTGGGGTTCAGGCCGATGCCAAAGTGGCTAGCCACCACCTCGATGTTCTCGGTGTGGGGGTTGTGGTCGGCGGGCGCCTGGATGCTGCCGCGCCATGCCACCACGCCATCGGTGCGGGAGTAGATGCTGGTGGTGGGCACCGGGGGTGCTTCGGGCAGGTTGTAGTTCTCGGTTTCGCGCTCGATGCTGCGGCCGCTGGCGAACTGGTAAATGCGCCATGCGTTGGTGGACGTGTGGGGCCCGGCAAAGGGTGTGCCCAGGGTCACCACGCAGCGCACCAGGTCGGGCATTTCCTTGGCCAGCTCGCGGGCGTAGATGCCGCCCAGGCTCCAGCCCACCAGGCTCACCTTGTTGCCGCTGGCATCCACCGCTTGCTGCAGCTGGGCCTTGGCGTTCTCCAGTACGCCATCGCGCGGCCCCAGGTTCAGGCCCTGGCCCCAGCCCAGCGGGTTGTAGTTGCGCGATTCGAGGTAGCGGCGCAGGGGCAGGGTGGTGGCGTCGCCAGCTGTCAGGCCCGGAAACACGATGACCGTGTGGCCATCGCCCAGTGGAGCGCGCTGCAGAACGGGCCATGCGGGCAGCACGGCGCCAAATTCCCAGGGGGCCCGCAGCTCCAGCGCCAGCAAGGGGAGGCTGGGCGGTGGCATGTGGTCAGGGGCAGCGGATTTGCGGTCGGAGAAGAGAGGCATCAAGTCGTCGTTCCAAAACGGGCGCCTGCCGGGCAAGGCAGGCGGGTCGTGCGACGGTAGCAGTTTTTGCGCACCAAGGCGGGGCGCGAAATGGAGCAAGCTCTCCAATTGCCCCCGCCCGGGCCGGGGGAGTCCCCTTCGGATTGCGGGGGGGATTGCCCGCGAATGTCACATTTTGCAACCGTGCGCTGCTATGCTTTGGATAGCTTTTGCGTTCGTCGCGTTCTGGCGCTGTTCGCAACCCTCCCGTTCCAACCGCCTGAAAGCCCGCGCCATGACCGCTATTGCCGACGCCGCTGCGCCTGCCGCCACCCACTCTGCGCATCGCGCGCTGGCCCCAAGCCCCACCGCAGCCCCTCGTGAATTCCTGACCTTCCGCCTGGGGGCGGAGGAGTACGGCATTGACATCCTGCGCGTGCAGGAGATCCGCTCATACGAGAGACCCACGCGCCTGGCGCAATCGCCCGACTTCATCAAGGGCGTGATCGATCTTCGCGGCCGCATCGTGCCCATCCTGGATCTGCGGGTGAAGCTGCAATGCCCTGAAGCCAGCTACACCGACTTCACCGTGGTGATCATTCTGGACATCGGCTCTACCGTGATTGGCGCGGTGGTGGATGCGGTGGCGGACGTGGTCTCGCTCACTCCCGACCTCATCAAGCCCACGCCCCAGTTCGAGCGGCAGGGCCATGTGGACCCCGCCTTTGTCACTGGCATTGCCAGCCTGGGCGAGCGCATGCTGATCGTGATGGACATCGAGGCCCTGCTCAGCAGTGACGAAATTGGGCTGGTGAGATCGGCCGTCCACAGTTAACGTAGCAACCCACTACACAAGATCAACACAGAGGAGAAAAAGGATGAATCAGCTCAAGATTTCAACCCGGCTGGCTGTGGCATTCGCCGTCATGGTGCTTCTTTTGGTCGCTCTAGGCGGGGTGACCCTGTTGCGTTCATCAAACCAGCGCGCGGCGCTCAACGATGTGATTGATGTCCGGATTCCTGTACTCAAGGCCCTGGCAGCCTTGGATGACGGAGTGAACGAACAAGCCATTCAGCTACGCAACTTGGTGATTTTCACTGCGGAACCCATTGTGAAATCCGCGACAAGCCGGTTGGCGGAAGCATCTGCGATGGTGGAGGCGCAGTACAAAGCCATAGGACCCTTGATAACCTCGGAGAAGGGCAGAGCGCTCTTGGCGACGATGGAGCAGCGTCGCGCCGACTTCATGAAGTTGAGGGACCAATATCTTGCAATGGTCCAGCAGGGTCAACGGGATGAAGCGCTGAAACTTCTGGAAGAGCAACTTCGACCTGCGCAGCGTGCCTACCAGAGTGCCATAGAAGATCAGTTGAATTTTCAATCGGAGAAGGCTGCAGAATCAGGCGCTCGAGCCGAGTCTGCAGCGGTTGCACTTCAACGCGATGTCTTGATCGCCGGAGCAATTGCGATTGGTATCGCCATCTTCTTGGCCATCACCATCATCCGCTCCATCACCCGCCCCCTGGCGCAGGCGGTGGAAGCGGCCGACCGCGTGGCCAGTGGCGACCTGAGCGGCCAGATCGTCGTGCAGTCCAAGGACGAAACCGGCCACCTGCTCAGCGCCCTGCAGCGCATGCAGCAAAGCCTGGTCAACACCGTCAGCTCGGTGCGCCAGAACGCCGAAGGCGTAGCATCGGCGAGCGCACAGATCGCCTCAGGCAACAACGACCTGAGCGCACGCACGGAACAGCAAGCCAGTGCACTGGAAGAAACGGCCGCCTCGATGGAAGAGCTGGGCTCGACCGTGCGCCAGAACGCCGACAACGCGCGAGCCGCCAACCAGCTGGCCGTGAGCGCCAGCACCGTGGCCGTGCAAGGCGGAGACGTGGTGGCCGAAGTGGTCGAGACCATGAAAGGCATCAACGCCAGCAGCAACAAGATCGCAGACATCATCAGCGTCATCGACGGCATCGCCTTCCAGACCAACATCCTGGCGCTCAACGCAGCCGTGGAAGCCGCCCGCGCCGGCGAACAAGGCCGGGGCTTTGCCGTGGTGGCCGGAGAAGTACGCAACCTGGCAGGACGCAGCGCAGAAGCCGCCAAGGAAATCAAAGCCCTCATCACCGCCAGCGTGGAACGCGTGGAACAAGGCACCGCCCTGGTCGACAAGGCCGGAGCCACCATGACCGAAGTCGTCAGCGCCATCCGGCGAGTGACCGACATCATGGGAGAGATCAGCGCCGCCAGCAGCGAACAAAGCGCAGGTGTCGGCCAGGTGGGAGAAGCCGTCACCCAGATGGACCAGGCCACCCAGCAAAACGCCGCCCTGGTGGAAGAAATGGCCGCAGCTGCCAGCGCACTGAACGCCCAGGCCGGCGAACTGGTCAACGCCGTGGCCGTGTTCAAGCTCGACGCCAGCAGCACGAACAGCAGCTACAGCCCGAACCGCCACACGGCAGCCCCCGCCCGCACCCCCATTGCAGCGCCCAGCTACAAAGCCCCGGCCCGCAGCACCAGCCTGGGCAGCAGCGCCAAGAGCAGAAGCAACAAACCCGCCGCCAGCCTGGCGGCGCCCAAGGCCAGCCGCCCGGCAGCCTCAACTGCCGCCAAGCCTGCAGCGCCCAGCCCGGCCCCGGCACCCAAGGCTGCGGGAAGCGACGACGACTGGGAGAGCTTCTGACCAGGGCCCCGCAGGCCCCAGGGTGAAGAAATCAGGTGAAAACGGCTACAGGCGCAGGTTGAACATGCGCTGACAGCTATCAAAAACAAAGCAAGAAAGCACGCAGAGGGGGGTTACCTTCTGCGTGCTTTTTTGTGGGCGGGCGCTTTGTTGGTGATGGCTGAAGGCATGCGTGGGGCGGGTCAGCCACCCGCTGGCGCGATGCTTGCTGCAGGTGCGTGATGGCGAGTTGCCGTTGTGGGCAGCGGCGCGCCAATGTAGGTGGGCGATTTGTACGCAAACGTAACGGAAAGCGCTATGCTGGGCGGGCCCGCCACGGCGCGCGGCCCGTCGGTGGGTGGACATTCCTTTTTGGCGCCGTTCTCCACAGGAGTTCTGCAATGGACCGAGGTTTCAACGCGTCGCGCACGTACATGATGGGTAGCCGCCCCATCATCACCAGCGCGAGCCGCCGTGCGCCTGCCGTGTGGTCTGCTACGCCAACCGTGGCGCCGCCCAGGCCGCACCTAAGTCTGCTGCGCGCTCCCCATATGCCCCTTTCCAACCGCTGGTGCGCTGCCAGCCGGGCGCAGCCTGTTTGCTTGTTTCCCTCAGGAGTGTTGTCATGAACCAGTTCAAGATTTCCACCCGCCTGGCGGGTTTGCTTGCGGCCTTGTGCCTGCTGGTGTTGCTGGTGGGCGTGGCGGGGCTGTATGGCATGGGCAATTCCAATGCCGGGCTCAAGTCGGTATACGACGACCGGGTGGTGCCGCTCAAGCAGATCAAAGTCGTGGCGGACATGTATGCGGTCAACGTGGTGGACACGGCCCACAAGGTGCGTGACGGTACGCTGACACCCGCACAGGGCCTGCAGTCGGTGGCCGATGCGCGCAAGGCCATCGAGGCCAACTGGAAGGCCTATCTGGCCACCCAGCTGGTGCCGGAGGAAACGCAGTTGGTCGAGCGCTTCAAGCCGCTGCAGGCCAAGGCAGATGCGGCCACCGATGTACTGGCGGGGCACTTCAAGTCGGGCGATGTGGCGGCCCTGACCGCGTTTGCGGCCAAGGAGATGTACCCCGCCATCGACCCATTGCAGGAGGTGCTGGGCCAGCTGATGCAGGTGCAGCTGGACCGTGCCAAGGCCGAGTACGACAGTGCGGCCGCCAGCTACCAGACCATCCGCGCACTGGCGGTCACGGCCGTGGTGGCGGGCATTGTGCTGGCGGTGCTGATGGGCGGCGCCATGATCCGGCAGATTTCGCGCGCGCTGGGCGATGCGGTGCAGATCACCGACGCGGTGGCGCAGGGCGACCTGACCGTGGCGATCCACGCGCGGGGCAAGGACGAGATCGCCCAGTTGCTCAGCGGCCTCACCGCCATGCGGGACAACCTGGCGTATGTGGTGTCGGGCGTGCGTGGCAATGCCCAGGGCGTGGCGTCGGCCAGTGCCGAGATCGCATCGGGCAACAACGACCTGTCCATCCGCACCGAGCAGCAGGCCAGCGCGCTGCAGGAAACCGCTGCGTCGATGGAGGAGCTGAGTTCCACCGTCAAGCAAAACGCCGACAACGCGCGCCAGGCCAACCAGCTGGCGATGAGCGCATCCACCGTGGCGGGGCAGGGCGGCGATGTGGTGGCCGAGGTGGTGACCACCATGAAGGGCATCAACGACAGCAGCAAAAAGATCGCCGACATCATCAGCGTGATTGACGGCATTGCGTTCCAGACCAACATCCTGGCGCTGAACGCGGCCGTGGAGGCCGCCCGCGCGGGCGAACAGGGCCGGGGCTTTGCGGTAGTGGCGGGCGAGGTGCGCAATCTGGCCCAGCGCAGCGCCGAGGCGGCCAAAGAGATCAAGTCGCTCATCACTGCCAGCGTGGAGCGGGTCGAGCAGGGCACCCAGCTGGTGGACAAGGCGGGTATCACCATGACCGAGGTGGTGGGGGCCATTCGCCGCGTGACGGACATCATGGGCGAGATCAGCGCCGCCAGCAGCGAGCAGAGCACGGGCGTGTCGCAGGTGGGCGAGGCCGTCACGCAGATGGACCAGGTCACCCAGCAGAACGCGGCGCTGGTCGAGGAAATGGCGGCTGCTGCCAGCAGCCTGAGCCACCAGGCCCAGGCCTTGGTGGGGGCGGTGGCGGTGTTCAAGCTCACGGCCGACCAGGCGCGGGCATCGCAGCCTGGCGGCGCTGTGGACCCGGTGCCGCGCCCTGCGCCCGCCGCGGACACGCGCAAGGCGGCGATGGGCGGCCATGCGGCGGGCAGCAAGGCAACCCTTGCTTTGCGCTCTCCCTCTGCTCCTGCCGCCAAAAAGGCACCTGCTGCCAGTGCCACCCCCAAGGCCGCGGGCGTCGCACCCAAAGCGGCCCCACAAGCAGTGGCCGCCGGTGCCGAGGACGACTGGGAGAGCTTTTGACCGACGGCAGGCCGCGCTTGCACCGTTTGTAAGTTTTTTGCCCCGTTTTGGGGCGTAGACTTCCCCAAGCTGGTTCGGTGCCTGGCACTGCGCCGACAGCGCCCGCGATGTAGCACTCCAGCCCGTGCGTGCGCTGCACGCACGGGGCCTTGTGCGCTGTTTTGATATCCCCACGGCTGACACAGGGGGCCGCACCCATGCCCCCACCGGGGCAGCGCTTGCGCAGTGGGCCGTCGACTCTTTTGTGATGATTAAAATTGATAAAATCATATTTATCATAAATATGATATAATTATCACATCCCAGCCGCTGATTCCTTGTGGTCCCGCGCAGGTGCGCCGAACCACATCGGCGCAGCCATGGCTGGCAAAAGCCCCCATAAAAACCACGAAAGATTCCCATGAGCAACCTGAAAATCGGAGCGCGCCTGAGCCTGGCCTTTGGCCTTGTGCTGTTGATCACCGCCACCATCGCCGCCACCGGCGTCTGGCGACTGGCGGTACTCAAGGAGGCCAGCAGTCGCATTGCCACTGTCGAAATGGAACGCAACGCCCTGGCGCAGGAGTGGAAGGCGGCCATCGACCTGAACTGGGTGCGGGCGTCGGCGTCGCTCAAGGCCACGGACGCGGGCTATATCCAGTCGCTGACGGCCGACATGGCCACCACGTCGCAGCGTGCCAGCGAGGCACAGAAAAAGCTGGAAGCGCTGGTGGACGACCCGACCGAAAAGGCGCTGATGGAGCGCGTGGCGGTGACCCGCAAGGCCTATGTGGATGCGCGCGCCAAGCTGCTGGACCGCAAGAAGGCGGGCGAGGATGTGTTTGCGCTGGTGGACAGCGACCTCAAGCCGCTGGCCACGGCCTACCTGCAATCGCTGGCCGATGTGGCAGACAACACGCACAAGCAGCTCGATGAGTTTGAAGGCGCCATCCTCCAGGACGCGGTCACCAGCCAATGGGTGCTGGCGCTGGCTGCGATGGCATCGCTGGTGCTGGGCGCCTTGTTTGCGCTGTGGACCACGCGCTCCATCGTGGGGCCGGTGCAGCGGGCTGTGTACGCGGCCGATGAAATCAGCCATGGCAACTTGTCGGTCCACATTCCCGATCTGGGGGAGAGCCGCAATGAGATGGCGCACCTGCTGCGGTCGCTGAACGAGATGCAGCAGAACCTGTCGCGCATCGTGGGGCATGTGCGCTCCGGCTCCGAGAACGTGGCCACGGCGTCGTCGGAGATCGCCCAGGGCAACAACGACCTGAGCGCACGCACCGAGCAGCAGGCCAGCGCCCTGCAGGAGACGGCGGCATCCATGGAGCAGCTCAATTCGACCGTGCGCCAGAACGCCGACAACGCCCGCCAGGCCAACCAGCTTGCGCAGAGCGCATCGACGGTGGCCGTGCATGGCGGAGAGGTGGTGAGCCAGGTGGTGGACACCATGAAGGGCATTCACGACAGCAGCAGTAAGATCGCCGACATCATCGGTGTGATCGATGGCATTGCCTTTCAGACCAACATCCTTGCGCTGAACGCGGCCGTCGAAGCAGCGCGTGCGGGCGAGCAGGGCCGGGGCTTTGCGGTGGTGGCGTCCGAGGTGCGCAGCCTGGCGGGCCGTTCGGCCGACGCGGCCAAGCAGATCAAGACCCTGATCAACGACAGCGTGGAACGCGTGGCCGCAGGCACCACGCTGGTCGATCAGGCGGGTGCAACCATGACCGAGGTGGTGGGCTCCATCAAACGTGTCACGGATTTGATGGGCGAGATCAGTGCCGCCAGCTCTGAACAAAGCCAGGGTGTGGCCCAGGTGGGCGAGGCTGTGACACAGATGGACCAGGTCACCCAGCAAAACGCTGCCCTGGTGGAAGAAATGGCCGCCGCCGCTGCCAGCCTCAACAACCAGGCGCAGGACCTGGTGAGCACGGTGGCGTTCTTCAAGCTGTCGCCAGCGCAGGCGGCGCAGCCGGCTGCGTCTGCCTTTGCGTATGTGCCCAAGGCTGCAGTCCCATCTCCGGCCTTGGCCGGTTCCAGCAGACCAGCCCCTGTGGCCCCGTCCAAGGTGCCGCCCCTGCGTGCGGCCGCCAAGCCCGCACCGGCTCTTGCGTCAACGGCGCCAGCTCGTTCGGGCAGCGGCAATGATGCTGACTGGGAGAGTTTTTGACAGTGACTCGCCGCCCTCGGCAGGCGTGACGGGCCCTGCCTTCGCCGTGTGTTGGTTCAAACCTGGCTTTGATCTCGTCCGCGCGTCCTGCCTGACCACTGCAGGTCAGGCGGCCTTGAAGGGGCTTCGCGCTTGCAGGTCGCCGAGGTAGCTTTCCACGCCAGCGCCTTCGCGGTCCAGAAAGCGCTGCACTGCCTCAGCAAATGCCGGGTGTGCCAGCCAGTGCGCGCTGGTGGCCTGCACGGGCAGCAGCGCGCGGGCCATCTTGTGCTCGCCCTGGGCTCCCCCCTCAAACCGCACGGCACCGTGGGCGATGCACCACTGCAGCGGCTGGTAGTAGCAGGCCTCGAAGTGCAGGCAGTCCACGCGCTCCAGCGCGCCCCAGTAGCGGCCGTAGGCCACCAGCTCGGAGCGTGATTCGGGGTCTGATTCAGCGTCTTTTTGGGCTGATGCGCTAGATGCATATGCGCCGATAGCTATCAAACTGCTAGCAATAGGCCGCCCGTCCCGCTCCCCCACAAACAGCAGCCAGGCCTCGGGCATGTCCGCTGCCATGCGGGCGAAGAAGTCGCGCGTGAGGTAGGGCGGGTTGCCGTGCTCCAGATAGGTGCGCTCGTAGCAGCGGTAGAAAAAATCCCAGTCTGCAGCGCTGATGTCCGCCCCGCGTGACCAGCGGAAGGTGACTCCGGCATCGGCAACGCGGCGGCGCTCCTGGCGGATCTTCTTGCGTTTGTCTTGCGACAGGCTGGCGAGGAACTGGTCAAAGTCCTGGTAGCGCGGGGTTTCGCCGTCGGTGGCGGCTACACCCTGGGCCACAGGGAGCGTGGGCCGCTCATTCTTCCAGTGAAACTGCACGGTGTGCCGCAGCATCAGGTCTTGTTGCGCGCCGGTCAGCACATCGTCATCGCTGGCAAACAGCACATGCACGGACGATACGTCTTCTTGCTCGCACCACTGGCACACCGCCTGCACCAGCAGGGCGCGCGTGGTGGCATCGCGGGCCAGCAGCCGGCTGCCTGGCACGGGCGTAAAGGGCACGGCAATGACGGCCTTGGGGTAGTAGGGCACACGGTGCTGCTCGTAAGCGCTGGCCCAGGCCCAGTCAAACACATATTCGCCGTACGAATGGCTCTTGAGGTACAGGGGGCAGGCTGCCACCAGGGTGTCGCCGTCCCACAGCGTCATGAAGCGGGGCGTCCAGCCGGTACGCGGCGTGGCGCTGCCGCTGCTTTCCAGCGCTGCCAGGTATTCATGCCGCATGAAGGGCGTGGGGTGGCTTTGCTGCGCCAGCAGGTGGTTCCAGGCGGTAGTGTCCACGTCCAGCACGGAGGGGAGCACGCGGGCGATAATGGCAGCTTCAGCCATGCAGGCCCCTGTGATGCACCTTTGATTGCGGGCCTGCAACGGCGGTATTCAACCTGGCCGCAGGGGCCGATTCCAGTTCCATGACGCTCTCCATTTGCACTGCGCAGCTCAACTTTGTTGTGGGCGACATGCCCGGCAACGCCCAAAAGATCATTGCGGCAGCCCGCGAGGCCTATGCCCAGGGTGCTCGCCTGTTGCTGACACCGGAGCTGGCCATCTGCGGCTACGCGGCCGAAGACCTGTTCCTGCGCCCTGCCTTCATTGCGGCCTGCGATGATGCCGTGAAAACCGTGGCCCGCGAGACTGCGGGGTTGAAAGGCCTGGCCATCGTGCTGGGCCACCCGCAGGCCATGGCCCCTGGCGCCCAGGCCTTCAGCGTCTGCTTCAACGCCGCCAGCGTGGTGCGCGACGGCAAGATCGAGCAGACCTATGCCAAGCGCGAGCTGCCCAACTACCAGGTGTTTGACGAGCGGCGCTACTTCGTGCCCGGCAGCAAGCCCTGTGTGTTCGAGGTGGAAGGCGTGAAGGTGGGTGTGCTGGTGTGCGAAGACGCCTGGTTTGCCACCCCCGCGCGCGATACTGCTGCCGCCGGTGCGCAGTTGCTGGCGGTCATCAATGCATCGCCTTTCCACCTGGGCAAGGGCACGGAGCGCGAGGCCACCATGCGCTCCCGTGTGGTCGAGACGGGCCTGCCGCTGGTTTACGCCCACTTGGTGGGCGGGCAGGACGAGGTGGTGTTCGAAGGCCGCTCGTTTGCGCTGGCCGCCGACGGCTCGGTGGCGGCGCGGGCACCTGCTTTTGTGGAAAAACTGGTCTATGCGCTAGTCGAATCTGCCCAGGGTGCTATCAAAATTACAGCAGAGGTTGCCCCAGAGCGCACGCTGGAGGCCGACCTGTGGGATGCCCTGGTGCTGGGTGTGCGCGACTATGTGGGCAAGAACGGCTTCCCGGGCGCGCTGCTGGGGTTGTCGGGCGGCATCGACTCGGCGCTGGTGCTGGCGATTGCGGTGGATGCGCTCGGTGCCGACAAGGTCCGCACGGTGATGATGCCATCGCCCTACACCGCCGACATCAGCTGGATCGACGCGCGCGACATGGCCACGCGCATGGGCGTGCGCTATGACGAGATTTCGATCAAACCGCAGTTCGAGGCCTTCAAGGCCGCGCTGGCCGCCGAGTTTGCCGGGCTGCCCGAAGACACCACCGAAGAAAATCTGCAGGCGCGCATCCGGGGCACGCTGCTGATGGCGCTGTCCAACAAGTTCGGCGCCATCGTGCTGACCACCGGCAACAAGAGCGAGATGTCCACCGGCTACTGCACGCTGTACGGCGACATGGCCGGCGGCTTTGCCGTGATCAAGGATGTGGCCAAGACCCGCGTGTTTGACCTGGCCCGCTGGCGCAATGCCAACGACCCGTATGGCACCTGCGCCAGCCCCATCCCTGAGCGCATCATCACCCGGCCGCCCAGTGCCGAGCTGCGGCCCGACCAGAAGGACCAGGACAGCCTGCCGCCGTATGAGGTGCTGGACGCCATCGTGGCCCGCTACATGGAAAACGATGAGCCCATCGAGTCCATCATCGCCAGCGGCTTCGCCCGGGCCGATGTCGAACGCGTGACGCGCCTGATCAAGCTCAACGAGTACAAACGCCGCCAGGCGCCAGTAGGGATTCGTGTCACGCGCCGCAGCTTTGGCAAGGACTGGCGTTACCCTATCACCAGCAAATTCAGGGCGTGACGCTTCGGCGCCGTGCCCCCAGCCCGATTTTTTACATCCTCCAGGAGACCCGCCATGAAAATGATCACCGCCGTCATCAAGCCCTTCAAGCTCGAAGAAGTCCGCGAAGCCCTGGCCGAATGCGGCGTGACCGGCCTCACGGTGACCGAGGTGAAGGGTTTTGGCCGCCAGAAAGGCCATACCGAGCTGTACCGCGGCGCGGAATACGTGGTGGACTTTCTGCCCAAGGTGAAGGTCGAGGTCGTCGTCAAGTCCGAGGATGTGGACCGCTGCGTGGACGCGATCGTGAACGTGGCGCGCACCGGCAAGATCGGTGACGGCAAGATTTTTGTGACCGCCGTGGAGCGCACGGTGCGTATTCGCACAGGCGATCTGGACGACGCAGCGGTGTGAGGTGACAACCCCCTGAGTCGTTTCTTACCTTGCCCTTTCTCTTGAACGGCTGCGCCATTCGAGAAAAGGGAGGCAACGCCAGCGCAAGCAAGCGAAGCGCCGAATGCGCAGCCTGTTGGCCCTTGCTCGGTGGCCTTGGCTTGTGGGCCGCTCCAGTTTCGGAGTGCGGGGGAGTCAGATCACCGAGCGCAGCGGGACAGGCGCTTGGTCGGGCCCCGCGTCTTGCACCAGCGCGCGCAGCAGGGCTTCTGCATCGGTGGATGCGTGCAACAGGCCCATCTGCCATTCACCCATGAAGCCACTGGCCACGCTGCCCTGCAAGAATCCCAGCAGGCCGTCGTAGTAGCCCGCCACGTTCAGCAAGCCCAAGGGCTTGTCGTGGTAGCCCAGCTGGCGCCAGGTCCACACTTCAAACAGTTCTTCAAAGGTGCCGATGCCGCCGGGCAGGGCGAGGAAGGCATCGCTGCGCTCTGCCATCATGGCCTTGCGTTCGTGCATGGTCTGCACGATGTGCAGCTCGTCACATTGGCGGTTGGCCAGCTCTTTGTCCACCAGCGCCTGCGGTATCACCCCCACCACCCGGCCGCCCGCCAGACGCGTCGCCTCGGCCACCGTGCCCATCAGGCCACTGCGGCCACCGCCGTATACCAGTTGTCCGTTGTGGGCGCCGATCCATTGGCCCACTGCCTGCGCCGCCTGGGCATAGGCGGCGCTGTCGCCGGGGCGCGATCCGCAATATACGCACACAGAAAATGTGGGTTCAGCCATGGAAAAACCTCTGAAACAATGCGGCGGCCCAGATGCCAATGCACAGCAGCAAGGCCAGCAGAACCGCTGCGCTGCCCATGTCCTTGGCGCGTTTGGACAGGTCATGCCACTCGGGCCCGATGCGGTCGATGGCGGTCTCGATGCCCGTGTTGAGCAACTCCACAATCATCACGATGACCACGGAGCCCGCCAACAAGGCGACTTCGACCCAACTGCGGCCCAGCCAGAGCGACAGCGGCAGCAGCACCATGGCGGCGATGGCCTCCTGGCGAAAGGCCTTCTCGTTCCAGCCGGCCCGCAGCCCTTCCATGGAATAGCCGGCGGCATGCCAGATGCGATTGAGGCCCGAGCGCGCCTTTTGGGGGTTGGCCGGAGCGTCCGGAGAAGGGGAGGAGGGTTGCATGCGCTTATTTTTTGGGAATTTCGTAGTGCACCAGCCGGGTGCCGGCCAACGCGTCGTGCCAGAACTGCCGCGTGGGGTGGAACCGGCTGAGCAGCGCCCAGATGGCCACCCAGCCCAGCACGATCACGGCCGACTCACCCCCCGACAGGGAAAATGGTGCGATTGCCGCCAGCGGCGGCAAAAACCACAGCCAGCTCAATACATACCGCAACAAGGCGCGCGGCTGGCTGATGGGTTGCCCTGCAGTGCCCACCACGCGGATGTGCCAGGTTTTCTGTGCGAGGGTCTGGCCTTTGGCCCAGAACCAGGTGAAATAAATACCGAACACCACAAAGAGAAAGGCCTGCAGCGCATGGCGGTTGTCCATCGCATTGCGCGTCTGGCTCAGCGTGCCAAACAGGTACCCGGCGATAAAGACCACGCCGAACATCAGCATGCCTTCATATAGCCAGCAGGCCATGCGCCGCCACAGGTTGGGCGTGGGGCCGCCCGCGAGGACACCGCTTGAGGCGTTGGCCGCAGGCTGGGGCGTGGTGGGAGAGGGAGAAACGGACATTCCAGGTCAGGCCCGTCGGGCCAGGGCAGGTTGAGACCTACTGAGGATACAGGCCGGAGGTGTCAGGTGTTACTGCGGGGGTGCCGGGCGAGCCCGTGCTGTCGGCTCCGCCAGAGCCCAGGGGCGGAAGTACAGCAGGCACCGCACTGGGGATCGCCACGGGCGCTGTTTCCACGCCACCCGTCAAGGTTGCCGGCGCTGCGGATGCGGGGGCGGATGGCATCGCAGGCGCCGTCGGCTGAGGCACTGGGGCCGCAACGCGGGGCGAGTGGTCTACCACCGGTGGAATCTTGGGAGCGTTGGGGCGATCGGGGCTGGCTTGCGTTGCTGCGGGCACCTGGGCCAGCTTTTTGGGCGAGACAGGGCGCAGGGCCGTGGCAGCCCCGTGGGGATTGGGGGTCGCCTTGGAGGCCAACGCCTTGCGCTCTTCGTCAGACAGTGCCTGGTAGGCCTCCCACTGCGCCCGTTTGTCGTCCCCAGCCAGGCGCTTGGTGACCGCGTAGTTCAAGCGTGCCTGGTTGCGCTGCTGGGCACTCAGATTGGCCCAGTCGGTGATGCGGTCATGGAACTTGCGTTGTTCCTCTTCCGAAAGACTGGGGTAGTTGATGGCCAAGTCCAGCCAGCGGCGTTTTTGGGCTTCGCTGATCAGCGCCCAGCGTTCCGACAGCGGATACAGCGCTAGTTTTTGCGCCGTGGTGAGCGTGCCCCAGCCTGGTCCTGATTCCGTGGCAGGGGGCATGTTCACGGCTGACAGGTCTGTACGGGCGTTATTGGGGCGGGCCACTGCGGCCTCAGCGCCCGCTTGGAGCACTGTGCTGGGGGCCATGCGCATCTGCACCAACGCCTGCCAGCCACCAGCGGTAAGCGCACCCAGAAGCGCCAATGCCAGCACGAAGGCTGGCAGCGTGGAGGGAGCTTCAGAGGGGCTTGGGTGCATGCAGTCCAGAGTCAGGCAGATCAGTTTGACTGCGCGGAGGTCTTGAGGAATTGTACGAAGCCTGGGTCCGAATAAGCGGCGGGAGGCAGGTCATCGGTCAGCAGAGCGGCATCCACCTCGGCCACATCGTTGGCACTGCGTTCGTCCTGCGCGATGTTGATGACCACCAGTCCCACGACCAGCGCCAGTAGAGGCACGGCGGACACCAGGGCATTCCACCAGCCACCGCCTTCGCCGCCACGGCCCAGTGTGGCGGTGTTGCCTGCGTTGACCACCACTGCTGCGGGGGCGGCGCGATGCACCGGCGCGGTGACTTTGCGTTTGGCCAACGCCTGCATGCGCGAGGCGCGCAGCCGCTCGGAGATGTCATAGGGCAGGGCGTCGGTGCCGCTGGACAGGCGCGCCGTGACGCGCAGCGCAAAGCGCTCGGCAGCAGCTTCAGCTTGGGTCGGTGGGGTCTGTACAGTGTTCTTCATGGCTCGATTCCTTTGGCCTTCAGTGCCTTGCTGAGGGTTTGTATGGCGCGAAAGCAGTGTGTTTTGACACTGCCTTCGGAGCAGCCCATGGCGGCAGCCGTCTCTGCGACGTCCATTTCCTCCCAATAACGCATCAGGAACGCTTCCCGTTGACGTGGTGGCAACTCTGCAATTTCTTCTTCAATGCCCTGGAATATCTGGGCCCGGCGGGTCAGGTCTTCCGCGCTTTCGGCTTTGTCGCCGTCTTCTGTCCCTGAGTACGCTTCGAGTAGATCAAAATCCGTGCCATCTTCACCTGGGCCTTCGAAGTCGCTCATGCTCGAAAACAGTGCATTGCGCGTCTTCTGGCGGCGAAACCAGTCCAGGGTGCAGTTGGAAAGAATCCGCTGGAACAGCATGGGCAGCTCGCCCGCCGGTTTGTCCCCGTAGTGCTCGGCCAACTTGAGCATGCTGTCTTGCACGATGTCGAGCGCCGCTTCCTCGTTGCGAACGTGGTAGACCGAGCGCTTGAACGCGCGCTTTTCTACGCTTTTGAGGAAATCGGAAAGTTCTTGTTCGGTTGCCAAGACGGGTCAGCCCGGGAGGAGATCGGCGCAGATATCTGCAGTTTCGCAACTCAACGGCGCCGTAAAACCGCAGATTATCGCACCCGCCGGAGTTTTTTTCGGCTGCGGAGCGTTTTGTGAGTGTTGCAGTGCGATAATCGACCTGCAATTCAAAAGGCAAACGGGTCACGGTCCGGCGCGGCAATCATCCCGCCCATGTCCTTGGCCTCAAGTTCCAAGCTGGCTTCACAAGAGCGCGTGCGAGGGGCACCCAAGGTTTTTCGTCAGAGAAATTCACAAAGGTTGATCGATCATGGAAATCTCCAAGGCTGAAATTTCTTCAGCAGCCGCTGCTTCGCAGGGCAACACATCTCCCGCTTCCGGTTCGCAGGACCTCATGGGTTCTGAGATCCTTATCAAGGCCCTTCAGGCAGAGAACGTCCAGTACATCTGGGGCTACCCTGGCGGCGCGGTTCTTTACATATACGACGCGCTCTACAAGCAAGACACCATCCAGCACGTGCTGGTGCGTCACGAACAGGCCGCCGTGCACGCAGCCGACGGCTACGCTCGCGCCACGGGTGAAGTCGGCGTGGCCTTGGTCACTTCGGGCCCCGGCTTGACCAACGCCGTGACCGGCATCGCCACCGCGTACATGGACTCGATCCCCATGGTGATCATTTCTGGTCAGGTGCCTACGCCCGCCATCGGGCTTGATGCCTTCCAGGAATGCGATACGGTCGGTATCACCCGCCCCATCGTCAAGCACAATTTTCTCGTCAAGGACCCGCGCGACCTGGCCGCGACGATGAAGAAGGCCTTCCATATTGCCCGTACCGGCCGCCCAGGTCCTGTGGTGGTGGATGTGCCCAAAGATGTTTCCTTCAAGAAGGTGCCTTACACCGGCTACCCGCAAACGGTAGAAATGCGCTCGTACAACCCCGTGCGCAAGGGCCATGGCGGACAGATCCGCAAGGCCCTGCAGTTGCTGCTGACGGCCAAGCGCCCTTATATCTACACGGGCGGCGGAGTGCTGTTGGGCAACGCCACCAACGAGCTGCGTACGCTGGTGGACATGCTGGGTTACCCGGTCACCAACACGTTGATGGGCCTGGGGGCCTATCCGGCCAGCGACCGCAAGTTCCTGGGCATGCTGGGCATGCACGGCACCATCGAAGCCAACAACGCCATGCAGAACTGCGACGTGCTGCTGGCAGTGGGTGCGCGCTTTGACGACCGGGTGATCGGCAACCCCAAGCACTTTGCGCAGAATGACCGCAAGATCATCCACGTGGACATCGACCCGTCGAGCATCTCCAAGCGCGTGAAGGTCGACATCCCGATCGTCGGTGACGTGAAGGATGTGCTCACCGAGCTGATTTCCATGATCCGCGAGAGCAGCACCCGCCCTGACGCCGGTGCCCTGGCTGCCTGGTGGGACACGATTGAAGGCTGGCGCAAGCGTGAGTGCCTGAAGTACAGCATGGGCAGCGGCGATGTGATCAAGCCACAGTACGTGGTAGAGACGCTGTGGAACATGACGAAGGATGGTGATACATACATCACATCCGACGTGGGGCAACACCAGATGTGGGCGGCGCAGTACTACCGCTTCGACGAGCCGCGCCGCTGGATCAATTCCGGTGGTCTGGGCACGATGGGTGTGGGCATTCCCTATGCCATGGGGATCAAGCTGGCCAAGCCACAGTCCGAAGTGTTTTGTATTACGGGCGAAGGCTCGGTGCAGATGAACATCCAGGAACTGTCCACCTGCCTGCAGTACAACACGCCGATCAAGATCTGCTCGTTGAATAACCGTTATCTGGGCATGGTGCGCCAGTGGCAGGAGATCGAATACTCCGGTCGGTACAGCCACAGCTACATGGACGCGCTGCCCAACTTCGTGAAGCTGGCTGAGGCCTATGGCCACGTAGGGATGCTGATCGAGCACCCCAAGGACGTGGAGCCCGCATTGCGCGAAGCCCGCAAGCTCAAGGACCGCACGGTGTTCATGGACTTCCGTACCGACCCCACCGAGAACGTGTTCCCGATGGTGCAGGCCGGCAAGGGCATCACCGAAATGCTGCTGGGGTCGGAAGACCTTTGAGCCAAATCGGCCTCAGGCGCATGTTTTTCATGCGCTACCAGCTATCGAATAGATAGCATCTAAATTTTTGACGAATCTATTGCCTGCCAAGCCCATGCATTACCGTGCATGGGGGAGGGCAGCAAAAAGAGGAATCTCTTCATCATGAAACACATCATTGCTGTCTTGCTGGAAAACGAGCCTGGCGCTCTTTCCCGTGTCGTGGGCCTGTTCTCGGCCCGTGGCTACAACATCGAGTCGCTCACCGTGGCGCCTACCGAGGATGCATCGCTGTCGCGCATGACCATCCAGACCACGGGCTCCGATGACGTGATCGAGCAGATCACCAAGCACCTGAACCGCCTCATTGAAGTGGTCAAGGTGGTTGACCTCACCGAAGGTGCCTACACCGAGCGTGAGCTCATGATGGTGAAGGTGCGCGCGGTGGGCAAAGAGCGCGAGGAGATGAAGCGCATGGCGGATATCTTCCGTGGCCGCATCATCGACGTGACCGAGAAGAGCTACACCATCGAGCTGACGGGCGACCAGTCCAAGAACGACGCGTTCCTGCAAGCCATCGACCGCACGGCCATCCTGGAAACCGTGCGCACGGGCGCCAGCGGCATCGGCCGGGGCGAGCGCATTTTGCGCGTGTAAGACAATTCACCCCGTTTTTCCCATTTCAATCCCCCCAACAACGCATTTCAACCGGAGCGACCCATGAAAGTTTTCTACGACAAAGACACCGACCTGAGCCTGATCAAGGGCAAGACCGTGGCCATCATCGGCTACGGCTCGCAGGGCCATGCCCACGCACAAAACCTGAACGACAGCGGCGTGAAGGTGGTGGTCGGCCTGCGCAAGGGCGGTGCCTCGTGGGACAAGGTTGGCAAGGCCGGCCTGAACGTTCTGGAAGTCAACGACGCTGTGAAGGCCGCTGACGTGGTCATGATCTTGCTGCCCGATGAAGACATCGCAGCCGTGTACAAGAACAACGTCGAACCCAACATCAAGCAAGGCGCTTCGCTGGCCTTTGCCCACGGTTTCAACGTGCACTACAACCAAGTCGTGCCCCGCGCCGACTTGGACGTGTGGATGGTTGCCCCCAAGGCCCCAGGCCACACTGTGCGCAACACTTACACCCAAGGCGGCGGCGTGCCCCACCTGGTCGCAGTGCACCAAGACAAGTCCGGCAAGGCCCGTGACCTGGCCTTGAGCTACGCTGCTGCCAACGGCGGTGGCAAGGCTGGCATCATCGAGACCAACTTCAAGGAAGAAACCGAGACCGACCTGTTCGGCGAACAGGCCGTGCTGTGCGGCGGTGCCGTCGAGCTGATCAAGATGGGTTACGAAACCCTGGTCGAAGCTGGCTACGCTCCTGAAATGGCCTATTTCGAGTGCCTGCACGAGCTCAAGCTCATCGTGGACCTGATCTACGAAGGCGGCATTGCCAACATGAACTACTCGATCTCAAACAACGCCGAATACGGCGAGTACGTGACCGGTCCTGAAGTGATCAACGAGCAATCGCGCGCCGCTATGCGCAATGCGCTCAAGCGCATCCAGAACGGCGACTACGCCAAGATGTTCATCCAGGAAGGCCGCCTGAACTACCCATCGATGACGGCCCGCCGCCGCAACACGGCCGACCACAGCATCGAAAAGGTGGGCGGCCAGTTGCGCGCCATGATGCCCTGGATCGCCAAGAACAAGCTGGTCGACCAGACCCGCAACTGATGTTTCGTTTCTGAAACGTCAAAAGGCCACTTCGGTGGCCTTTTTCATTGGCGGGCGGCATGGTGGGCAGGCGCTACACTGCGGCCTTCGCCTTTTGCGCGCTTGGCAGTCGGTATTCCTGCGGGAAATGGTTCAATACTATAAATTTAATAGTTGCTTGTGCAATATTTGCAAGCGCTGGAGGTCTGTTTGATGCATGACGGCAATGAGTCCACCGAGAACCCCGGTGTGATGGTGCGCAAAAGGCGCAAAGGCATCTACATCCTGCCCAATCTGTTCACGCTGGCGGCCCTGTTTGGGGGCTTTTACTCCATCGTCATGGCCATGAATGGCCGGTTTGATCAAGCGGCGGTGGGCGTCTTCTGCGCCATGGTGCTCGACAGCCTGGACGGGCGCGTGGCCCGCATGACCAATACCCAGAGTGCGTTTGGCGAGCAGATGGACTCGTTGTCCGACATGGTGTCCTTTGGTGCTGCGCCTGCCCTGATTGCGTATGAGTGGTCCCTGCAGGGTCTGGGCCGCTGGGGCTGGATTGCTGCGTTTGTGTACTGTGCCTGTGCGGCGCTTCGCCTGGCGCGCTTTAACGTGAATACGGGCGTTGTGGACAAGCGCTATTTCCAGGGGCTGCCTTCACCAGCCGCTGCGGCCTTGGTGGCAGGGTTTATCTGGTTGATGACCGAGCTGGGCGTGCGTCCCGGCGAAGACCACTGGCTGACATGGAGCCAGGTGACCTGGATCATGTTCTCCTTCACGCTGTATGCAGGGCTCACCATGGTGACCAATGTGCCGTTTTACAGTTTCAAGGATGTGCAGATGAAAAAGAGCGTGCCTTTTGCTGCCATCGTGCTCATCGCGCTGGGCATCGCTGTCATCAACATTCACCCCCCTATCGTGCTGTTTGGTGTGTTCGTGTTCTATGGCCTGAGTGGTTATGGCGTGTACGCCTGGCGCAAGGCCAAAGGGCAGCACAGCAGCGTGATCAGCACCTCTACCGACGAACCCGACGAGCGCGGTCTGCACAAGTGATGGCCGTGATATCCGGCCAGTTGTGCTACATTGCGCGATATGAATTTGTTTGCTTTGGCGCTACTGCTACCTCCCCACGGGCGGAGACAGTAGGCGCACGCGCACACTTTTCCACAAAGGCCCGTTTGCACCCGCGACGGGCCTTTTGTTTTGGGCGCCAGATTTCTACGTTGCGGGGCCCCACCCACTGATACCAGGAGAACAACATGGCTGACAAACTGATCATTTTTGATACCACCTTGCGCGATGGGGAGCAGTCTCCCGGCGCCTCGATGACCAAGGACGAGAAGCTGCGCATTGCCCGCCAGCTCGAGCGTCTCAAGGTGGATGTGATCGAGGCCGGTTTTGCAGCCAGCTCCAATGGCGACTTTGAAGCCGTGCAGGCGATTGCCAACGCCATCAAGGAGTCCACCATCTGTTCCCTGTCTCGGGCCAATGATCGTGATATTTCACGCGCTGCCGAGGCCCTCAAGGGCGCGGCGAGTGCCCGTATTCATACCTTCATTGCCACTTCGGCGTTGCACATGGAGAAAAAGCTGCGGATGACGCCTGACCAAGTGCTGGAGCAGGCCAAACAGTCGGTCCGTTTCGCCCGCAACCTGGTGGGTGACATCGAGTTCAGCCCTGAGGACGGCTACCGCAGCGACCCCGACTTTTTGTGCCGCGTGCTGGAAGCCGTGATTGCAGAAGGTGCCACCACCATCAACGTGCCCGATACCGTGGGCTATGCCGTTCCGGAGCTGTACGGCAACTTCATCAAGACACTGCGCGAGCGCATCCCCAATAGCGACAAGGCGATCTGGTCGGTGCATTGCCACAATGATCTGGGCATGGCGGTGGCCAACTCGCTCGCCGGTGTGAAGATTGGCGGTGCGCGGCAGGTCGAATGCACCATCAACGGTCTGGGTGAGCGCGCCGGTAACTGCTCCCTCGAAGAGGTGGTGATGGCAGTCAAGACCCGCCGTGACTACTTCGGCCTTGAACTGGGGATTGATACCCAGCACATTGTTGCAGCCAGCCGCATGGTCAGCCAGACCACTGGTTTTGTGGTGCAGCCCAACAAGGCCGTGGTGGGTGCCAACGCATTTGCTCATGCCAGCGGTATCCACCAGGATGGCGTGCTCAAGGCACGCGATACCTACGAGATCATGCGGGCGGAAGATGTGGGCTGGAGCGCCAACAAGATCGTGCTGGGCAAGCTCAGTGGTCGTAACGCCTTCAAGCAGCGCCTGCAGGAACTGGGTGTCAGCCTGGATAGCGAAACCGAAGTCAACACCGCTTTCACGCGCTTCAAGGAATTGGCTGATCGAAAGAGCGAGATCTTTGACGAAGATATCTTGGCACTGGTGAGCGACGAGAGCGTGACTGCTGAAAAAGAGCAATACGGGTTCGTATCGTTGTTCCAGCAAAGCGAAACCGGTGAGCAGCCCCGTGCACGCATTGTGTTCACCGTGGATGGGCAGGAAGTGCGCGGCGAGGCCGAGGGTAACGGTCCTGTCGACGCCTCGCTCAAGGCCATCGAATCGCATGTGAAGAGTGGCGCCGAAATGGTGTTGTATTCCGTCAATGCCATCAGTGGCTCTACCGAGAGCCAGGGCGAGGTCACGGTGCGGTTGCAGAACAGCGGGCGTGTGGTGAATGGGGTGGGCGCGGACCCAGACATCGTAGTGGCGTCGGCGAAGGCCTACCTTAGCGCTTTGAACAAGTTACAAAGTAAAGCCGATCGGGTGGCCGCACAAGGTTGACTGATCAATTTATAATTCACTCACTTTCTCGGAAAGTCGCGCAAGGTATTGATCTTGCGCGACTTTTTTTGATTCTGTACACTGCTCAATAATTCTTACCGTTTGGAGCACTTTGATGCACCATCGCCGCAACGCTGCAGTGAATCGATTTTTCCAGTGGATGGGTTTGGCGCTCTTGAGCGCTGCCCTCATTTCGCCCTCTGTGCATGCGGCAGATGTCAAAAAGCCAGGGGTCAAAAAACAGCAGGTCAGCGCAAGCAACGCCAAGCGTGCTGTGGCACCACGCAAGGTGGCCGCCAGCATCAAGCCCACGCGCGTCGCTGCCCGGACTGCCAAAGCACCTACCAAGGTGGCGTTTGTTCCAGCCAAGCCCTCTTTCGGCCAGATGGCGGGCTTGCACGAGGTCAATGATCCGCTGGACCTCAAGTCCAGCGTAGCGCTGGTGGTGGACCAAGACACCCATGAGGTGTTGCTCCGCAAGAACGATCAGGCTGTGCTTCCCATCGCCTCGCTGACCAAGCTCATGACGGGTATGCTGATTTCGCAGGCCAAGTTGCCCATGGACGAGCCTGTCACCATCACGCAGGACGATGTAGACACCGAAAAGGGGAGTCGGTCGCGTCTGACAGTGGGTACCACGCTGACGCGTGGCGAGATGCTGCACTTGGCGCTGATGTCCAGCGAGAACCGGGCAGCCCATGCACTGGGTCGTACTTACCCGGGTGGGTTGGAGGTCTTTGTGACGCAAATGAACTCCAAGGCCAAGTCGCTGGGCATGAACGATACTCACTATGTGGAGCCCACTGGTCTGTCCAGCCGTAACCAGTCCAGTGCCCGCGATCTTGCAACGCTGGTGGGTGTGGCGCATGGAGATCCTTTGTTGCGCGAGCTGTCCACTTCCCCCGGCTATGAAGTGGCGGTGGGGCATAAGACGCTTCAGTACAACAACACCAACGGTCTCGTGAAAAATCCTACCTGGGACATCGGTCTGCAGAAGACCGGTTATATCTCCGAGGCAGGGCGTTGCTTGGTGATGCAAGCCCAGGTGGCGGGACGCAAATTGATCATGGTGTTCCTGGACTCTGCAGGTAAATTCAGTCGACTGGGCGATGCCGAGCGGGTGCGCCGCTGGGTGGAGTCGAATCCTTCGCTGGCCGCACCTTTACAGGCGGTACGGAGCAACAACGGCTGATAGGCAGACATCTCTCCCACATGCGCCTGACAGGCTGGTCCTGTCAGGCGTTTTCATTTGTAGTGCGAGCCCGGCCTTGCAAACAGTCTTGGGTAAATCGGGTCAGCGGGTATCTCTTGTCTTGAATGGGTTGGGATGCGATGAGCTTGCAAGACCATGCCGGAGGCCTGCTGCGCGTGTCCCTCCCACACCGTGCAGCACCTGCCTCGATGCCTCAATACGCCACTGCGGCCCCCCCATGGCGCCATTGGCAAATGGGGTGTGGATGCAGAACGTCAGCGCAATTCGGTGCGTTGGTTGGTGATTGGGTTGTGACTGGCGTCGGTACTTGGTGTATGACCCAGGGCCAGTGAAATTTCGTTCGCCGTTGCTTGCAGCTTGGGCAGCCAGCCTTCATCCAGTCTGTCAGCGGGGGCAGAAATGGACAGGCCTGCTACCAGTTTTCCCTGGTCGTCATACACACCGGCTGCCATACAGCGCACGCCCAACTCAAGCTCTTCGTTATCGCGGGCAATGCCGTATTGCCGGGCCTTTGCCAGTTCTCGCTCCAGCACGGGCAGCTGGGTGATGCTGTTGCGGGTATGGCCTGCAAGACCAGTGCGGGTGGCGTAGGCACGAACGCGCTGGGGGTCATCCAGTGCGAGGAAGAGCTTTCCTGTAGAGGTCAGGTGCAGTGGTGCCCTGCCGCCGATGGCTCGCACCACCTGCATACCCGACCGCTCACTGTAGGCGCGCTCCACATACACAATCTCATCGCCCTGGCGCATGCTCAGGTTCACGGGCTGCTGGATCAGCTTGTGCAGACTGCGCATGGGGGTCAGCGCCGCATCACGAACGCTCAGGCGTGCCTTCACCAGGTTGCCCAGCTCCAGTAGTCGCATGCCCAGCCGGTAGCTTCCCGATTCGGGGCGGTCCACAAACCGTCCGATGGTCAGGTCGTTCAGGATGCGGTGGGTCGTAGAGGGGTGCAGCCCTGTCTTTTCGCTGATTTCCTTGAGGGAAATCGCCTCTTCACGAGAAGCCAGAACATCGATCAGAGTGAACATGCGCTCAAGCACCTGAACGCTGGGTTTGAGAGGGATGCTGGAATCGGTTTTTTTCATGAGCGGCTATGGTGCGAAGGCCGCTACATTTTATCTTGTGAAATGTTAACGCGTATTCAGGTGCTCGCGTGGCCGGTGTCTGCTACCCGGTGCCATAGCCCATCGGTACGGATTTCATGGGGCACAAAGCGTGCCTTGTAGTTCATCTTGGGGCTGGTTTCTATCCAGTACCCCAGGTAGACATGGGGCAGGCCCAGTGCATGGGCTTGCGCAATTTGCCACATGACGTTGTAGGTGCCGTAGCTGCAATGGGGCTCGGGTTCGTAAAACGTATACACGGCAGACAGGCCGTCATCGAGCACGTCAAGAATGGAGACCATCTTGAGCGCACCGGGTTCGCCTGATGCGTCTGTCTCGCGGAACTCCACCAGTCTCGAGTTCACCCTGCTTTGCAGCAGAAACTGTGTGTACTGGTCGATGCTGTCATGGTCCATGCCACCGCCTGCATGGCGGCCGTTCTGGTAGCGCAGGTACAGCTGGTAATGTTCGGGCACAAAACACAGCCGTAGCACCCGGGCCTGCAGTTGGCCGTGGCGTGTTGCCGCGCGTCTTTGGCTGCGATCAGGCTTGAATTCGTTGACCAGGACCCGCAGCGGTGTACACGCCTGGCATCCGTCGCAATAGGGGCGGTAGGTGAACATGCCACTGCGGCGAAACCCTTTGGTTACGAGGTCGGAATAGAGATCGCTCTGGATCAGATGGCTGGGGGTGGCGACCTGCGATCGTGCCTGACGGTCCGGCAGGTAACTGCAGGGGTAGGGGGCTGTCGCGTAAAACTGCAGGGTCTGCAGTGGAAGGTCATTGAGTTGCGTCATGCCGGATCGATCTTGGGTGGCAGCAGCTCGTTCCAGTATACGGGCTCAAATATCCAGGGGATGGCAGGCTGTTGTCGCGCTTTGTCCACATGTACCAGGAAATCGGCGCGGGGTATTTCCCGGCCGCCCAGGGAGGTCAGGTGCTGCGTATTCTGCTGGCAGTCAATCAAGCTGATGCCATGGCGGCGGCAAAGGCAGACCAAGGCTGCAAGAGCGATCTTGGAGGCGTCGGTCGCATGGGCAAACATGGATTCTCCGAACACCGCACGACCCAGTGCCACGCAGTACAGGCCCCCTATGAGTCGGTCGTCCACCCAGGTTTCCACGCTGTGGGCATGGCCTGCTCGGTGCAAATCAGTGTAGGCGTTCACCATCTCCGGCACGATCCAGGTTCCAGCCTGGCCATCGCGTTCCTTGGTGGCACAAGCCGTGATGACGTCCTGGAATGCGCTATCGACGCGTATTTCGCAATGCGCCTGTCTGCGAAACGCCTGCAGCCGTTTGTTCAGTGATCGATGCAGCCGAAATTCCGACACCGGCAGCACCATGCGCGGATCGGGTGCCCACCACAGGATGGGTTGCCCAGGGCCATACCAGGGAAAGGTGCCCTGCGCGTACGCGGCACGGAGGCTGTCCACATCCAGTGCACCACCTGCGGCCAGCAGTCCCGGCGCAGGGTCACCTTCTCCCCATGCAAGGGTCGGGGCTGGAAGGGGGGCGTCAGGTTCGAGCCAGGGGAGTTGCGGGGGCATGCGGGCGTGTGTCGCAAAGGCACTATTGTCTGGCAAGCACTGGCGCGCTGCGTGGTGGGGTTTCGGCCAACAAAAAAGCCCCACGCTCAGAAAGTGTGGGGCTTTTTCAGATTGGCTCCTCGACCTGGGCTCGAACCAGGGACCTACGGATTAACAGTCCGGCGCTCTACCGACTGAGCTATCGAGGAATGATCGGTATCTATCAACTGACTAACTAAAAGGCCCCGCTTTTTTATGCAGGGCCTGCAAATTCTTGGCTCCTCGACCTGGGCTCGAACCAGGGACCTACGGATTAACAGTCCGGCGCTCTACCGACTGAGCTATCGAGGAACAAGACTTAGATTATATACACAAAAATTGTCCCGAATCCACAAAACTGACTGCATCGGTTCGCAAACCTGCGCGCCAACCTGGAGCCCTACGGCGCGATATGCTGGGCACCCTGCTGCCAATTTGGCGGTCTGTGCCTTGCCTCCAAGCCTGTCTCATATTTCATGACCATCCACACCATTTTGAAAATGGGCGACCCCCGCCTGCTGCGCGTGGCGCAGCCTGTCACAGCGTTCGACACTGACGAGTTGCATCAGCTGGTGCGGGATATGTTCGAGACCATGGCCTCCGTGAACGGAGCCGGCCTTGCGGCGCCGCAGATTGGGGTGGATCTGCAACTGGTGATTTTTGGTTCCAACGACCGCAATCCGCGCTATCCGGATCGGCCGCTTGTGCCGCCCACCGTACTGCTCAACCCGGTGATCACGCCCCTGGGGGTGGAAGAAGGGGAAGACTGGGAGGGTTGTCTCTCCGTGCCCGGCTTGCGCGGCAAGGTGCCCCGCTGGTCGCGCATCCGCTACACAGGCTTCGATCTGTACGGCGACCCCATTGACCGCACGGTAGATGGCTTCCATGCGCGCGTCGTACAGCACGAATGCGACCACCTGATCGGCAAGCTGTATCCCATGCGGGTGCGTGATTTCACGCAGTTCGGGTTTACCGAGGTGCTGTTCCCGGAGATCAGTGCCACCGAAGACGACTGATAGAGATCCTCTCCTGGGCCTATCCCTGCGCGGTCAGGACGACAGTTCCTGCAGCAGCTCGGTCTCGATCTGGATCTGGCGGGCGTTGTTCTGCAGCTCTGGGCCCTGGATGAGAAAGGTGTCTTCCACCCGCTCGCCCAGGGTACTGACCTTGGCCAGTTGCACGCTCAGGTGGTGCTGCGCCAGGATGCGTGCCACGAGATAGAGCAGACCGGCACGGTCGCTGGCCGAGATCGCCAGCAGCCAGCGCTGGGCCTTTTCGTCGGGGCGCAAGGTCACCCGGGGCGCTACAGGAAAGCTCTTGACACGGCGTGACACCCGCTTGCGGGTGGGTTCTGGCAAAGGGCCTCCTTCCTCGATCACGCGCATCAGGTCGCTCTCGACCATGTGGGTCAGCTCGCGGTAGTGCCCTGGCTGCTCCGATGCCGAAGAGGCCACGACCTGAAAGGTGTCCAGCGCATAGCCATTGTTGGCGGTGTGCACCCGCGCATCGAGGATGCTGAAACCCACACGGTCGAAGTAGCCGCAGATGCGTGCAAACAGGTCGGCCTGGTCGGCGGCGTAGACCATCACCTGCAGCCCATCACCCGCCAGCGACTGGCGGGCGCGCACCACGGGCTTGGCCGTGCCCACATGGCGCGACAGGTGGCGTGTGTGCCAGGCAATGTCAGCAGCGTCGTGGCGCATGAAATAGCTCACATCCAGCGTGGCCCACAGCGCCTTGTGGGCCTCAAAGGGCAGCGCATTCAGCGCCAGCAGAACCAGAGCCTCGCGCTTGCGGGCTTCGATTTCGGCCGCAGCATCGGGTGCGCGGCCACCCAGGGTGCGCAGCGTGGCGCGGTACAAGTCCTCCAGCAGCTTGCCTTTCCAGGCATTCCAGACCTTGGGGCTGGTGCCACGGATGTCCGCCACCGTGAGCAGGTACATGGCCGTGAGGTTGCGTTCATTGCCCACGCGGCGTGCAAAGGCAGCAATCACATCGGGGTCGCTCAGGTCCTGCTTTTGCGCCACGGTGCTCATGGTCAGGTGCTCACGCACCAGAAACTCGATGAGCCGGCCATCTTCGCGGTCCACGCCGTGCTGGCGGCAAAACCGCCGCACTTCTTCAGCGCCGATTTGCGAGTGGTCGCCACCGCGTCCCTTGCCAATGTCATGGAAAAGCGCCGCCACATACAAAATCCAGGGCTTGTCCCAGCCGCCCGCCAGCTGCGAGCAAAACGGGTATTCGTGCGCATGCTCGGCCATGAAGAACCGGCGTACGTTGCGCAGCACCATCAGGATGTGCTGGTCCACCGTGTAGACGTGGAACAGGTCATGCTGCATCTGCCCCACGATGCGACGAAACGGCCACAGGTAGCGCCCCAGCACCGAGGTCTGGTTCATCAACCGCATGGCGTGCGTGATGCCCGAGGGCTGCTGCAGGATGCGCATGAAGGCATCGCGGTTGACCGGGTCTCGACGGAAGGCGCTGTCCATCACGCCGCGTGCGTTGTACAGCGCGCGCAAGGTGCGCGCCGACAAGTCCTTGAGCCCGACCGTGGTCTGGTAGAGCAGGAAGGTCTCCAGGATCGCATGCGGGTCGCGGGTGTAAAGGTCGTCGCTGGCCACCTCGATAAGACCCGCCTTCTCAAAGAACCGTTCGTTGATCGGACGCGGCTCATGGGTCGATGGGTTCAGGCGCTCTTCGATGTTGAGCAGCAGGATCTGGCTGAGTTGCGACACGGCCTTCGCTGCCCAGTAGTACCGCCGCATCAGACTTTCGCTGGCCCGCATGGGCAGGCGCGAACCATCGGGTGCTTGCGAGCGGTAGCCGAACGACTCGGCCACGGCGGTCTGCAAGTCGAACACCAGCCGGTCTTCGTGCCGCCCGGCAGCCGCATGCAGACGGGCGCGAATCAGGCACAGCAGTGCCTCATTGCGCTCGATCTGGCGCACTTCAAAGGCCGTGGCCAGGCCACTGGTGGCCAGTTCCTTCCAGTTGCTGCCCAGCCCGGCAGCCTGTGACACCCACAGGATCATCTGCAGGTCCCGCAGCCCGCCGGGCGACTCCTTGCAGTTGGGCTCCAGCGAATAGGGCGTGTTCTCGTACTTGGTGTGGCGCTGGCGCATCTCCAGGGTCTTGGCGACCAGAAACGCCTGGGGGTTCATCTGCGCGCGGTACTGGCGCTGGAATTCTGCAAACAGCGCGGCGCTGCCGCACACCAGCCGCGATTCGAGCAGCGAGGTCTGCACGGTGACATCGCCCGCGCTTTCGGCAAGGCATTCGGCCACTGTGCGCACGCTCGATCCGATCTCCAGGCCCGTGTCCCAGCAGCTACCGATGAAGCCTTCCAGCTTCGTGCGCAAGGCACTGCCGGCCTCGGGCGCCGTGCCGTCGGGCAGCAGCAGCAGAACATCGACATCGGAATAGGGGAACAACTGGTCGCGCCCAAATCCGCCGACGGCCACCAGGGCCATATCGTCGGGCAGCGCAGCACGCTGCCACAGGGTCTGCAGCAGGTTTCCCGCCAGCGACGACAGCTTGCGCAGCAGCACCCGGATGCCGCGTGTCGATGCGCCGGTGGATTGCATGGCCGCCAGCAGCGCGGCCTTGTCGCTGCGGTAGGCGTCGCGCAGGGCATGGAGTTCAGTCATGGTCGGTAAGTATCGTGGGAGGCCATGAAAAAGCCATGCAAGAGTTGTGCAAGCGGCTGCCTTTTTGCGCGGGAACCGGTGGCCCGGCGCTCGCCTCAGGTCTTGGTGGCGGTCACAAAGGACGGCAACGGGGGCGAACCCGCTGACAGCGTCATCACCTCGTACCCCGTGGGCGTGACCAGTACCGTGTGCTCCCACTGGGCCGACAGGCTGTGGTCCTTGGTCACGATGGTCCAGCCGTCGTTGCCAAATTCCTTCACTTCGCGGCGGCCGGCATTGATCATGGGCTCGATGGTGAACACCATGCCGGGTACCAGCTCTTCGAGCGTGCCGGGCTTGCCATAGTGCAGCACCTGGGGTTCTTCGTGGAACTTTTGGCCAATGCCGTGGCCGCAGAACTCGCGCACCACCGAGAAGCCGTGCCCTTCGGCAAACTTCTGGATCGCGTGGCCGATATCCCCCAGCCGTGCGCCGGGCTTGACCTGCACGATGCCATGCCACATGGCTTCAAACGTCAGCGCTGACAGGCGCTTGGCGGCGATCGAGCACTCGCCGATCAGGAACATGCGGCTGTTGTCACCGTACCAGCCGTCCTTGGTGATCACGGTCACGTCCACATTGACGATGTCGCCCTTCTTGAGCGGCTTGTCGTTGGGGATGCCGTGGCACACCACATGGTTGACCGAGGTGCACAGCGAAGCCGGGTAGGGCGGGTAGCCCGGTGGCTGGTAGCCCACGGTGGCCGAGATGGTGCCCTGCTGGGCCATGCATTCGGCGCCCAGGCGATCGATTTCTTTGGTGGTGATGCCGGGCTTGATGTGCGGTGTGATGTAGTCCAGCACTTCGGAGGCCAGACGGCAGGCCAGGCGCATGCCCTCGATGTCCTCGGCGCTTTTGATGGTGATGCTCATGGCGCAATTATCCCATCGGGCCCCCGGCTGCGCAGGCGGCCCGGCCATGCCCGGTAAAATGGAGGGCTCCGGTGCTGGTTGCACGCTGGCGCCCGGAGCCACCCTCTACCCCTGACACCCCCCAACAGGCCGCTACCGTGACCTTGCACATGACCACGCTGGCGGGCGGCAACGCCCTCAGCTCCTTCCGCGCCCAGCAACTTCAACCCGCCCTGGAGGCGATCCACCCCAAGATCAGTGGCATTGCAGCGCGTTTCGTGCACCTGGTCGCCACCGATGCGGCCCCCACTCCTGCAGAACAAGAACGCCTGGCCGCGCTGCTGACCTATGGCGACCCCTACGCGGGCCCTGAAGACGGCGCCGCGCTCATCGTCACGCCCCGCCTGGGCACGCTGTCGCCCTGGGCCTCCAAGGCCACCGACATTGCGCGCAACTGCGGCATCGCCATCCGCCGTGTCGAGCGCATCACCGAGTACCGCATCAGCCTGAAATCCGGCCTGCTGGGCAAGACACCCGAGCTGACGGCCGAGCAACTGGGCCAGATCGCCGCACTGCTGCACGACCGCATGACCGAATCGGTGGTGGCCGACCGCAGCGCCGCAGCCGCCCTGTTCACCGAACTGCAGCCCGCCCTCATGGAGCATGTGGATGTGCTGGCCGGTGGTCGCGCGGCACTCGAAGCGGCCAACACCCGCTTCGGCCTGGCCCTCGCCGACGATGAAATCGACTACCTCGTGACCGCCTTCACGGGCCTGAAGCGCAACCCCACCGACGTGGAACTGATGATGTTCGCGCAGGCCAACAGCGAACACTGCCGCCACAAGATCTTCAACGCCGAGTTCACCATCGACGGCGTGGCGCAGAGCAAGAGCCTGTTCGGCATGATCCGCAACACGCACCAGCTGGCGCCCCAGCACACGGTGATCGCGTATTCAGACAACGCCTCGGTCATGGAAGGCCATCAGGTGGAGCGTTTTGTGGCAAAAATGGCCGCAAGCGCTAGTGAATCAAGCGCTAATAGCTATCAAAAAAGTAGCGTTACCCAGCATGTGCTGATGAAGGTGGAAACGCACAACCACCCCACTGCCATCTCGCCCTTCCCAGGCGCATCGACCGGCGCGGGCGGCGAGATCCGCGACGAAGGCGCCACCGGCCGGGGCTCCAAACCCAAGGCGGGCCTCACGGGTTTCACCGTGTCCAAGCTCTGGGGCAGCACCGTGGGCAAGCCTGAGCACATTGCCAGCCCGCTGCAGATCATGGTCGAAGGCCCATTGGGCGGCGCGGCGTTCAACAACGAATTCGGTCGTCCCAACCTGAACGGCTACTTCCGCGAGTACGAGCAGAACGTCGGCGGTGTGCAGCGTGGCTACCACAAGCCCATCATGATCGCGGGCGGTGTGGGCGTGATCGATGCAGAGCTGACGAAAAAGATCGAATTCCCTGCAGGCTCGCTGATGATCCAGCTGGGCGGCCCCGGCATGCGCATCGGCATGGGCGGCAGCGCGGCGAGCTCCATGGCCACCGGCACCAATGCGGCCGAGCTGGACTTTGACTCGGTGCAGCGTGGCAACCCTGAGATCGAGCGCCGTGCACAAGAGGTCATCAACCACTGCTGGGCACAGGGCACGAACAACCCCATCCTGGCCATCCACGACGTGGGCGCGGGCGGTTTGTCCAACGCCTTCCCCGAGCTGACCAATGATGCTGGCCGCGGCGCGCGCTTTGACCTCCGTGCCGTGCAGCTCGAAGAGTCCGGCATGAGCCCGAAGGAAATCTGGAGCAACGAGTCGCAAGAACGCTACGTGCTGGCGATTGCGCCCGAATCGCTGGAGCAGTTCAAAGCCTTCTGCGAACGCGAGCGCTGCCCGTTTGCCGTGATCGGTACGGCCACCGAAGAGCGCCAGCTGGTGTTGCACGACCCCGCTGCCACGGCCGACGACCAGAAGCTCCCCGTGGACATGCCCATGAACGTGCTGCTGGGCAAGCCGCCCAAGATGCACCGCGACGTGAAGACCGTGGTGCGCGAATTTGCACCGATGGACTTGACCGGCGTGCCGCTGCAAAAGGCCGTGATCGATGTGCTGGCCCATCCCACGGTCGCCTCCAAGCGCTTCCTCATCACCATTGGCGACCGCACCGTGGGTGGCCTGTCGCACCGCGACCAGATGGTCGGCCCCTGGCAAGTGCCCGTGGCCGATTGCGCCGTGACACTGGCCGATTACAAGGGCTTTGCGGGTGAAGCGATGAGCATGGGCGAGCGCACGCCGCTGGCCGCCATCAACGCGCCCGCCTCGGGTCGCATGGCCGTGGCCGAGGCCATCACCAATCTGCTGGCTGCGCCCATTGAGCTGCCGCGTGTGAAGCTATCGGCCAACTGGATGGCCGCCTGCGGCGAGCCCGGCGAAGACGCTGCGCTCTACGAAACCGTGAAGGCCGTGGGCATGGAACTGTGCCCCGCGCTGGGCGTGTCCATTCCCGTGGGCAAGGACAGTCTGTCCATGCGCACGCAGTGGAATGAAGGTTCCGACAAGAAGAAAGTCACCTCGCCCGTCAGCCTGATCGTGAGCGCCTTTGCTTCGCTGTCCGACGTGCGGGGTACGCTCACTCCCCAGCTCAACGCCACCGAGGCCGATACCACGCTGGTGCTGATCGACCTGGGCAAGGGCCAGAACCGCATGGGCGGCAGCATCCTGGGCCAGACGCTGGAGCAAAGCGGCGACGTGGTGCCCGATGTTGACGACCCCAAAGACCTGGTCAACTTGGTCAACGCCGTGAACGCACTGCGCGCCAAGGGCCAGATCCTGGCCTACCACGACCGCAGCGATGGTGGCCTGCTGGCCGCAGCAGCCGAAATGGCCTTTGCAGGCCATGTGGGCGTGGCGCTCAACGTGGACATGCTGGTGACTGAAGGCGACGGCATCAGCGACAGCCGCATGGAAACCGGTGACGCCAAGAACTGGGCGCAGCAGGTCAGTGCCCGCCGTGAAGAACTGACGCTCAAGGCGCTGTTCAACGAAGAGCTGGGTGTGCTGCTGCAAGTGCGCACCGCCGAGCGCAACGATGTGATGCAGGTGCTGCGCGAGCATGGCCTGTCCAAATTCAGCCACTTCGTGGGCAAGACGCGCCCAGTGTCGTCCGAAATCGACGCAGGCAAGGGCGAACTCCAGGTCTGGCGCGATGCCAAGGCCGTGTTCAGTGCCTCGCTGGCCGACCTGCACCAGGTGTGGGATGCGGTGAGCTGGAAGATCTGCCAGCAGCGCGACAACCCCGCCAACGCCGATGCCGAGCACGCTGCAGCGGGCGAGCCCGCCGACCCGGGCTTGCACGTGCACCTCACGTTCGACGCAGCCGACAACGTGGCCGCGCCGTACCTCAACCTGGCCAAACCCAAGGTCGCGATCCTGCGCGAGCAGGGCGTGAACTCGCACATCGAGATGGCCTACGCCTTCACCGAGGCGGGCTTCGAGGCCTACGACGTGCACATGACCGACCTGCAGACCGGCCGCGTCCAACTCGAAGACTTCAAGGGCGTGGTGGCCTGCGGCGGCTTCAGCTATGGCGACACGCTGGGCGCTGGCATTGGCTGGGCGCGGTCCATCACCTTCAACCCGGTGCTGGCCGCACAGTTCCAAGGCTTCTTCGGTCGTGCCGACACGTTTGGCCTGGGCGTGTGCAATGGCTGCCAGATGTTCGCGGAACTGGCCGACATCATCCCCGGCGCACAAGACTGGCCGCGCTTCACCACCAACCAGAGCGAGCGCTTCGAGGCCCGCCTGTCGCTGGTGGAAGTGCTCGAATCTCCCAGCCTGTTCCTGCAAGGCATGGCAGGCAGCCGCCTGCCGATTGCGGTGGCACACGGCGAGGGCTATGCCAACTTCAAGTACCGGGGCAACGCCGACAAGGCCATTGCTGCGATGCGCTACGTGGACAACCACGGCCGCGCGACGGAGCAGTACCCCTTCAACCCCAACGGCAGCGCGGGTGGCCTGACGGCAGTGACCACGGCCGACGGCCGCTTCACGGCCATGATGCCGCACCCCGAGCGCGTGTTCCGCAACGTGCAGATGAGCTGGACCAGCGAGGACAAGGCCCAGGCCAGCGGCTGGATGCGCATCTGGCGCAACGCGCGCAAGTGGGTTGGGTAGCAGGGGGCATCCCCCTGAGCGGCTGCGCCGCTTCCCCCTTCTCTCGATTCGCTGCGCGAATCGGGAAGAGGGACGCAGCCCTCGCTGCGGGGCGGCCCTTGCTCGGCTGCCCTGGCGCTTAGGGTGCGCGGGCTCGGCGGTCTGATGGTGGCGCTATCGCGCCGGGCCAACCCTTCAAAGTCGTGTTCAGGCCGCTGTTAAGGTGCGCTGGTACATCAGCAGCCGCCCTTTGTACGCCGGCACATCGGCCAGGGCGGGGTGGTCCAGTCGCTCTTCGATCACATCGAAACGGTGCACAGCCATCTGCTTATGGAAGGTGGAGCGGTTGCCCCTGTTCGGGTCCACGATCCAGATCTGCGCGCCGTCGCCTGCGTGGTGGTCCAGAAAGGTGGCCAGGGACGCACGAGCGTCGCGTTCGTACAGCACATCGCTGCCGATGATGAGGTCGAACTGGCCTTGCACCGCGTTGGCCGGTGCTGGCGCGTCCGAGCCCCATTGACCCGTGCGGTACTTCACGGGTGACAGGCCGTTCAAGCGCGCGTTTTCCTGCAGGAACTGTTGGGCCAGAGGATGGCAGTCGCTGGCGGTGACATCGATACCGCGCCGGTGGCACACCAGGCTGGCCAGGCCCAGTCCGCAGCCGATCTCCAGCACACGTTCGCCCGCCAGCAGGGGGCGGCTGGCCATGCGCTGGGCCAGCTGCGCGCCCGACGGCCACAACAGGCCGAAGAGGGGCCAGGCGGCTGATGAGATGCCCAGCGCCTCGGCGGCGCCCAGCGGGTCGGCAAACTGCTGCTTATCCAGCAGCGACTGGATGATCAGGTCTGCCGCGCCGGTGATGGCGATGTCTTCTTGTTTGGTCAGGTAGCCGGGCATGGCGGGGCGGTGAAGCCCGCAGAAGGCCCCATAGCGGGTAGTGGATGAGGGCGCGAGTATGCGCCTTGTGGCTGGGCAGGCATGCCCGCAGGCAATGTGGGGCTATCTGCGAATGGCATGGCCGCTGCACGACGATGGGGGCTTGCGCGGCGGTTGCCTGTGCGTTGCTATAGTGCGGCGCACACCGGCGGCTTGTTCGCCGCATTTTTTTGCGACTCATCCCAAGGACTTCCCATGGCCGCTGGCAGCCTGCTTGCTTTGCTCGACGATATCGCCACCATCCTCGACGATGTGGCCTTGATGACCAAGGTGGCGGCCAAGAAGAGCGCTGCCATGGCCGACGATGTGTCGGTGATGACCAAGGTGGCTGCACAGAAGACGGCGGGCGTGCTGGGGGACGACCTGGCGCTCAACGCCCAGCAGGTGACCGGGGTGCGCGCTGAGCGCGAGATTCCGGTGGTGTGGGCGGTGGCCAAGGGCTCGTTCATCAACAAGGTCATCCTGGTGCCCGCTGCGCTGCTGATCAGCGCCTTTGCGCCGTGGGCCGTGACGCCGCTGCTGATGGTGGGGGGCGCCTTCCTGTGCTTTGAGGGCTGTGAGAAGGTGGCGCACAAGCTGCTGCACGCCCAACATGAGGATGAGGCCGAGCATGAGAGCCACGCCAAGGCCAATGCCAATCCAGCGGTAGATCTGGTGGCCTTTGAAAAGGACAAGATCAAGGGCGCCGTGCGCACGGACTTCATCCTGTCGGCCGAAATCATTGCGATCACGCTGGGCACGGTGGCCGCTGCGCCCTTCGTGCAGCAGCTCACGGTGCTGTCGGGCATCGCCATCATCATGACCATCGGTGTCTATGGGCTGGTGGCGGGTATCGTCAAGCTGGACGACCTGGGCCTGTGGCTCAACAACAAGGCCAGCAGCGCCGCGCGCGCCCTGGGATCGGGCATCCTGCGCGCAGCACCTTGGCTGATGAAGGGGCTGTCCATTGCGGGCACTGCGGCGATGTTTCTGGTGGGCGGTGGCATTCTGGTGCACGGCGTGCCTGCGTTGCACCATGCGGTTGAGGCTGCAGGCACGGCAGCGGCGCAATGGCCCGTGGGCGGGCTGTGGGCGGTGCTGGTGCCCAACCTGCTGAATGCCGTGGTGGGCATCGTGGCGGGTGGCCTGGTGCTGGCCGGGTGGACCCTGGTTCAGCGCCTGCGGGGCAAGTCCACAGCTTGATAGTGGGTATTCCTTGATCTAGGTCTAAGGGTTACTACCGAGGGCTTGAGGTAAGGCAAGGCCGGGTCGTGGCCGCAGCGGTTCAATGCATGCACGGGGGTCGTCCCCGTCCAACCGATGCGAAATACCATGAAAAAGAACCTGCTGGCTGTCGCCGTTCTCTGTGCCCTTTCTTCTGGCGCTGCCCTGGCGCAACAGGCTGAAGGCCCCTGGATGGTCCGTGCACGTGCGGTGCACCTGGACAGCGCCAACAAGGACAGCACACCGCTGGGCCTGTCGGTCAACAATAAGACCATCCCTGAAGTGGATGTGACCTACTTCTTCAACAAGAACATCGCGGCCGAGCTGATCCTGACCGTGCCCCAGAAGCACACGCTCAGCGCTGGCGGCGCAGCCATTGGCACGCTCAAGCACCTGCCCCCCACACTGCTGGCGCAGTACCACTTTGATGCCCCCGGCTTCAAGCCCTACGTGGGCGCGGGCCTGAACTACACGCGTTTCTCGAGCGTGAACCTGCCCGCAGGCGTGAGCATTGACCGCAACAGCTTCGGCCCCGCGCTGCAAGTGGGTGTGGACATCCCGCTGGCCAAGAACCTGTACCTCAACTTCGACGTGAAGAAGGTTTTCATCAAGACCGACGTGAGCGCAGGCGGTGCCAAGCTGGGCACCTTCAAGGTGGACCCCGTTCTGGTGGGCGTGGGTCTGGGCTGGCGCTTCTAAGGGCACAGGGCCCCAGGCGGGCCCTGCGTTCCTGACAATAAAAGTTCTCCAAGGGTCTGAAGGGCTGGCGCATGTGCCAGCCCTTTTTTTGTGGGTGCGGAAATGGCCTACACACGGCAGTCAGCGAGGCAACGCACAATGGGGCAGGGGAGCGTGTGGGGCGTGCCGCAATGTGGGCGCTCCAGGTGCCTCTGCTTTTGACCACCCGGCGGCGCTGCCGCCCCAACGTCCTGACGACCCATGCTCCTGCCTCGCTATTCCGACATCACCCGCGGACTGACCCAGCGGCCCGCACGCATCTCCCCCAAGTATTTCTACGACCAGCATGGCTCGCAGCTGTTTGAAGCCATCACACGCCTGCCGGAGTACTACCCCACACGCACCGAAATGGCGCTGATGCAGACACATGCAGACAGCATCGCGGGCGCCGTGGGCGCAGGCCGCACCCTGATCGAACTGGGCGCGGGCAACTGCCAGAAGGCCCGCACCCTGTGCCGCCTGGTGCAGCCGGCCTGTTTTGTGGGCGTGGACATTTCGGCGGATTTTCTGGAGCAGGCGGTGCAAGGGCTGCGCGACGACTTCCCGGCGCTGGATGCCCGCGCGCTGGCGGGCGACATGACCCTGGGGGTGTCACTGCCTGACGACATTCCCCGCACCGGGCGCCTCGTGTTCTACCCGGGCTCGTCCATCGGCAACTTCGACCCGCCGCACGCGCTGGAGCTGCTGGCCCACATGCGCGATCTGATCGACGACGATGGCGGCCTGCTCATTGGCATCGATTTGCCCAAGGATGTGGCGGTGCTCGAAGCCGCCTACGACGATGCAGCGGGGGTCACCGCCGAGTTCAACCGCAATGTGCTGCGGCATGTGAACCGCCTGATCGGCAGCGACTTTGACGTGGCGCAGTGGCAGCACCGTGCGTTCTTCAACACCGAGGCGTCGCGCATTGAAATGCACCTGGAGGCTGCCTCTGCCACCGAGGTGTGCTGGCCCGGCGGCGGTCGCAGGTTCGACCAGGGCGAGCGCATCCACACCGAGAACAGCTACAAGTACCCGTTGCCCGTGTTCACCGACATGCTTGCGCGCGCCGGTTTTGCGCAGGCCCAGGCGTGGACGGACGAGCGTGGCTGGTTCGCGGTGGTCCACGCCCGTCCTTGACCGGTGGCTGCCATGACCGTGACATCCCCCGCATTCGACACGCTGTTGGCGCGCTACACCGCGGTACGCGGCCGCTCGCTGGCCCTGGCGGCTCCGCTGTCGCCCGAGGACTGCGCCGCGCAGTCCATGCCCGACGCCAGTCCCACCAAATGGCACCTGGCCCACACCACCTGGTTCTTTGAGACCTTTGTGCTCGAAGCCCACGAGCCAGGTTTCCAGCCGTTTGCACCGGCGTTCCGGGTGCTGTTCAACTCCTACTACAACGGTGTGGGCGCCAAGCACCCGCGTCCGCAGTGCGGGCTGCTCACGCGGCCATCGCTGGACGAGGTGCTCTCCTACCGCGCCAATGTGGACGCCCGCATGGCACGCCTTTGGCCCACCGTGGCGCACGACGACGCGCTGCGTGGCCTGATCGAGCTGGGCCTGCAGCATGAGCAGCAGCACCAGGAGCTGATACTCACCGACATCCTGCACCTGCTGTCCTGCAACCCCTTGTTCCCTACCTATGCCAAGCCTTCAGACGCTGTGGCGCCCGAGGCTGACCAAACACTGGCGTGGCATTCCTTTGACGGGGGGCTGGCCGATATCGGCCACGCTGGCAGCGGCTTTGCCTTTGACAACGAGGGCCCGCGCCATCGTGTGTATCTGCATCCCTACGCGCTGGCCTCGCGGTTGGTGACGCAGGCCGAGTATCTGGCGTTTTTGGAAGGTGGCGGCTACCGCAACCCACTGCTCTGGCTGGCCGAAGGCTGGGACTGGCGGGCGGCGCAGGGTCTGGAGCAGCCGCTGTACTGGCATCGCGTCGACGGGGCCTGGCACCAGTTCACGCTGGCCGGCCTGCAACCGCTGCAGGGCAACCAGCCGGTGGTGCATTTGTCGTACTACGAGGCCGATGCCTACGCGCGCTGGGTGGGCGCGCGCCTGCCCACCGAGGCCGAATGGGAGCATGCGGCCGCGCAGGGTGCCGCTGGCATGGCGCAGTGGCACGACGCTGCCTGGCAGTGGACGCAGTCGAGCTACGCGCCGTACCCCGGCTTCCGGGTGGCCGAAGGCGCCGTGGGTGAGTACAACGGCAAGTTCATGGTCAACCAGTACGTGCTGCGGGGCTCGTCCAGCGCCACGCCGCCGGGGCACGAGCGACTGACCTACCGCAACTTCTTTCCGGCCACGGCGCGCTGGCAGTTCACCGGCATCCGGCTGGCGCGCGACATCGGCTGAAGGCCGCCAGCGCCCGGCGCTGGCCGTCATCGGCCCGCCGCGTTGGGGCCGGCATGACGGTGTCGCTGCGTGCCGTGGTCTTGTTTGCTATTAAATATGTAGCTGGTGGCGCATATTCCACTAGCGCTTGGACGCAAAAAGCCTCAAAAGTACGGTGACAGGTGCTTGGCCATGCGCTTTTGGGGGGCGCATGGCCATTCGCACATCACACCTTGTCGAGTGCCTGCGCCAGGTCCGCCCGCAGGTCGTCGATGTGCTCGATGCCGACCGACAGGCGCACCATGCCTTCGCTCACGCCCGCCTTGGCCAGCTCTTCGGGATTGAGCTGGCGGTGGGTGGTGGACGCGGGGTGGGTGGCCAGCGACTTTGCATCGCCAATGTTCACGAGGCGCGTGAAGAGCTGCAGCGCGTCGAGGAAACGGGCACCGGCCGCACGTGGATCGGCGTCGCTGTTCTTCACGCCAAAGCTCAGGATGCCCGATGCCTTGCCGCCTGACTGGCGTTGCACCAGCGCGTGGTCCGGGTGGTCGGGCAGACCGGCGTAGCGCACCCATTCGACCTTGGGGTGGCTTTGCAGGTACTGGGCAATGGCCAGCGTGTTGTCGCAGATACGGTCCATGCGCAGCGCCAGGGTTTCGATGCCTTGCAGGATCAGGAAGGCATTGAGCGGCGCCAGCGCCGCACCCGTGTTGCGCAGTGGCACCACGCGTGCACGGCCGATGAAGGCGGCGGGGCCCAGCGCCTCGGTGTAGACCACGCCGTGGTAGCTCACGTCGGGCTCGTTCAAGCGCGGGAAGCGTGCCTTGTGCTCCGCCCACGGGAACTTGCCGCTGTCCACAATCGCGCCACCCACGCTGTTGCCGTGGCCGCCCAGGTACTTGGTGAGCGAGTGCACCACGATGTCCGCGCCATGCTCGATGGGGCGCAGCAGGTAGGGGCTGGGCACGGTGTTGTCCACGATCAGCGGCACGCCGTGGTCGTGCGCCACCTGGGCCAGCGCGGCGATGTCGGTCACGTTGCCCAGCGGGTTGCCGATGGACTCGATGAAGATCGCCTTGGTGCGCGCATCGATGTGCTGCGCAAAGCTGGCCGGGTCGCGCGGGTCGGCAAAGCGGGTGGTGATGCCCTGCTGCGGCAGCGTGTGGGCAAACAGGTTGTAGGTGCCGCCGTAGAGCGTGCTGGCCGAGACGATGTTGTCGCCCGCCTCGGCAATGGTCTGGATGGCGTAGGTGATGGCGGCCATGCCCGAGGCCACGGCCAGCGCGGCAATGCCGCCTTCCAGCGCCGCGACGCGCTTTTCGAGCACGTCGGTGGTGGGGTTCATGATGCGGGTGTAGATGTTGCCCGGCACCTTCAAGTCAAACAGGTCGGCGCCATGCTGGGCGCTGTCAAACGCGTAGGCCACCGTCTGGTAGATGGGCACGGCCACGGCCTTGGTGGTGGGGTCGGGGCTGTAGCCTGCGTGGACGGCCAGGGTTTCGATTTGCATGGGTGCTGTCTCTTTCATTGAAGGGATGGGAGTGGCACAACCGGGCTCGGCCCATTGCTGGACGAGGCCCGATGTGCCGAGGGCGCGGGCCATTCTGGCACCCTGGACCCGTGGCGTCATCGAATCGTTGGCTATGTGCTTATGACGTTCTTGTGCGCCCTGGACTCTTTCAGGCCGAGGGCTCGTCCATGGCGCTGTCCATGGGCTCTGGGGTGGTGCGCCGCGCCTGCTGGCTGCGGCGCCAGGCCTTCTCGACTTCCACGACCACCAGCACCACCAGCGCGGCGCCAATGCACAGCGCCAGCTCGCCCAGGCTCAGCGGCTCGGTGCGGAAGATGGGGTTGAGCCAGGGCACATAGATGGTGGCCATCTGCAGCGCAAAGGTGAGCAGCACGGCACCCAGCAGCGGGCGGTTGCTCAGCAGGCCCAGGCGCCAGATGGGTTCGGATTCGGAGCGGATGGCGATCACATGCGCCATCTGCGCCAGCGTGAGCACGGTGAACACCATGGTCTGCCAGTGCGTGTGGCCGGTGTGCAGGGCCCAGGCCTGCACCGCCAGGCACAGCCCGCCGATGAGCAGGCCCACGCCCAGGATGTGCTGCCACATGCCGTGGGCAAACAGGCTCTCGCGCGGCGCGCGGGGCGGGCGCTGCATGATGCCGCGCTCGGCCGGTTCGGCCGCCAGCGCCAGGCCGGGCAGGCCGTCTGTCACGAGGTTGACCCACAGGATGTGGATGGGCAGCAAAGGGATGGGCAACAGCAACAGCGGCGCCAGGAAGATGGTCCAGATCTCGCCCGAGTTGCCCGTCATCGCGTAGCGCACAAACTTGCGGATGTTGTCGTAGATGCGGCGGCCCTCGCGCACCGCCGCGACGATGGTGGCGAAGTTGTCGTCCAGCAGCACCAGGCTCGATGCCTCGCGTGCCACGTCGGTGCCGCCCTGGCCCATGGCCACGCCGATGTCGGCACGCTTGAGCGCCGGGGCATCGTTCACGCCGTCGCCCGTCATGGCCACAAAGTGGCCCTGGGCCTGCAGCGCCTCGACGATGCGGATCTTCTGCGCCGGGTCCACGCGGGCGTAGACCTGCACCTGCTCCACGCGGGCGCGCAGCGCAGCATCGTCCAGTGTGGCCAGGTCGGCGCCGGTAAGCACCGGGGCATCGCTGCTCTTCACAATGCCCAGGCGGTGCGCAATCGCGCGCGCGGTGGCGGGGTGGTCGCCCGTGATCATCACCGGGGTGATGCCCGCGCTGATGCAGTCGCGCACTGCGGCCTGGGCCTCGGCGCGGGGTGGGTCGATGAGGGCGATCAGGCCCAGCAGCTCCAGCTGGTTTTCTACTGCGTCGATGTCGTTGGTGTCGGGCAGGCGGGCGTGGCTGCGGCGGGCGAGGGCCAGCACGCGCAACCCCTGTGCAGCGAGCTGCTGGGCAGTGGCGAGGACCTTGGCGGTGTCTAGTGCGGCAGCGCCTTCAGGCGTCCAGTGGGCGGTGCAGCGGGGCAGCACGGATTCGGGCGCGCCTTTGGTGTAGGCCACAAAGCCTGCGGCCGCGCGGTGGAAGGTCGTCATGCGCTTGCGGTCGGAGTCAAACGGTTGCTCCTGCACGCGGGGGCTTGCAGCGTCGAGCTGGGCCTTGTCCAGCCCGCCCGCGTGGGCGGCCAGCACCAGCGCGATCTCGGTGGGGTCGCCCAGCCAGTGGATGCCCGACTGGCCCTCTTCGTTGTGGACCTGCAGCGTGGCGTCGTTGCACAGCGCGGCGGCACACAGGGCTTCGGCATGGGCGGGGCCGGGCAGGGGATCGCCGGGCACCCAGCGCACACCGTGGGCCAGCAGCAACTCTGCATGCATGCGGTTCTGGGTCAGGGTGCCGGTCTTGTCCGAGCAGATGGTGGTGACCGAGCCCAGGGTCTCCACCGAGGGCAGGCGCCGCACCAGGGCATGCACCGCCACCATGCGGCGTGCGCCCAGGGCCAGCAGCACCGTGACCACGGCGGGCAGGGCCTCGGGGATGGCGGCCACCGCCAGGCTGATGGCGGTGAGGGCCATGAGCAGCGGCGCCTCGCCGCGCAGCACGCCCACCACAAAGATCACCGCGCAGATGCCCAGCACCGCTATCGCCAGGCGCTTGCCAAACGCCGCGAGGCGCAATTGCAGCGGCGTGCTGCGGTCGCCGGTGTCGAGCAGCGTGGCCACCTTGCCCAGCTCCGTGCGCATGCCGGTGGCCACCACCAGCCCGCGTGCGCGGCCATGGGTGGCGGTGGTGCCCTTGAAAGCCATGTTGGTGCGGTCGCCCAGCGCGCCCACGTCTTCGGCTGCCAGGGCTTCGGTCTGTTTGGCCACCGTGACGGACTCGCCCGTGAGGGCCGATTCATCCACCTGCAACTGCGCGATCTCAATGAGCCGCAGGTCGGCCGGGATCTGGTTGCCCGCCTCCAGCAGCACGATGTCACCGGGCACGAGCACGGTGGCAGGAACCACCTGCACCGCACCGCTGCGCAGCACGGTGGCGTGCGCCGCTGCCAGCTGGCGCAGTGCCGCCATGGCCTGGTCGGCGCGCCAGGCCTGCACAAAGCCGATGACGGCATTGAGCACCACGATGACGAGGATCACCAGCGTGTCGGTGACCTCGCCCACCAGCCCCGAGATGACGGCCGCACCCAGCAGCACCAGCACCATGAAGTCCTTGAACTGGTCGGCCAGCAGACGCCACCAGGGGCGGTCCTGCGATGCGGCCAACTCGTTGGCGCCATGGGTGGCGCTGCGGCGCAGCGCTTCGTCGGCGTGCAGGCCTGCGTCAGGGTTGACGCCATGGGCCTGGGCCACGGCGTCGGTGGGGTGCAGGTGCGGCGCGGTGGATGGGGACATGCGGCGATCGGTGAAACGGGCCGCACGCCCGCACAGGGACTTCTTCGGCGTTGCCTTAGTGCGCGACTTGCGGCCGGGCTTTGTAGAACTGGAGCGGGGCTTCTGGCACCTGGTTCAGTACCTGGCGCTTGATCTTGCCCACCACATGCATTTCACAGGGCTTGCAGTCAAAGCGCAAGGTCAGCTTTTCCTTGCCATTGATCAACATCAAGGGTTCGGCCTTGATGGTGCCCTGCACACCCGTCACGCCCTTTGCCTGCTTGGGGCACAGGCTCATGGAAAAGCGCACGCAGTGTTTGGTGATCATGAGGCTAACCTCGCCTTCCTCTTCGTGCGCCTCGTAGGCCGCGTCGATCACCTTCACGCCGTGGCGCACGTAGAAGTCGTGGGCCTTGTGGTTGAACACGTTGCCCAGGAAAGAAAGCGTGTCCTCAGGGTAGGGCGCAGGCGGCTCCACCGGCGTGGCGCGCGGCAGGCGGGCAAAGTTGTGGGCCCGGTTGGCTTCCAGGTCGGCCACAGCATCGCGGCGCAGGGCGTTGAGCACCGAGGCGGGCACAAACCACGGCTGCGAGAGTTGCAGCGCAATGTCGTGCACCGCAAACACCGTGGCGCCAAAGCGGCCGAGCTGCTCGCGCAGGCTGGCTTCGGCCTTGGTGGCGTCGGTGGCAACCTGATGCGGCTGCTGCACGTCTGCGCAACCCACATTGCCGTCATCGTCGGTCAGCATCAGGCTGAAGCCGCTGGGCGTTTCGCTGAGGTGCGCCCACAGGCCGATGCGGCGGTCGCTGGACTTTTTCTCCAGCGTGCGCACCCAGTCCATGTCGCGGTTGCGGTTGACTTCGGTGCCCTTGCGCAGGTCCTTGAAGCCGTCCATCGGGTCCTTGGGGTACACCCGCCACTGGCCGACGCTGCGTGCCGACAGGGGCTCGGCCACGTTGATGGCCATGCCCACCAGCTCCTTGTGCAGGTCGTAGTAGCACAGGCCGTCGCCGTTGTGCAGCACGGTGGCGGGGTCGCTCACTTCCAGCTCCACAAAGTCGGGGCCTACCTTGGTCACCCAGCCGATGGCTTGGCCGGGGTTCTTGGGGGTGTCGAAGGCGCCGATGTCTTCCTTGCGGCCGGTGACAAAGTAGTCGGTGAACTCGCGGTTGAAGTTTTGGAGCGGGTCGGGTTTGAAAGTGAAAGTGGTGCGCCCGCTGGACGAGCGCGACAGCGGGCGGCCTTGCGCCTCGCGCTCTTCAATGATTTCGTCGAGCAGCGTGCGGTAGTGGGCGGTGATGTTCTTCACATAGCCCATGTCCTTGTAGCGCCCTTCGATCTTGAAGCTGCGCACGCCTGCGTCGATGAGAGCACGCAGGTTGTCGGACTGGTTGTTGTCCTTCATGCTCAGCACGTGCTTGTCATGCGCGATGAAGCGGCCCTGCGCGTCCGTCACCTGGTAGGGCAGGCGGCAGGCCTGGCTGCAGTCGCCCCGGTTGGCGCTGCGGCCCGTTTGCGCATGGCTGATGTTGCACTGGCCGCTGTAGGCCACGCACAGCGCGCCATGGATGAAGAACTCGATGTTGGCGCGGCCAGGGGCATCGACCGGGCCCAGCGCCTTGTGCACGGCGGCGATCTGCTGCACCGTCAGCTCGCGCGCCAGCACGATTTGCGACAGGCCTGCGTCCTGCAAAAAGCGCGCTTTTTCGGGCGTGCGGATGTCGGTCTGGGTGCTGGCGTGCAGCTGGATGGGGGGCAGGTCGATTTCCAAGAGGCCCATGTCCTGGATGATGAGTGCGTCCGCGCCCGCCTCGTACACCTGCCAGGCCATGCGGCGCGCGGCTTCGAGCTCGTCGTCGCGCAGGATGGTGTTGAGCGTGATGAAGATGCGGCTGTTGAAGCGGTGCGCGTGCTTGACCAGGCGCTCAATGTCCCGGATGTCGTTGCCCGCGCTGGCCCGGGCGCCGAAGGCCGGGCCGCCGATGTAGACGGCATCGGCGCCGTGGTTGATGGCTTCGATGCCAATGTCTGCGTCGCGCGCAGGCGAGAGCAGTTCGAGCTGGTGGGGCAGGAGGGACATGGGGCGTGATTATCCCAGCCAGCCTCGCCGGGCGGTGCGCGCCGGACGTATTAGCCCGGTTAATGCTGGAGCAAATTACTAAGTTTGCTTAGTAATTTTCCAGAAATGAGGGTTCGGGTGGCTACGATGCAGGGTTTGTTGTGTACAAGTTCGGTGCACAACAGGATGCTTTGACCGACCCAGGAGACTTTGTACTGTGCTGCGCCCCGTTTTCGCTTCTTCGCCCCTGTTCCGTATTTCTGCCCTGACCGCCCTTGCGCTGGCGGCCAACCTGGCCTCCGCCCAGGACGTGCAAACCGTCAAGATCGCCCACGCAGGCCCGGTGTCGGGCGGCATTGCCCACATCGGCAAGGACACGGAAAACGGTGTGCGCCTGGCCATTGACGATCTGAACGCCCAAAACCTCGTCATCGGTGGCAAGAAGATCAAGTTTGAAATCGCGGCCGAAGACGACGCGGGCGACCCACGCCAGGCCACCGCCGTGGCGCAAAAGCTCTGCGACCAGAAGGTGGCGGGCGTGGTGGGCCACCTGCAGTCGGGCACGTCCATTCCCGCGTCGGCCGTCTACGCCAAGTGCGACCTGCCCCACATCACGGCCTCGGCCTCCAACCCCGACCTGACGAAGCCCGGCCACAAGACCACCTTCCGCCTGATCGCCAACGACAACGCGCTGGGCGCTGCGCTGGCGCTGTTTGGTGCGGACCACCTCAAGCTCAAGAACGTGGCCATCATCGACGACCGCACGGCCTACGGCCAGGGCGTGGCCTCGGTCTTCAAGGCCACGGCACAGCAAAAGGGCCTGAAAGTGGTGGCCGAGGAGTTCACTAACGACAAGGCCACCGACTTCATGGCCATCCTCACCGCCATCAAGAACAAGAAGCCCGACGCGATTTTCTACGGCGGCCTGGACGCCCAAGCCGGCCCCATGCTGCGCCAGATGGAGCAACTGGGCCTGGGCAACGTGAAGTTCTTCGGCGGTGATGCGCTGTGCACCGAGAAGCTGCCCGAACTGTCGGGCAAGACCCCCGCGCTGAAGAATGTGACCTGCGCGACGGGCGGTGCCTCGGTGGACAAGATGCAGGGCGGCTCGGACTGGAAGAAGCGCTACGACGCCAAGTTCCCCGGCCAGTTCCAGATCTACAGCCCCTACGCCTATGACGCCGCCATGGTGCTGGCCGACGCGATGAAGCGCGCCAACTCGGTGGACCCCAAGGTGTTCGCGCCGTTCCTCGTCAAGACTGAATACAAGGGCGTGACCGCCAACATCGCCTTCACCGCCAAGGGCGAGTTGACCACGCCCGCCGTGACCTTGTACACGTTCAAGGACGGCAGCCGCGTGGCATTGAACTGAGGTCACTCTCCGGCGTTGCTTCAGCGACTCCTGACCCAACGGCCGCTCCCTGCGGCCGTTTTTGCGTGCGGCGTTTGGCTTTACAGTCAGATCCCATCGCAAGAACGCGCGGGCCCCCGGTGCCCGCCAAGGAGCCCAGGTATGCGCGCAATGTTTGGATTGGTCGGACTGGTGGTGGTGCTGGCCATCGTGGGCCTGCTGGCCAAGAAGCAACTGGCGGCCACGCGCGCCCCCGTGCCCGCATTGCAAACCGCCACAGGCGCGGCGGGGCCTGCGTCGGTGCCGACCGGAACGGTGCGTGAGCAGAGCCAGCAGATGCAGCAGCAGGTCAAGCAGCAGGTAGAAGGCCTGATGCAACAGGCACGCCCCATGCCCGAAGACGAGAAAAAATGAGCCAGATCGGCTTCAAGCGCTGATATTTCATGCCTTAGATGCTATTGAAAATATAGTGATGAAAATCGCCGACGATGCGCACTGGATGCGACTGGCCCTGGCCGAGGCGCAAGCGGCTGCCAGCGCGGGCGAGGTGCCCGTGGGCGCCATCGTGGTCAAGGACGGCCAGGTCATCGCCACTGGCCGCAATGCCCCGGTGGAAGGCCACGACCCGACGGCCCATGCCGAGATCGTGGCCCTGCGTGCTGCGGCGCTGCGCCTGGGCAACTACCGGCTGGACGGCTGCAGCCTGTATGTGACGCTGGAGCCTTGCGCCATGTGCAGTGGCGCCATGCTGCATGCCCGCCTGGCACGGGTGGTGTTTGGTGCGATGGAGCCCAAGACGGGGGCGGCAGGCTCGGTGCTCAACCTGTTTGGGCATGCCGAGATCAACCACCAGACCGAGGTGCAGGGCGGGGTGCTGGCCGAGGAGTGCGGCGGCCTGCTGAGCCGCTTTTTTGCGCAGCGGCGCCGCCAGCAACGCGCCGAGGCATTGGCTCGCCACCCCCTGCGTGACGATGCCTTGCGTACACCCGATGCGGCTTTCGCGAACCTGCCCGGCTACCCCTGGGCTCCCCACTACGTCAGCGACCTGCCGACTCTGGCGGGCCTGCGCCTGCACTACCTGGACGAAGGCCCGCGCGACGCATCGCGCACCTGGCTGTGTCTGCATGGCAACCCGGCCTGGAGCTACCTCTATCGCCGCATGCTGCCCACCTTTCTGGCTGCAGGCGACTGCGTGGTGGCGCCCGACCTGATCGGGTTTGGAAAAAGCGACAAGCCCAAGAAGGAAGGTGCGCACCAGTTCGAATGGCACCGCCAGGTGCTGCTGGAGCTGATCGAGCGGCTGGACCTGTGCAATGTCGTGCTGGTGGTGCAGGACTGGGGCGGCATCCTGGGCCTCACGCTGCCCATGGCGATGCCTGAGCGGTTTGGCGGCCTGCTGGTGATGAACACGCTGCTGGCCACAGGCGATGCACCGTTGCCCCCGGGCTTTGTGGACTGGCGTGCGATGTGCCGGGACAAGCCGCTGTACGGGGTAGGGCGCCTGCTGGCACGCGGCAACCCGCACATGAGCGCTGCGGAATGCGCGGCCTACGATGCCCCCTTTCCGGACAAAGGTTACCGGGCTGCGCTGCGTGCGTTCCCCGAACGTGTCCCTGCCGCCCTGGATGACGCCGGTGCGGCGCTGTCGCGTGCAGCCCGCGATTTCTGGCAGCACCAGTGGCAAGGCCGCAGCCTGATGGTGTTGGGGGCGCAAGACCCCGTGCTGGGGCTGCCCACCATGCGGGCGCTGCAACACAACATCCGTGGATGCCCCGAGCCGGTGGTGCTGCCCCATGCGGGCCACTTTGTTCAGGAGCATGGCGAGGCCATTGCCGCACAGGCTGTGGAATACTTCACGCACTGATGTGCCCGCTCGTGCCCCTTGACTGCATGGGGCAGCGGGCATCCCCCCTGTTTACGGAGCAGGCCCCACCGGGGCCTGAGCGCTTTGCACGACCACCATCACGATCCCTCGCAGTGCGACCACGACCACGGTCCCAAGCACATCTACATCTACTCGCCTTCCAGTGCAGTGCGCGACAAGGCCGCCTTCAAGCGGGGCATCGCCCGTCTCAAGGCCCAGGGCCATGAGGTGGAGGTGGATGTGGACGCGCTGGCCACACACACACGCTTTGCGGGCGACGACGCCACCCGGCTGGCCGCCATCCACCGTGCGGCGGCCAGTGGTGCCGATGTGGCGCTGATCTCGCGCGGGGGCTATGGCCTCACCCGCATCCTGCCGGGCATCCGCTACAAGGCGGTGGCCAAGGCCATCGAAAAGGGCACCCACTTCGTGGGCGTGAGCGACTTCACCGCCTTTCAGCTTGCCGTGCTGGCCAAAACCGGGGCCACCACCTGGGCGGGGCCGTCGCTGGGGGCCGATTTTGGCGTAGAGGGCGCGCCTGACGACATCATGGAAGCCTGCTTTGACGACCTGCTGACCGGCCATGGTGAAGGCACGGGCTGGCGCACGCACAAGGAAAAGCCCCATGCCACTACCGGCAAGCCTGCTGTGCCCAACGTCTATGTGAAAAGCGCCACCCTGTGGGGCGGCAACCTGGCGGTGCTGGCTTCGCTGGTCGGCACGCCGTACTTCCCGCAGGTCAAGGGTGGGGTGCTGTTTGTGGAGGATGTTCACGAGCATCCCTACCGCGTTGAGCGCATGCTGACCCAGCTGCTGCACGCCGGTGTGCTGGCCCAGCAAAAGGCCGTGGTACTGGGGCAGTTCACCAACTTCAAGCTGGCGCCGCACGACAAGGGCTACAAGCTGCAGTCGGTGGTGGACTGGCTGCGCACCCAGATCAAGGCGCCCGTGCTGACCAACCTGCCGTTTGGGCATGTCGAGACCAAGGTGCTGCTGCCCGTGGGCGCAACGGTGTCGTTGTCGGTGGAAGAGCGCGATGCGCTGATCTATTGGGGCCACCAGCACTGAACAGGCGGCGCTAACCCGGGGCCGCAGCGTGGCACGATGCCGGTGCGGCGTGGTGACCGGCCCCGGCCGTCAAGGCTGCAATCTCAGGGTTTCAGAGGTGCGCGCGGGGTGCGTTGGGCATTTGTGGCACCCGCAGCGACAGCGGCAACTGCCCCTGGAACATCGGCGTGACCTGGTCCAGCACCGTCTGTGCGATGGCCTCGCCGCGCAGCAGGGTGAGCGTGTCGAGCAAATCGCTGCGCAGGTACCACAGCGCTTCAATATCGCCCGCATAGCGCAGGCGCATATTCATGCGCGCCACTTCGCAGCCGGTCAACCCCATCAGGCTGTGCAGCATGGCACGCCGCACCTCTTCCAGACCCTGGTCGCGCACCCAGGCCGTCGATGACGGCTTGTCACGACCGAGCAGGTCGTGCAGGTTGTTGCGGAGATTGGGCTTGTTCCAGCGCATGGACGGTGGGCTGTGCGATTTTTGTAACAGGGTCGATCAAAGTAAGCGGGAGTGAGGATTGACGCAAGGGTGGCGCTCCTGTTTTTGCATAAAGACAACACGGCGCCCCCGTTTGTTGCGAACTTTTACGCAATTCATCGCGAATGCTTGCGGCGGCCTGACGCGAGGCAACCGGGTGAACAGGTGCCTTGCTCGGCGTGTGCTTTGCCGGGTCTTCAGGCACCCAAGATGCGCGCCCTCTACGCCTACTGCCACCACCAGCGCCTGCAGTGAGGCCGCAAGTACTGGCGTGCGTGGCCCGCAAAGACCTTGGCAAAGGATTGTTGACGCTTTGATAGATGCGTCTTCGTTGAGCTTGCACTAAACTGGTTCACATGATGTTACTAATCGGCCATCGTTCATGAGTGTGTTGTCAACGGTGGTCTTCGCCGACATTTCGGGCAGCACCTCGTTGTATGAAACGCTGGGCAACGAGCGCGCCACCGAGGCGGTGACGCAGGTCACGCAGTGGATCAGTGACACCATCGAGGCGCATGCAGGCCGCGTGGTCAAGAAGCTGGGCGACGGAGTGTTGTGTGTGTTTGGTGATGCGGCCAGTGCCGTGACTGCCACCACCCACATGCTGCGCCAGCACCAGGCGCGTCTGGACCGGTGGCCGCAGCCGCTGCGCATGGACATCCGCGTGGGAGTGGCCAGTGGCGAGGTGGTCGATGTGGATGGCGACTGCTACGGTGATGCCGTCAATGTGGCCTCCCGCCTGTGTGAGCGCGCGGGCCCCGCCGAAATCTGGGCCACCGAGACGACTGTGCTGCTGGCGGGGGCCGCTGCCGATGTGTGGTACCGCAAGCTGGGCCTGATGGAAATCCGCGGCAAGGCCGAGCTGCAGATGCTCTATCAGGTGGAGTGGCGCGAGAACGAAGAGCCCGACTCGCTCACCATGCAGGCGGCGCTGGTCAGCAGTTTTGCTCCGGCCGATTCCATCCTGGGGCAGATCCAGTTTTCCTGGCATGGGGTGGACATGTCTTTCACCTCGTCGGATGCGCCCGTGCATGTGGGGCGCGCCAACCATGCCCAGCTGTGCATCAATGACCCCCGCGTTTCACGGCTGCATGCGCGCATCGACTGGCGCAACAGCGGCTTTGTGCTGACCGACATGAGCAGCTTCGGCACCTGGGTGCGGTTTGACGGCAGCGACTCGCCCGTGCGGCTGCGCCGCGATGCCTGCATCCTGCATGGCACGGGGCAGATTGCGCTGGGGGTTCCCTTTACCGAGTCCAGTGCTCCGATCATGAACTTTCAGGTCGCCGGCACCAGCGTTCATCTGGGCTGAGGCCGTCGGCTGCCGCCGACAGCTGTCACAGCGCGGCGGGCTCCCGGTCTGCGCGCAGCCCTTTCACTTCCGAACCAACAGAAATAACCCAGAACAATCAGGAGACACGAGACATGGCGTGGATGAAGCGAACGGCCGTCGGGCTGGTGGTGGCGGCCTTGCTGGCTGGCACGGGGGCCGCCGTGTATGTACAGCGTAGCTTTGCGACACTGGATGGCAAGTTGGTCGTGAAGGGCCTGCGGCAGGCCGTGCATGTGCAGCGCGATGGCGCAGACGTCACCCACATTCGCGCGCAGAGCCCGCAAGACGCCTGGTTTGCGATGGGCTACGTGCATGCGCAGGAGCGCACCTGGCAGCTGGAGTTCAACCGCCGTGTGATGCACGGCGAGCTGTCCGAAGTGTTTGGGCCTGCCACGCTGGAGACCGACAAGCTCATGCGCACGCTGGACATCATGGGCACGGCCAAGCGGCAGTATGCAGGCCTGCCGTTGTATGCCCAGGAGGCCCTGCAGGCCTACAGCCAGGGCATCCACGCCTTCCACCAGAACCGCCCCCAGGCGCTGCCGCCGGAGTTCCATATCCTGGGCGTTCAGCCCGGCGGGACCACGGGCGCTGTGTGGGAGCCGGAGGACAGCGTGGGCTGGGCGCTGATGATGGCGCTGGACCTGGGCGGCAACTGGGGCAACGAGTTTGCGCGGCTGTCCGTTGCGAAAACGCTGGACACCGAGCGCTTGTGGCAACTGATGCCACCGTACCCGGGCGAGCGCCCCGCAGCCTCGGCCGACCTGGCCGCGTTGTACCGGCAGTTGGGGGTGTACCGGGCCACCGATGCCAGCGCTTCTGCTGCACCGGCGGCCGCCGCTGAACCGGTCGACCGGGGAGCTGCATCTGCCGCGCTGGGTGACGGGCCTTTGTCCCGCCAGATCAGTGCCGGCATGCTGGCCTGGGCTGACGAACTGACCCGCAATGCGGGTACCAACGAGGGCAAGGGCAGCAACAACTGGGTGCTGGCAGGCACCCGCACCGTCAGTGGCAAACCGTTGCTGGCCAACGACCCGCACCTGGGCCTGTCGGCACCCGCCATCTGGTACTTTGCGGGCTTGCAGGCTCCCGCAGGCCAGGCGTCTGACGGCACCCCCATGGGTGCCATCGACGCGGTGGGCGCCACCTTGCCCGGCATGCCCTTTGTGGTGCTGGGCCGTACGGACAAAGTGGCCTGGGGCTTCACCAACACCGGCCCCGATGTTCAGGACCTGTACCTGGAGCAGATCAACCCCGCTGATGCCTCGCAGTACCGCACGCCCGAGGGTTGGGCGCCCTTCACGGTGCGCAACGAAACCATCCGTGTGAAAGGGCAGGCCGACGTCGCCCTGAAAGTGCGCAGCACCCGGCATGGCCCTGTGTTGAGCGACGCGCAGAAGTCGCATGCCGACGTGCTGGACCTCGGCAAATACGTGCTGGCGCTGCGCTGGAGCGCGCTCGATGCCGACAACCAGACGGTGCTGGCGGGCCTCCAGACCAACCAGGCGAAATCGGTGGACGCGTTGTTCGCGGCCCTGTCGCACTACCACTCGCCGATGCAGAACGTGGTGGCTGCCGATGACCAGGGCAACATCCGTTTCAAGGCCGCAGGCCGCGCACCCGTGCGAGACCCGGCCAACGACATCCGGGGCGTGGCGCCCTCACCGGGCTGGGATGCGCGGTACGACTGGAAGGGCTGGCTGCCGTATGACCAGACGCCCGAGGACAACGGCGCCCGGGGCTGGATTGCCACCGCCAACCAGCGGGTGACCGCGCCGGACTACCCCCACTACCTCACCCAAGACTGGGCCTTGCCCTACCGCTACGAACGCATTGCGCAGTTGATCGAGGCGACCGACAAGCACGATGCCGCGAGCATGCAGGCCATCCACCGCGATGTGACCTCGCTGGCCACGCGCAGGCTGCTGCCCTACCTGCAGCAGGCCAAGTCATCACACCCCCTGGCCGCAGCTGCGCAACAGCAGCTCCAAGGCTTTGACGGTGTGATGGATGCGGGCAAGGCTGCGCCCCTGGTGTTTGCCGCATGGACCGACGAGCTGGCGCGTGGCCTGATCGTGCCGCGCATCGGTGACGCGCGGTTTACCGCCACCTACGGCAAACGCGACTACCGGGCCGCGCTGGAGGGCATCCTGGAGCGCAACGACCCCTGGTGGTGCCAGCCGGCATCGTGTGCAGAGCAGTCGGCCGCAGCCCTGGGACGCGCGCTCGACCGGCTGCAGGCGGCCTACGGCGCAGACCCCGCGCAATGGCGCTGGGGCGCGGCGCACCCGGCACTCAGCGTGCACCGGCCATTTGGCAATGTGCCTGCACTGGCCCGCTTTTTTGACGTGAGCGAGCCATCGCATGGCGACGCCTACACCGTCAACGTGGGGCAGTACAACGCGGGCGAAGCCAAGGGGCCGTTTGTGAACCGCCACGCCGCATCGCTGCGCGCGGTGTACGACCTGGCCGACCTGGAGCAGTCGCGCTTCATCTACCAGACCGGACAAAGCGGCCTGGTGTTTTCGCCGCGTTACCGCGACATGAGCAGCACCTGGGCGCAGACGGGCTACCGCGCCCTGCAGCGACAGCCTGCTCGCTGGTCCCATGAGCTGACGCTGGCCCCCGCACCGGCGGCGCAGTAACCACTGCTGGAGATCACCATGGGTTTTGTTCCGCTGATCGAGGTGACCCGGGGCGACCTCGCCGAATGCCAGCACTGGGGCGCCGTGGCGGTGTCCGACCGCCATGGCCGTGTGCTGGCGCAGGTGGGCGACCCGTACACGGTCACGTTCACGCGCTCCACCATCAAGGCATTTCAGGCCCTGCCGTTCATGCAGTCTGGCGGCGCCCAGGCGCTGGGCTGGGGCGCGGGCGAACTGGCCCTGCTGTGCGCCAGCCACAACGGCGAGGCCATGCATGTCGAGCAGGTTGAGCACATGCTGGGCAGTGTGGGGCAGAGCTACCACGCCCTGCGCTGCGGCTGCCACCGGCCGCTGTTTGCCGAGCTGGGGTTGGGGTCGCTGCCAGAGGGTTTTGTGCCCGACGAACGCCACAACAACTGCAGCGGCAAACACGCGGGTTTTGTCGCCCATTGTGTGCGGCAGGGCTGGCCGCTCGACAAGCATCTGGACTCTGCGCACCCGTTGCAGCGGGCGATTCGTGAGCGGGTGGCGCAGGCAGTGGGGCTGGGGCCTGAGCAACTGGTCGTGGGCATCGATGGCTGCTCCGCCCCCAACTACGCCATGCCGCTCGCGCACCTGGCCCGGGGCTATGCGCGCCTGGCGGGTGGGGCGCCCGACACGGATCTGGACCAGAGCCTGACCGCACTGGCCGATGCCATGGTGCAACGCCCGGAGCTGGGCTCCGGCACCGGCCGGCACGACCTGGATTTCATGCGGGCAGGGCGGGGCGATTGGGTCTCGAAGACCGGGGCCGACGGGGTGCAGGTGGTGGGCAGCCGCAGCCGTGGCGAGGCCTTTGCCCTCAAGATCATGGACGGCAACATGGTGGCGCAGGTGGCGGCTGCGGTGGAGGTGATGGACCAGCTGGGATGGCTGGACGCCACCCAGCGAGAGGCCCTGGCGCTGCGCAGCAACGCGGTCATCCGCAATGCCAAGGGGCTGGTGGTGGGCGGCCGGCGGCCGGTCTTTCGCTTGCAACGCGCAGCGGCTTGAGCCTGGGCGACGTCTGGGTGGCTACCGTCGGAAGTGCCGGTTCCTGCTCCCACGGCGTGTTGGGCAGAGAATTTGCGTGAAATCGGCCGGTAGCGCACTATTCATATGTGCTGGCTGCTTCAAAAAATGTAGCAAAAGACTCGGTGTCCGGCAGCACGTAGATCACCCCTGGCGCCCGGCCGAACCTGGGCGCGATGAATTGGTCGTAGAACGCTGCGGGTGCGTTCACACAGCCGTAGCTGATGCGTTTGCCCCTCGCGCCGGGGCTTGCAAGACGCTGCAGGCGGCGCTCTGCGGCGCTCACGCTGCGCACCCGGTGCAGTGAGACGGCAGCGTCGTAGTCGATCCACACAATGTCTTCACCCTGCAGGTTGCGGCCAGGCTCGGTCACAAAGCGGCCTGCAGGGGTGGTACGTTCGTGCGGGCGGATGTGGGACAGAGGCTTGGCCCCGATGCCCGGGGCTGAGCGGTCGCCTGCCGCGGCACCCAGCAGCACAGGCGCGCTGCCCAGCCATTGGGCCTGGGCAGAAAACACGTGGATGCGCGCGGCAGGCTTGTCGATCACGGCAAACGGCAAGCCCTGGTGGTCGGCCGTCGCGGTGGACCAGCGGACCAGCTGGCGCACCCGGGCCGATGCGTCGTCGGGCAGTGCCAGGGCAATCCCCGGTGCGACGAGCGCACCAGCCAGGGTGATCAGGGCAAGTCTGCGGTCCATAGAGAAGAGCATGTGGGCTGTTCAGATCGCCAAAAGTGAATGCGGCGGGGTTGCTCCGGCGCGGTGCAGTGCCCATGCGCTTGGGTAGTGGCCGCACCAGCCGTTCGCCGCTTTGCCCTTCCGGTATGGTGAACCAGGTCACAGAAGGCGTTCCGCCGGTTTGCCGCAGCGGCCGATGCCCCCAATAATGCCTGCATCCGTGACTTCCGCGAAGCCTTGGGCTTCGAATCGCCATGTTTGACCGTCTTCGCAAAGCGCTGCATCTGCCCGGTGGCCCGAATGCCGCACGGCCCGTGTCCAACCAGGAGGTGGTGCGTTGGGCGGCCACCCAGCGCCTGGCGGTGGTGCCGCAGGCGGTGGACGGGCATTTTGACCTGGGGGGCGACCTGAATGGCCACCCGTGGCGGCTGGAATGTGGCAACCCCACGCGTGACTATGTGCGCGGCCTGGAGTTGCGGGGGCGCGCCGATCTGGGGGTGGACCCGGACGCGGCGGTGATGGTGCTCAACCGCCCCTTGCAGGAGTCCCTGGAGGGCAATGCCTACAACGCCATCACCGACACCCTGCAGACCACGGTGAATGCCAGCCTGCCCGAGGAAATGCGCTGGCTGGCCATGTTTGAAGAGGTGACCTGGCCGGGCCTGCCGGCCTCGTTTCGCCAGCACTTTGCGGTGGTGGCCGAGCGCATGGAGACCGCGCAGCGCTGGATCCATGCGCCGGTGGTATCCCAGTTGCTCAACATCGTGGAAGGCGAGGGCGGGGCGGTGCGGGCGCAGTCGCCGCTGCTGTTGATGCTGGTGCGCGGCAAGGTGTACCTGCGCATGGAGCACACGCAGCGCAGCCTGACGGAGATCGCCCAGGCCACGCAATTGCTGCTGGCGGCTGCCCAAGGGGCATTACACAACCTGCCGCCCCCTGCGGCCGCAGGCGGGGCGACGGGAGACGCTGAGGACCCGCAGTAGAGCGTCTGCGGGTCCTGTGTCCTGTGCCGTGGAGCGTCAGCTACCGCGGGTCACCGGCACGGCGGCGTCCCGGCCGTAGGTGCCGTACTTGCCCAGCTCCCACTTGGCAATGGCGTTGCGGTGCACTTCGTCCGGGCCGTCGGCAAAGCGCAGGGTGCGCGCACCGGCGTAGGCATAGGCCAGCGGGAAGTCATCAGACATGCCGCCACCGCCGTGCACCTGCATGGCCCAGTCGATGACCTGGCAGGCCATGCTGGGGGCCACCACCTTGATCATGGCGATCTCGGTCTTGGCGACCTTGTTGCCAGCCACGTCCATCAGCCAGGCAGCCTTCAGGGTGAGCAGGCGGGCCATGTCGATCTTGCAGCGGGCCTCGGCAATGCGCTCCTGTGTCACCGTCTGCTGCGCAACGGTCTTGCCGAAGGCCACGCGTGACGATGCGCGCTTGCACATCAGCTCCAGCGCACGTTCGGCCAAGCCAATGAGGCGCATGCAGTGGTGAATGCGTCCAGGGCCCAGGCGGCCTTGGGCGATCTCGAAGCCACGGCCTTCGCCCAGCAGGATGTTGGAGACGGGCACACGCACGTTCTCGAAGGTCATCTCGACGTGGCCGTGCGGTGCGTCGTCGTAGCCCAGAACATTCAGCGGACGGATGATCTTGATGCCAGGGGCGTCGGCGGGCACCAGCACCATGCTCTGCTGCGAATGGCGTGGGGCTTCGGGGTCGGTCTTGCCCATGGTGATGAACACTGCGCAGCGCGGGTCGGCGGCACCAGAGATCCACCACTTGCGGCCGTTGATCACGTACTCATCGCCCTGGCGCTCGATGCGGGTCTCGATGTTGGTGGCGTCGCTCGATGCCACATCGGGCTCGGTCATGGCGAAGGCCGAGCGGATCTTGCCTTCGAGCAGGGGCTTGAGCCAGCGGGCCTTGTTGGCTTCGTCGCCGTAGCGGGCAATGGTTTCCATGTTGCCGGTGTCGGGCGCGGAGCAGTTGAACACCTCGCTGGCCCATGGCACGCGGCCCATGATTTCGGCCAGCGGTGCGTATTCCTGGTTGGTCAGCCCGGCACCTGCATAGCCGGATGCTGCGGCGCTGTCGACCGGCAGGAACAGGTTCCACAACCCGGCGGCCTGGGCCTTGGGCTTGAGGTTCTCGATGGTGTTCAGCGCGCTCCAGCGCTTGCCTGCGACGGTGTTGGCGGCCAACTCATCCTTGTAGGCAGACTCGTTCGGATAGATGTGGTCATCCATGAACTGGAGCAGCTTGGCCTGCAGTTCCTTGGTTTTGGGCGAGTAGTCAAAGTCCATGGGTTTCTTCTCCGTTGGTAATCGTGGGCGGCGCTGGTGTTGCGTCGTGTGTTCAGCCGCGTTGCGCGAAGGACCAGGCCAGCTGGGCCATGGGTCGTGCGGTGTCGCCCGAGGCCTTGGCCTGGGCGCTGGAGGCCGTGCCAGCCTCTACCCGCTTGGCAATGCCCTGCAAAATGGCGGCGATGCGGAACATGTTGTAGGCGAGGTAGAAGTTCCAGTCGGCACGCAGCGCATCGGGGGTGGTGATGCCGGTGCGCTCGCAGTACAGGCGGATGTAGGTGTCTTCGTCGGGAATGCCCAGCGCGCCCAGGTCCAGCCCCGCAATGCCACGCCCCAGCGAGGCAGGAATGTGCCAGCTCATGCAGTGGTAGCTGAAGTCCGCCAGCGGATGGCCCAGTGTGGACAGCTCCCAGTCGAGCACGGCGATCACGCGGGGCTCGGTGGGATGGAACATCAGGTTGTCCAGGCGGTAGTCGCCGTGCACGATGGACACATGGCCCTCGTCGCGTGCGCTGGCGGGCATGTTGGCGGGCAACCATTCCATGAGGCGGTCCATCTCTTCGATGGGCTGCGTGATGGAGGCCACGTATTGCTTGCTCCAGCGGCCGATCTGGCGGTCAAAGTAGCTGCCGGGCTTGCCGTAGCTGGCCAGGCCTCGGTCTGCAAATTTCACCGTGTGCAGCGCCGCGATCACCCGGTTCATCTCGTTGTAGATGTCACCACGTTCAGCTGGCGTCATGCCGGGCAGGGACTGGTCCCACAGCACGCGGCCCTGCATGCACTCCATCACGTAGAAGGCGCGCCCAATCACCGACTCGTCCTCGCACAGCACAAACATGCGCGGCACGGGAACGTCGGTGCCGTACAGGCCGCTCATCACCGCAAACTCGCGCTCGATGGCGTGTGCTGAAGGCAGCAGCTTGGCCACGGGCCCGGGCTTGGCGCGCATCACGTAGCTGGCGCCTGGGGTGATGAGCTTGTAGGTGGGGTTGGACTGCCCGCCCTTGAACATCTCTACCGTCAGCGGGCCCGCAAAGCCCTCCATGTTCCTGGAGAGCCATGCAGTCAGCGTTTCGATGTCAAAGGCGTGCTGATCGGAAACAGGGCGGGTGCCGACGAAATGGTCAAAGTTGCTCATGGAGGCGGATGAAGGTTCTGGCTGTCAGTGATGGGGTAAGTGAGTCAGTTGTCGGCTTCAGCGATGCGCATCAGGGCTTCGCGGTCCCGCACCACCAGGCCGCCCGGCTCGATGCGGATGGCGTCTTCGCGTTCCATGGCCTTGAGTTCCTGGTTCACGCGTTGGCGCGACGCACCCAGCAGTTGTGCCAGTTCTTCCTGCGCCAATTGCAGACTGATCCGCATTTCGCTGCCGTCCGACAGGCTGGGCACGCCGTAGCTGCGCACCAGGTGCACCAGCTGCTTGGCCAGGCGCGATCGCAGGGGAAGCGTGTTGAGGTCTTCCACCAGCCCGAACAGCTGGCGAATGCGCCGCGCATGCAGGCGCAGCATCGCTTCGTACAGCTCGGTGTGCACGGCCAGGATCTTGCGAAAATCGGCCTTGGCCACACACAGGATCGTGGTGTCGCCGTGCGCGTAGGCGTCGTGCGTGCGCCGGTCCCCATCGAAGATCGCCACGTCGCCGAACCAGATGCCCGGCTCCACATAGGTCAGCGTGATCTGCTTTCCCGAGATGGATGTGGAGCTCACCCGCACTGCACCGCGCGCGCACGCAATCCACTCCTCGGGCGGGTCGCCGCGTGCGGCGATGAGGCCGCCGTCCTTGAAGCGTTTGACGTATGCACATCGCAGGATGTCGTGGCGTAGCGAAGGTGAGAGTGATGAAAACCAGCGACCGGAGTTGATCGCTTCACGTTCTTCGATAGTAAGAATCGGGTCGTCCATGGCCTGTCTTTTGGGTGACTAGAAACAGGCCCATTGTCGCGTCAGGGACCTGCGCAATGCGTCAGGGTTGTCACCTGCGTGTCTGCGCGTAGGCCAAAAGAAAACCCCCGGCGCTGGGTGGCAGCGTACCGGGGGTTGATGGGTCTGCGACGGTGGATGCGTCGAGGCGTTTGTGGTGCAGCGCTACTCGTAGCGGGGCACGCGCTTTTCCAGAAACGCTGAGATGCCTGCGCCGCCATTGGCGTGGTGCAGATTCTTCACGAAGTGGTCGCGCTCATGGCCCAGGTGGTGCGTGAGCTGGGCATGGGGAGCTTCGTTCAGCAGCTCCTTGATGCTGGCCAGTGCATTGGGTGCACGGGCATTGAGCTGCTCGGCCAGCGCCAGGGCGGTGTCGAGTGCATTGCCTGCTTCGGCAAGGCGGTTGACCAGGCCCAATGTGTGCAGGCGTTCTGCGCTGATGCGGTCCCCGAACATGAGAATCTCGGTGGCTATCTGGCGGGGCAGCGCGTGGGCCAGGCTCCAGCTGGCGCCGCCATCGGGCGACAGGGCCACGTTGCTGTAGGCCATCACAAACACGGCATTGCGGGCCGCCACGATGAAGTCGCAGGCCAGTGCCAGCGAAAACCCTGCACCGGCTGCGGCGCCCTCCACGGCGGCGATCACCGGCTTGGGGTAGGTGCGGATGGTCTCGATCCAGTTGTGCAGGCCTTCAATGCTTTGTGCCTGCACCTGCGGCGCTTCCTGGCGGTTGGCCAGCAGGCGCTGCAGATTGCCGCCCGAGCAGAACATGCCATCGGCGCCCGTGATGACCACGCTGCGGATGTCGGGGCTGCTTTCGGCCACGCCCAGCGCTTCCACACCCGCGGCATACATCACCGGGTCGATGGCATTGCGCCGCTCGGGGTTGCGAAGGGTCAGGATCAGGGTTTGGCCCTGGCTGGTGCTCTGGAGTTCTGCGGGCATGGTGGTCTTCAGTGAGGCGGCCGTGGTGCTTGGCAATCAGTCTTCTTCGACATGGCTCAGGCTCAGGCCAATCGCACCCCGTCGGCGCAGCCATGGGCTGGGGCGGTAGCGCGTGTCGCCATACACGGTCTGCATGTTGAACAACACTTCCAGGATGTTGGTGGGGCCCCAGCGGTCGCCCATGGCCAGGGGGCCCAGCGGGTAGCCCAGGCCCAGGGTCACGGCGGTCTCAAGATCCTTGGGGGTGCAGATGCCTTGCTGGCAGATGTCGCTGGCGATGTTCACGATGGTGGCCACCACGCGCTGCGTGACGAAACCACCGCTGTCACGGATCACACTGACAGCCTTGCCGTCGCGCGCAAACAGCGCATGCGCCGCGTTGCGGATGTCAACGCGCGTGGCGGGGTTGGTGGCCAGCACGCGGCGCTTGGTCGCGGCGTCATCGATGAGCATGTCGATGCCGATGGTACGGGCTGGGTCCAGCCGCTCCACCACTGCGACGGTGGTCACGTCAAAGCCCAGTGGGGCAACCAGCGTGATGGCCTGGGGGGAGGGGGATTGGCCGGTCTCGATGGTGGCCCCCAGGTCCTTGAGCAACTGGTACAGCTCGGCCCGGCGTGCAGCGCGCGGGGACACCCACACCGGCGGAATGTCGTTGACCACGGGGGCAGGCGCCTCGGCAGGCACCTGCGCCGTGCCCTCCACGTAGCGATAGAAGCCTTCGCCCACCTTCTTGCCCACCACGCCCCCCGCCAGACGCTGCGCGGTGATCACGCTGGGGCGGAAACGGGGTTCATCGTAGTACTGGCGGTAGATGGACTCCATGACCGGGTGCGACACGTCCAGCGCCGTCAGGTCCATCAACTCGAAGGGCCCCAGCTTGAAGCCGACCTGGTCGCGCAGGATGCGGTCGATGGTGGCGAAATCGGCCACGCCTTCGCCCACGATGCGCAGGGCCTCCGTGCCGAAGCCGCGCCCCGCGTGGTTCACGATGAAGCCAGGGGTGTCCTGCGCCTGTACAGGGGTATGGCCCATTTCCTTGGCATACGTGGCCAGCGCAGTGCAGATCGCTGGATCTGTCTTGAGGCCCGCGATCACCTCCACCACCTTCATCAAAGGGACGGGGTTGAAGAAGTGGAACCCGGCCAGGCGTTCGGGGCGCTTGAGGGCTGCGCCAATGGCCGTCACGGACAGGGAGGACGTGTTCGTGGCCAGCACCGCATCGGCGCGCACCACCCCTTCCAGTTCGACGAAGAGAGCCTGTTTGGCATCCAGCCGCTCCACGATGGCTTCCACCACCAGATCGCAGGCCGCCAGGTCTGCCGCCGTTTTGACGGGGTGCAGCCGCGCGGTCAGCGCTGTGGCTTGGTCCGCTTCGATCCGGCCCTTGGCGACCAGCTTGTTCCATTGCTCCTGCAAGGCGGCCCGAGCGGCGTCGGCGGCTCCGGGGTTGGCGTCCAGCAGAAAAACCTGGCTGCCAGCCTGGGCAGCAATTTGCGCGATGCCCCGGCCCATGGCACCGGTACCCACGATGGCGATCTTGGGAAACTGAATTTTCATAGCGGCATTATGGCTCTGGCCTTATCTGGGTCTTATGTGCAAGAATCCTCCGGACCGAAAAACAGAATTGATTGTGAAAATCCGTAACACCGTTTTTGGACCAGGATTGTGGGCGCTTGCAGCCGGTGCTTCGGCGCTGTCCCTGGGCAATGGTAGTGGTACGGTCGTGTTGGGTGCCCCGGTCGATCTCTCGTTCGAGTTGCAGCCCGACCCGGGCACGGATGTCGCATCGTCCTGCGTCACGGCCAAGCTGGTGGCAGGCGACAACGCCATCAGTGACAACAAGGTGCGCGTGGTCCCATTGCCCGAGGTGCGTGGGCGTCCTTCAGGGGTCCGCGTGCTGGCCTCGGTATCGCTGGATGAACCGGTTCTCACCGTGACCCTGACCGCAGGGTGCAACGGAAAAACCACGCGCAGCTACACCTTCCTCTCGGATTTGCCGACCACCGTCACCCGGTCCACCTCTGCATCCCCGGTGGACTTGGCGCGGCTTCCTGCAGCAACCCCCAGCGCAGCTTCAGAGTCACAGCTTTCGCCTTCACAGGGCAGTGGCAGTGCATCTGCGGCTGCCGCCGGTGCGATGCAGGCCACCAGGCCCCGTGACAAGGCGCCTGCACTGGCAAGGGCCTCGGGCTCGCCCTCCGCTGAGAGCCGCCCTCCCGGCTCTCCAACTGCCGCGCGGCCTTCCGCGCGTGTGGGCACGGCAGCACCTGGCAAGTCGGTGGTGGCCGCTGCACCTGCAGCGCGCTCGCGTTTGGTGGTTGAGCCCCTGGACACCTGGCTGGACAGTCCTGTGGCGTTGCGCTCTACCGCGCAGCTACCCACGGCGCCTTCTGAAGAGATGTCGGCCCTGCGCACCCAGGCCGCCGCGTTGTGGAGGTCGTTGAACGCGCAGCCGGAAGAATTGCAAAAAGACGGCGAACGGTTGAAGGCGCTGGAATCAGACACCGCCGCATTGCGAGCACAGGCCGCCAAGGACCGTGCAGCCGCTGGCCAGTTGCAGCAGCAGCTGGAGGCGATGGAACAGGAGCGTTTTCCTGCGACGGTGGTATATGCCTTGGGCGGTCTGCTGGCCTTGGCCTTGGCGGGGGTGGCATGGATGTGGTCGCGGATGCGCAGCGCCTCTGACAAGGCAGTGCGTTCGTGGCGCGATTCTGTGGCCTTGGGCGCACGTGGCGATGCAGCATCGGCGCATGAAGAAGCGGTCAGTCTTACCCCCCATCCCGGCGACACGTGGCTGCCGTCGGAAACCCAGCCTCATGCCGTCGCGGCGAACCCCGAGTCCGGTGCCATGCCCCTGCGCAAGGCAGCCCCTGCGGCCGTGGAACCGCGCTTCGTAGCGACCAGCCCGGCGGCGAGTGCTCCCGCCCCCTTGCAGGCGAAGTCGGTTTCCGCGCCGGCCGCCGCCTCGGTAGCGCCCCACATCGTCAACCCTGAAGAGCTGTTTGACATCCAGCAGCAGGCTGAATTTTTTGTCTCGGTGGGCGAGCACCAGCAGGCCATCGAGGTGCTGAAGAATCACATTGCCGAGCACCGCCAGACCTCGCCCTTGGCCTACCTGGAGCTATTGCGGCTGTACCACACGCTCAGCCGTGTGGATGAGTTTGCGCAGCTGCGAACGCAGTTCATGCAGTCCTTCAACGCGCAAGTGCCGGAGTTTGCGGGCTTTCACCGCACGGGCCGCATGCTGTACCACTACACCGACGCACTCGCCGAGATCGAGGCCGAGTGGACAACGCCTGCGGTGCTGGGCTTGCTGGAGAAATTCCTGTTCCGCCGCACGGGCGCTGAAGCGGTGGAGCCGTTTGATCTGGCGGCCTATGACGATCTTTTGCTGCTGCTGGCGATTGCACAGACCACGCCCGCCAGCGCGCGTGGTGCAGCGCCCCCGCGCAAGCGGACGACGCCCCTGGCACCGCCCCGGTCCGAGACCCTGGTGGCACCTGCAGCTCCTGCACCGGTGGCGCTGCACGACGACCAGCCACTTGATTCACTGGCAGCCAGCCTGGAGTTCGAGTTCGCGATGAAGGCCCAGCAGGAGCCCGAGCCCGTGCGCTCTGCAGCCACTCCCTCCAGGCCCGCAGCAGCAGTAGGCGAGGATTCGCGGGGCATTCCGCTCGACCTGGATCTGTCGGAACCACCCCACCTCACGCTCAGCGATCTGCCCCCGGTGCCCGTGACGGCGCCGCCGCCAGCGGGCCAGCCGGTCGGCTTTGGCATGGAGAACGATCTCATGGAGCTCCGCCTTGAGCTGGAGCAGATGAAGAAGCCCGACAACAAGTAGCGAGCAGGCGACCAATCGGCCACCCGGCGACTATCCAGGTGGCGCTGCGATGGTCGTGAGGGATGCGCGATAACCGCCGTGGCAGCTATCGCCACCGAGCCGTCACCGCATCAGCGCCATCAGCTCTGCGGCCGATGCTTCAGGGTCCGGTGCATTGACCAAGGCACGCACCACGGCCACGGAACCCACGCCAGTGGCCAGTACCCTGGGGAACTGCTCGGCGCTGATCCCACCAATCGCCACCTGCGGGTAGTGCCGCATCAGCCGCGCATACACGCCCAGCCTGCCCACGCCCTGGGGAGCGGTGGCCATTTTTTTCAGGGTCGTGGGGAACACTGCACCCATCGCGATATAGCTGGGCCCCACGGCGTCGGCACGCACCATTTCGGCATATCCATGGGTGCTCACGCCCAGACGCAGGCCCGAGCGATAAAGCGTTTGCAGTTGCTCTGCGGTGAGTGCGTCCAGGTCTTCCTGGCCCAGATGAATGCCGTAGGCGCCAGCTTCGATGGCGTCCCGCCAGTGGTCGTTGACGAACAACAGCGCGCCTGTGCCTTGCACCGCCTGGACGGCGGCCTGAACTTCGGTCCGGATGGCCTGGGCGTCGTCCGACTTGAAGCGCAATTGCACCGTGGGCACCCCGGCACGTGCCATGCGGCCCACCCACTGGGCGTCGGGCAGTACGGCATACAAGCCCAGGTGCTCCGGGCACGCGGCGAACTGCTGGGCGCGCGGAAGGCGCTGCAGGCCAAAGTCCTGGGGCTCGTCCGGCCATTGCTCGGGCTGTGCACTGCCAGTGCGCAGCGCGCGCACCTGCCAGGCGCGGGCCAGGCATTCTGCGTCATGGGCGATGAAGCCCAATTGGCTGCAGGCCTGTAGCGCGGCGAGGTAGACAGGGTCCTGCAACGTGGGGGCTGGCACGGGCTCGGGCGCAAACCCCGCAAAGGTGGCCGCGTGGTGGCTCAGGATGGCCTGCGCCAGGGTGGTGGTGTCATGCATGGGCGTGGTGCCAGAAAGGGGTGCCCAGCACGGGGGTGCTGGGCTGGGCGGCGTCTTGTGCGGCCATGGCACCGGCTAGGCGGGCTGCGCGCCCGGCGCTGACGGCATCGGCAAATGCGCCGGCCATGGTCACGGGGTCTTGGGCCAGGGCCACGGCGGTGTTCAGCAGCACGCCGTCGTAGCCCCATTCCATGACCTGGCAGGCGTGCGAAGGCAGGCCCAACCCGGCATCCACCAGCATGGGCACGTTCAGGCGCTCGCGCAGCGTTTGCAGCGCATAGGGGTTGACCGGGCCGCGCCCGGTGCCGATGGGGGCGGCCCAAGGCATCACGGCCTGGCAGCCCACATCGACGAGGCGCTGGCAGAGCACCAGGTCTTCGGTGCAGTAGGGCAGCACCTGAAAACCTTCCTTGATGAGGTGCTCGGCCACGCCCACCAGGTTCAGCGTGTCGGGCTGCAGGGTGTAGTCATCGCCGATCAGCTCCAGTTTGATCCAGGGGGTGTTGAACACCTCACGCGCCATCTGGGCGGTGGTGATGGCCTCTTGCGCGCTGTGGCAGCCAGCGGTGTTGGGCAGCACGGGCACGTTGAGCTTGCGCAGCAGATCCCAGAAGCTGCTGCCGCTTTCGGCCGGGTTGCTGCCCTGGCGGCGCAGGGATGCCGTAACCATGGCGGGCTTGGCGCGTTGCACAGCGGCTTCGAGCACGGCGGGCGATGGGTAGCGCGAGGTGCCCAGCAGCAGGCGGCTGGCGAACGTCTGGCCATACAGCACCAGCGGGTCTTGGGGCGTCGGAGTGGTCATTGGTTTACTATGATTTTTGTAGCTGCTAGTGCATGATTTATAAGCGCTTACAGCTCTTTTGATTGAATTTTGGCTGATTCAGCCGCCCGTGACCGGCGAGATGATCTCCACACGGTCGCCAGGCTGCAGCGCATGGGCGGCGTAGCGGGTGTTGGGCACAAAAGTGGTGTTCACCGCCACGGCAAACGGGGGGCGCGCTTCGATGGCGGCCACAGCATCGGCCACGGTGGCACCTTCGGGCAGTTCGTGTGGGATTTGGTTGATCGAGATGTTCATGCAAATGCGGGGGCTGCAACGCCGGTCGGGGCGGGTGCGGCTGGCTCCAGTTCCAGCCGGAGGTCAAAACGTTCGGACAGGGTCGATTGTCCCGTGTTCAGCACCTCCAGGGTCACATCCAGCATGGCGGGCGAGATCATGAAGCCGTGGCGGTACAGACCGTTGATCTCCAGCACGCCCGGGCGGGTCTGGCGGATGGCGGGCAGGTTGTCGGGCAGCGTGGGGCGGCACTGCGTGGCCAGCTCGAGGATGCGGCCCTCGCCAAAGCCGGGGTGCACCGCATAGGCGGCGCTCAGCAGTTCCAGGGTGGAGCGAACACTGGCCGGGGAGCGGTCGTCGGACTCGATCTCGGTCGCGCCAATGACAAACAGATGGTCTTCCTTGGGCGCAATGTAGATGGGGTAGCGCGGGTGCACCAGCCGGGTGGGGCGCTGCAGCGTGACGTCGGGCGCATGGATGCGCACCACTTCGCCACGCACGCCGCGCAAGGCACTCCACTGGCCCTTGGCGCCCAGGCCCCGGCAGTCCAGCACCCGGTCAGGCTGGCCGGGTGCGCCGGGCGTAAAGGCTTCGGGCGACTGGGGCGTGTGCCAGTGCATGCGCACTCCCAGGCGCTCCATTTCCACCACCAGGGCGGCCAGCAACTGGCGGTTGTCTAGCTGGCCTTCGCCGGGCAGGTACAGGCCCTGGTTGAAGCGGTGCGCAAGGGCGGGCTCCACCTGCTCCAGGGCGCCACTATCGAGCTTTTGCAGGGCGGGCAGCTCGGGCAGGCCGCGCTGGTTGTTTTCGAGCTGGCGGGTGAAACGCTGGGCTTCGGTCGCGTCCTGGCGATGCCACACGATCAGCGTGCCGGCCTGCTGAAAAAAAACGGGTTCTGACAGAGCTGCCAGCAACTCGGGCCAGCGCGTCAACGCGTGGCGGCCCATGCGCACCACGCCGGGTTCGGTGATCGCGGACTCTGCCAGCGGCGCCAGCATGGCCGCGGCCACCGTAGCAGCCGAGTTCTCGGCGGCGGGGCTGCCCGCGTCATAGATGTCCACGCGGTGCCCCAGACGCGCAAGCTCCACAGCCAGCAGACGGCCCATGAGCCCTGCGCCCAGGATGGCAAAGGAAGAAGGTGGAAGTGACATAGCTCCGTCAGTGTGTCCATGTAGTGGCAAGCAGCCATGGACAAAACGGGGTCACCGTTGATGGAAACTCCCCACGCCAGCATGACCTGGATCGGGTAGCGGGGCTGCTGCGTGTGCCGCAGTGCACAGGGTTCTGTGCGGGCCCCAGGGTATTTCTCAGTCGCGCACCATGCGGTGGGACACCCCTGTTTCGTCCGGAAAATGAATTACAGCACATCCCCCATGCGCCCCGTTTTGACGTGGCGCATAGGCCATAATTTTTGCCATGATTTCACCGACGACCTCCTCGCCCTCCACGGGCCACCGCTACGCACGCGTGCTCTCCATTGCCGGGTCTGACAGCGGCGGCGGCGCGGGCATCCAGGCCGATCTCAAAACCTTCAGTGCCTTGGGCTGCTATGGCATGACGGCCATCACCGCCATCACGGCCCAGAACACCTGTGGGGTGACAGGCATCCATGGCATTCCGCCCGAGATGCTCAAGGCCCAGATCGATGCGGTGGTGCAGGACATTGGCGTGGACGCCGTCAAGATCGGCATGCTGCACTCACCGGACGTGGTGCACGTGGTGGCAGAAGCCATTCGGACCTATCAGCTGCCGCACGTGGTGCTGGACCCGGTGATGGTGGCCACCAGTGGCGATCGGCTGATTGCCCAGGAGACGGTGGCCGTGCTGGTCCAGGAGCTGTTTCCGCTGGCCGAAGTGGTCACGCCCAACCTGGACGAGGCCGGATGGCTGCTGGGGCGCAGCATCGAGGGCGTGGAGGCGCTGGAGCTGGCCGCGCAAGACCTGCTGCGACTGGGCGCCCGCGCCGCGCTGCTCAAAGGCGGGCACCTTCCGGGCGACTGGGTGGTGGATGTGTTGGCCGTGCAAGGCGGGGAACACGCACAAGGTCAGGGCCACCGGTTGCAGTCACAGCGCATTGCCACCCACAACGGGCATGGCACCGGGTGCACCCTGTCGTCAGCGATTGCCGCGCAGCTGGCACTGGGCCAGCCGCTGCAGCAGGCCGTGGAACAGGCACGGGCCTACATTCTGGGGGCCATTGCTGCCGGGGCGGATGTCACCACCGGCCACGGCCATGGCCCGCTCAACCACGGCTACGCGCCCGTGGCGCAGCGGGTGTTTCAGGCACTGTAGAGCGATTTTTGGGTGTTTTGAGACTCAAGCGCTAGTCAATCATGCGCTGAGCGCTCATCTTTTGATAGTGACTGATTGGTTCAGTGTGCCTTGGGCCTCGTGGCCCAGGCGAGCACAAAGCTGAACACCAGTGCGGGCAGGGCAGAGCCCGCGTCAGGCAGTACCTTGGGTGCCAGGTGGTACACCGCGATGCCCGCCAGCCAGATGGCCACGGGCGCCGCATTCACCTTGCGCGCAGCCGCCAGCAGGGCGGGCGCATCGGTGCCGAAGGCCAGGCGCCCCAGAATCACGCCAAACAGCGGCACAAACACCGAGCTGAGCAGCAGCAAGAACGGCTCCAGGCTGTGCATGGGTAGCACCAGTGCCAGCCCGGTGCACAGCGCGGCCACCAGCAGGCCCCAGGCGCGCACGCCCCAGCGCGGCAGCAGGCTGTGGGCCGACACGGCGCCCGAATAGGCGTCGCCATAGGCGTTGTCCACCTCGTCGATCAGGATCAGCGACAGCGCAATCAGCCCGCCCTGGGCCAGCAGCAGCGCCTGCACCAGGTCCTGGCTGGGCAAGGTCAGCGCCACCAGCACACCGAGGCTGTAGCACCAGATATTGGCCAGCGCATAGCCCAGCCAGGTGCCGCGCAGTGCCGAGCCGCCGTTCTTGCCATGGCGCGCGTAGTCAGCCACCAGCGGCAGCCACGAGATGGGCATGGCGATCACCAGGTCCAGAGCGGGCAGCACGCCCATGCCGCCGTCGCCCTTGCGTGTCCACAGCGCTTCAAAACCTTGGGTTTGCGCCAGCGAGAGGAACTGCCACGACAGCCACAGCAGCGACAACACGACCAGCGGCAGGGCAATGCGCGCAATCAGCTTGCGCACCAGCTGCACCATCGACCCGCTGATCAGCAGCATCACCACGCCGCCCCACAGCAGCGTCGCCAGCACGGGCCAGTGGGCACCGGCCATGGCGCCCGACTGCTGGCCGATGGCCACGGTGGCATCGCGCATCACCACCAGCTCGAACGTGCCCCAGCCCACCAGCTGCACGATGTTCAGGATGATCGGCAGGCTGGCAAACGTGCGGCCGTACACGGCATGCATCAGCCCGGCGCTGGCCAGGCCGCTGTCGCATCCCAGCTTGGCCACCCAGCCCAGCAGGCCCGCGCCCACGATGGAACCGGCGACGATGGCGATGAGTGCCTCTTTGGTGCCCAGCGCAGGCATCAGGTAGGCACCCACCTGCATGACCAGCAGGCCCACGCCCAGGCTGAACCAGAGCGAGGCGTGGTCATGCCACTGGAAAACGCGGCGGTCGGGGGAGACGGGAGCCAGCGCTTCGTTGGTGGCGTGCGTGGCAGGCGATGAGGACATGGAATGGCTCCGTAAGCAGATACAGAGCAGGGGCCGCCCACCAGTGCGCCCTGAAGTGTTCAGGGCCGTGCCATGGCGGACTTGCTTCCCTGCGCGAGGATGATCTCAAGCCTGCAAAGTAAAACAATGCAGGCAACAGGTTCGAAGGGTTTGATCTCAGCCCAGCAACGGATTTATTGCAGGACACCCCCAGCGATATGGTTGGATTCTAGTTAAACAGGGTTGAGTGAGGTCAACGAGCTGTTTCACAAGTGGCGCAGTTCATTTCCTTCATGGGTGCGAATGGCGCCTTGAGGCAGCGGTGACTGTCGAGAGCGGGCCCGCTCGCGTCCCCCGCCGTGGGGCAGAATCCGGCCACAAGCGGACCTGAAGAGTTATGAAAAACAGAATCATGTACATCGAGGCGAAGTCGGGCGGGCTGACTGGTCCTGCTCGAATCGGCCGCGTGACTGCGTCGAAGACAGGAGCGACTCTGTACTACCAAGGCAAATCGTTTCAGAGCCTCAAAGGCACTAGATTTAAGTCAAACTACTTTGACGTTGAGACTGGTGAACACTATTGGATATCGGGTCCGCGTCGAGATGGTAGGGATGCGCTCTATCCGACGAATATTCAGCCAGGCATTGATGCGGACGTGGCTGACGAGTACTGGACAAAGATCAGGCAGCAACCAATGTCCCGGCGGTCGTAGTGCAGTTTCCGAATTCCCACTTTGATTCCGCTAGCACCTGCGCATGGCGGCAGGCCCCGGCCAGCGGCAGACTTTCAACTTAAAAGGCAGACTCCCCGGCATGAGTAACCACTTCAATGACGCGCATCCATGGGATATGACCCTTGCGATGCAGCTCCCAGGGAAAGTAGTTCTCGTGGGATTGGCCTACTTCGAAGCGCGAGCCGAGGAGCCTTTCGAGCAGCAACAACTGTTCGGCCGCATCGTCCATGCAGATGAGCACAGCGGAATTCTGCTATCGCTGCAAGGCCTGCGGGACGGCGAGCAGTACAACCTACCTCCAGATACGCGCTCGTTTCGAGAAGCACCACCCGGTGAGTACCGGCTTCGGAGCACCGGAGAAGTGGTGGTCGACCCCGACTTCACGGTCACGTTCTCAATTCGAAAGCAAGCGAACACTCAGCACGAGGGCTGAAAACGGCCAGGAGCAGCCGATCGCGTCTGGCGAAAGCGGACTGTCAACGTTCGAGCTAAGCTCCAAGTACCTTAGGGCGTCAGCTTGGGGGGTTAGGCCTCACCGAGGCTGAGCCGCACTCTTGACTACAGTTGCGTCCACCTCGACGAGCTGGCCGGGATGGCCAAGGCATGCGACCCCAAGGAGCGTCGCTGGAGGAACGGCACCAGAGAACCACTGTTGTACGCCAGCCCAAGCCTTTGTTAGGTTCTCCTGCTCGCCTACGACATAGACAACAAGGCGCTGAACGTCCCCCATCGAGAAGCTATGGACCGAAAGCAGCGCGTCCAGATTGTTCAAGCACTGTGCGGCTTGAGCGAGCGGATCCATGACCCCCACGAGCTGGCCCGCTGAGTTGTGAGGTACCTGCCCGGCGACATGAAGTTGATTTCCGGTGCGTCGGGCGTATTCGTAGCCTGGTGTGGCCGCCAAACCGGCGGTTCGTTCAAGTTCGTTCATTCGCTTGGTCGGAAAAGTGAGGCCCAACGTTGAAGCAGAGTCGCGAGCTGCGGCTTAGCGAATTCGTTCCAAACACTATAGCTTTGCGCATGCGGCTGGGCCACGCCATGGAGTCGTTCATCGTCAGACGACGGCTTTGTAGCTGTCCACTGGCCGACTGCTCCGGGCCCAAAGCCGTCGTTCAGAAGCTCTGCCGGAAGCCGCAATTGACTTGCTGCAGCGGCTCTTGGAAATCCCGGTGTCTGCCGACTGGCGAGCTATAGTTTGTCGAGGTGACGCTTGCCGGTTTTAGCGGACTTTTGTACTTGGATGTTTAAACAGTTCATCACTGCAAACCTATGCTGCAAGACACTTCCAGGAGAATCAGTGTCCAGAATATCCCGCGCGGTTCAGTTTATCCCACAGGTTTTGTGGTCTAAATCACATTAGTCCGCTCAGAACCCACACTGGATTTATGTCGAAGAACACTTTGCTTCCCTTGCTGCTTGCCGCCGCAACCGTCGTGAACCTCGGATGCACGACGGTTTCGTCCCAGACTTCCGTCGTGAGCCAGGCGGCAGCCGCCGGCGCCGGCCAAGATGTCAGAGTGGGCGCCTCCGCTCGGGCGCCAAGCCCTCCCATCGGTGAACTCGTACCTATCGAGAATTGGATAGTGACACTCGTCACAGCCAAGAGCGTCCCTAGGCTCGGTGAGGTTCGCGAGATCGCGGATACGTTCACGTTCGAGGGCCGAATCTATGCACACGCCACGTTGACGTCAAAACCCGGTGTTCACGGTGGGCAGCCATCTGTCGAGATTCGTTGGTTCAATGGGGATAGGCTAGTCTCGGTTCAGAAGGCCCAACCGGTAGTCAACAAGTCGCCGTACTACATGGTTTCGTCTACTTCAGGCACAGCGCTTGGAATAGGGCAAGGCAGAGTGGAGTTCACCGCCAATGGCAAGCTCATCGCCACCAAGGCGTTTGTCGTGTCCGAGAAGTGAAACTCTGTCAGCCGAGAGGGCGGCCCAAGTGCCACGTCGGTGGCGTCCGCTCAGCTCAATCGTTGAGCGTTCGCTTTCATCTGCCGCCGCAGGCTGCGGCTGGCCGAACTGCCCCACAGCGAGGGATGCTAGCGGGCCCTTAGCCTGCGATGGGGCCACATTCCCCGAAGCAGGCATTGATTCAGAATGGATTGATAAGAGCCAACAGCGTTCAGTCGATGAGCCCCATCCTGCCTACAAGCATCTTGTGTGCAGAATATCCCTCGAGATGCATTTTTATCCGGCAGTTTGTGTGGTCTAGATTACTTTATACGTATGACTCAGTCTCTGCTTGAACGTGCATCTGCATACGCCACAGCGAAGGTGCTTGAGGCGGATGGCTGCGTGAGTCGGTTACCAGAGGCCTTGCAAACAGTGGTGGTCATCAACACAACTCAGGGCATCATCGACAACGGCGGCCTGGAGTATTTCTACGAGAGCGACTTCCCCACGAATCTGCCGTATTCCTTCTTTGCGGAGGCCTTCCGTCGTATTGGTGTTGAGTCCGTCGCTTCGTGCATTGACGAAAGTTCACGCATGTTCCCGTTCCCGGAGCCACACCTACATGAGGCCAAGCGACGGACTTGGCTTGATTCCGTGAAGGACGACGAAGCGCATCCATTCGTCCATCTAAGTCGCAAGGCGTGCGGCGACGAGTTGGTATTTCAGAAGCTCGCCGAATATGTCGACAGGCATCGAGATGCATTCGGAGCTGCATAGCTGGGCAGTCAATTCAGACACCTTGCGGTAGAGGGCTCCACGACTATCGGAAGTCCTGCACCGTGTAGCCCTTCACCGCAAGGTGCCGGTTGCCTTTACGTTGAGTGTCCGCTCTCAATTGCAGCTGCTGACCACTCCTGGCCGGTAAGTAGCGGGCAGCTCGATTACTGTACCGACCCTGGCGCCGGATGATCTTAATCAGGTTCAAAGGGACTCTCTCAGTCGCTTCCGGCAGGCCAGTTCGACGCCCTAAGCGAGGGCGCCCCAAAGGAGCACGGTCCTCTTGGAGGTGGAGTCAGCGCTTGCCCTGGGCAATCGGGATCGCGTAGTGCATCACGGAGTCGCTGGACGTCGGGTGGTATTGTGAGCCGTAGATTTCCAGATCCGGTCCCAGGCTGTGCGACGGGCCGGCCGACAGCAGCCAGCTTGCGTAGATGTAGTTCACCGTCGCATCGACGTTCTGCGCAGGGCCCCGGTGGGTGAAGCGTGCATAGGTCGATCCGGGGATTTCCATGGCCACCATGCTTGGTGGCAGCGCACCGAGGCCCCGCACTTCGATGCAGGCCAGGTAGCGCAGTTCTTCGGTGTGGGGCCCCGCTGGGGCTACGACGCCGTAGCAGACCCCGGGCACGGTGTTCGCAATCTCGCCCAGCCGGGGTAGGAACTTCGCCCACAGGGGCGGCAGTTTTTGCCCCAGATTGTTCTTTTCGGAGTCGATGCCGTAGTAGTCCGTGGGCAGTCCGACCAGCTGCATGGCAGGCTGCTCCTTGATGTCGGGTTCCAGCGAAATGTTGTGGTGAATGTGCGCGAGGTAGCTTTCGTCGAAGCGGATCTTGCGCACGAACAGCGAGCGGTTGCCCATCTTGCGGTACTGCGACGGTGTGAGCCGAAAGCAATCGCGGAACGCGCGCGTGAAACTCTCCTGCGTCTCGTACCCCGACGCCAGCGCAATGTCGAGCACGCTCAGCCGTGTGTTGGTCAACTGCTCGATAGCCCGCGAGAACCGGCGCGAGCGAATATAGGCCTTGAGGGTTTCGTTGGTCAGCGCCTTGAAGATCCGCTGGAAGTGCCACTGGCTCATCCCGGCAGCCCGTGCCACCTCGGAAAGCTGGATATCGGATTCGAGATGGGCCTCGATGAAATCGATGCCCTCCTGGATTTGCCGGAGATAAAGCACGGTGGCGTCGGTTCAAGGGGTTTCAAAGAAACCGGTCATGGCAACCAGGCGATTCTGGTCGTTGTACCGGCCGTAGCTCACGCCTTCCCCGATCACCTGTCCGGTGCCATCCACCAGGTTCCATTTGGCGATGCTCTGCTGGTTGTGGCTGGCGAAATAGTGGGTCACAAAATGCCCGCCGGGGACCTGACTGTGAAAGTTGTCCATGTAGGCCGTCAATTGGTCCCAGCCCTGGGCTGTGGCCAGCGGGTCGTTGTAGGTGCAGGCGGGGTCGAGGGACTGGGTAAAAAGGGCTGTGCGGTCCGCGGCCGAATCGGTCTTCCACGACGCGGTGTAGGTGTCCCAGATGGATTGAAGGGGGGGTTGGCTCATGGCGTGCTCCTGGTGGGTGGATGGAGACGCCATCGTGCCGGGCGCTTGCGCGCCTTTTGGACATTTTGTGCTTATTTGTGGGCCCGTCGTTTGGGCACGAAGTGGCGAGCCCTGGCCCGCCGGGGCTACACGGTGGCAGAAGGTGCCGATAACGGTGCAACGCCCAGCAACTGGTGCAGGCGCGGACTGGTGGTGGTGTACTGCAGCGCCACCTTGTCGCCCTTGAGCACCTCGGCCGCACCAAAGGCCGCCAGCGTGGCTTCGTGGAAGCCGCACAGGATGAGCTTGCGTTTGCCGGGGTAGGTGTTGATGTCGCCCACGGCGTAAATGCCGGGCACGCTGGTGCGGAAGGCCTCGGTGTCCACCACCAGCTGTTTGCGGTCCATGGCCAAACCCCAGTCCGCAATGGGACCGAGGCGGGGCGAGATGCCCAGCACGGCCACCAGCAGGTCCAGCGCCAGGGCGCGGGTGCTGCCGTCGGCATCCACCACCTGTAGTGCGGTGAGGCGGTCGCCCGCAGTGTCAATGCCGGTGATCTGTGCGGCCTCGACGTGGATGCGGCCCGCATCGCGCAATTGCTGCAGGCGTTGCAACAGGGCTTCAGGCGCCTGGAACACGTCGCGGCGGTGCAGCAGGCTGACGCGGGTCGCCTGGCCTTGCTCGGCCAGATCCACGGCGCGGGCCACGGCGGGCTCGTCGCCGCCGTGCACGACGACGTGGCGCCCGGCCACATCCGCAGTCGCGGGCAGGTGTTGGTAGTGGACCTGGGTGCCCCCAAAGCGCTCGATGCCGTCCACCTTGAGCGTGCGCGGCACAAAGGCGCCTACGCCTGCGGCAATGAACACGGTGCGGGCCAGCAGTTGTGCGCCTTGCGAGGTTTCGACCAGCAGGCGTCCATCGGCCTGTACGGTGAGTGCGGACACCAGCGTGTTCAGGTGCCACTGGGTCTTGAACGGCGCAATCTGCTGAAGCAGCAAAGCGGCTAGCTCGCGGCCGGTGCACACCGGGATGCCGGGGATGTCGTAGATGGGTTTGTCGCCGTACAGCTCGACGCACTGGCCGCCCGCATGGGGCAGGGCGTCGATCAGGTGGGCGGTGATGCCTTGCAGGCCCAGCTGGAAGACCTGGAACAGGCCCACGGGACCCGCGCCGATGACAACGGCGTCGGTCTCTACGACGGCGGGCGCTTGCAAAGTCTCAGTCACCAGCGGGGCGCGCGGCGGGTTACTTGATCAGTTCGTTGACCTTGCCCGGCTTGCCATTCCATTCGTCGGCGTCGGGCAGCGCCGGCTTGCGCTTGGTGATGCTCTTCCAGCCGTCGGCAAAGGCCAGGTCGGCGTTGAGCTTGATGAAGGCGATCTGGTCGGCCGGCAGGTCTTCTTCGGCAAAGATGGCGTTGGCCGGGCACTCGGGGATGCAGACGGCGCAATCGATGCACTCATCGGGATCGATGACGAGCATGTTCGGGCCTTCGCGGAAGCAGTCCACGGGGCACACGTCCACACAATCGGTGTACTTGCACTTGATGCAGTTTTCGGAAACGACGTGGGTCATGACAGGAGTTGTGTGGGTCGGTGAAAACCCTCGATTTTAAAAGCTTTCACCGACCTTTGGTTGCAGGGTCCCTCACCCCGATGGGGTGACTGGGGCTTGGGGCGCTGATCTGGATCAGTTGACGAGCACGGCGCCAGCGGTTTTGTGGCTGGCAGTGTCCACCAGAATCAGCGAGCCCAGCACGCGGGCCTGGCTGAATGCTGCGGCGGGAATCGCCTCCTGCAGCAGCAGGTCCACATGGCCGATGGCATTGGGATCGAGCTGCGTGGCGGCTTCTTCGGCCAGCGTGTTGATGTTGAGCTTGTGCACCACGGCCTTGACCTTGGCCTTGACCCAGCGGTGGCCGTGCAGCGCCCAATACACGCGACCTGCGACCAAGGGCTCGTCGTCCATCCAGGCGACGGTAGTGCGCAGCTCGCGGCTGGCGGGCCAGGCCGGGGTGGCGGCGGGCGTGTCGCCAAAGTCGTCATCGGCTGGGGCTGCAGCGGGTGTGGGCGCTGCCAGAATCCAGTCGCCGCGCGATACGTCCACCTCGCGGTCCAGGATGATGCCGGCGCTGGTGCCTGCGGGCACGTCCTTGGGGCGGCGGGCGTGGTCCAGCACCTGGGCCACGGTGGCGAGCTGGCCGCTGGGGAAGATCTGCACGGCCGTGCCGGGCGCGAAGGTGCCCGCAGCTACACGGCCCCAGAACACGCGGCGGCCCTGGCTCGTGTCGGACGAGGACGAGAACTTCTCGACCCACTGCACCGGGAAGGCCGGTGCCAGTGCTGTGTCTGCCGGGGTGTTGGGCAGTTCTTCCAAGACTTGCAAGAGGGTAGGACCGTCATAGCCGCACCAGCCTGCGTGGGCGTCCACCACGTTCCAGCCCTTGAGGGCGGAGACCGGCACCATGGCTCGCACGGTGATGCCTGCCGCCTGGGCAAAGGCCTGCAGTGCGCCTTGAATATGCTTCCAGGCCAGTGCGGGGTCTTCCACCGCGTCCAGCTTGTTCACGGCAAACACCAGCGAGTGCACGCGCAGCAGATGGGCCAGCAGGCTGTGGCGGCGCGTCTGCGGCAGCAATGCGAGGCCAGGGTTCTTCCAGTCGAGCTTGGTCGCATCGACCAGTACCACGGCGGCGTCGGCGCTGGATGCGGCCGTCACCATGTTGCGGGTGTACTGCTCGTGGCCGGGCGCATCGCCGATGATGAACTTGCGCTCTTCGGTGGCGAAGTAGCGGTAGGCCACGTCGATGGTGATGCCCTGCTCGCGTTCGGCGGAAAGGCCGTCGGTCAGCAGGGCCAGGTCGGTCTCACCCTGGCGCTGCACGCCGGCCAGGTGGTCTTGCAGCACAGCCTTGCTGTCCACCAGCAGGCGGCCGATCAGCGTGCTCTTGCCGTCATCGACGGAGCCGCAAGTGATGAACTTGAGGGCGGAAATATGGTCGTTTTGGCCGGTAGCGCTAGTGTTGTTTGCGCCAGTAGCTATTGAATTGATAGCGGTCATCAGAAATACCCGTCCTTCTTGCGCTTCTCCATTGAAGCATCCGATGTCTTGTCGTCCATGCGCGTGGCGCCACGCTCGCTCACGTCGGCGGCCAAGGTCTCGATGACGATCTCGGCCGGGGTGGCTGCGGTGCTTTCCACGGGGGCGGTGCAGGTGATGTCGCCCACGGTGCGGAAGCGCACATCGCGCGTTTCCACCACATCGCCCTCACGCGGCGGGGTCAGCTCGGTCACGGGCATCAGCAGGCCCTTCTTGTCCACCACCTGGCGCTTGTGCGTGTAGTAGATGCTGGGCAGGCCGATCTGCTCGCGGTCGATGTACTGCCACACGTCCAGCTCGGTCCAGTTGCTGATGGGGAACACGCGGAAGTGTTCGCCGGGCTGCAGGCGGGTGTTGAACAGGGTCCACAGCTCAGGGCGCTGGGCCTTGGGCTGCCATTGGCCAAAGCTGTCGCGGTGGCTGAAGATGCGCTCCTTGGCGCGCGCCTTTTCCTCGTCGCGGCGGGCACCGCCGATCAGGGCGTCAAAGCGGAACTCTTCAATCGCTTCGAGCAGCGTGACCGACTGGTGCACGTTGCGCGACTCGCCGGGGTGGGCCAGGCGCACGGTGCCGCGCGCCATCGAATCTTCCACGCTGCGCACGATGAGTTCGGCGCCCAGCTCCTTCGCCCGGAAGTCGCGGAAGTCCGTCACTTCCGGGAAGTTGTGGCCCGTGTCGATCATCAAGAGCGGGTAAGGGATGCGGCCCGCGCCAAAGGCCTTCTCTGCGCACTTGAGCATGACCAGCGAATCCTTGCCGCCCGAGAACAGCAGGGCGGGGCGCTCGAAGGCGGCGGCGACTTCGCGCAGGATGAAGATGGTTTCTTCTTCCAGGGCGTCGAGGTGGGAGTTGTTGAGGTGGTAGCTCATGTTGTTGGTTTTCTCAAGCAGCGCTGAGTCGGTGCGGGCGTTCATGGTCGGACCTGGGGTCAGTGGGCAATGTGCAGGCCACACTCGCGGTTGTCTTCGCCCTTGGTGGGGTCCACGTAGTCGAAGTTGTTGGGCAGGCCGTGTTTCACGCAGTACTCGTGCAGGTCTTTGGACGACCAGTGCAGCAGCGGAGCCACTTTGACGAGGCCGTCGGGGTTGATGCTCACCGGGTCCATCTGCGCGCGCACGGCGGTGTCAGTGGCGCGCAGCGCAGTGAACCAGACTTGCGGCGCGGTCTCGCGCAGGGCGCGGGCAAAGGGCTCCAGCTTCACCTCTTCGGTGAAGGCGGCGTGGCGTGGGTCGTCCAGCGCGGGCGTAGGGCCGTCCACCGCTTCGCGGTGGGCGCGCGAGCGCAGGGGCAGGTAGATCTTCAGCTTCAACCCCAACTGCTGGGTCACTTCGTCGGCAAAGCGGTAGGTGGCTTCGGTGTTGTAGCCGTTGTCCATCCAGACCACGGGCACATCAGGATTCACCTGCGTGACCATGTGCAGGATCACGGCTTCGAAGGGGCGGAAGTTGGTGGTGACGATGCTGGTCTTGCCCAGGCCCAGGGCCCATTCCACGAGGGCGGGCGCGTTGCGGCCCAGGTCGGCGTTGATGCGTGCGAGATCGATTTGGCTCATGGTGAGGGACTCGTGTGTTGGTGCAGCGGGCGCGTGGGCAGTGCGCCTGTCAGGCAGCCTTGGCGGCAAACAGGGGTTGGGGGTTCACTGCGTCGCCCTGGTAGAAGCCAGGGAAGCGTTCAAACTGGCGCTGCGCATCGGCAGCGTCCACGCCCTCGCGCAGCACGGCGCTCGAAAAGCCCGTGCGTTGCATCTGCACCAGCTGATCGATCAACACGTCGCCGGTGGCGCGGATCTCGCCCGTAAAGCCACGGCGGCGGCGCAGCAAAAAAGCCTGGCTGAATGCGCGGCCATCGGTGAAGTTGGGGAAGTGCAGATCCACACGGTCCACGCCATCGAGCGGCAGGGCCAGCGCATCGGCATCGTTGGGCAGGGCCACGGCGCGGGCGTCGCCATCGGCAGGCGGCTGGTGGTCTTGGGCGGCGATTAGTTTCAACATCATGTCTGTGGGGCTGTGCTGTACGGCGCTGCGGGGCTCAGGCGGCAGCGGTTTCTGGTTCTTTGTGGCGTGCCTGCTTGGCGGCTTCCTTGAACGGGTCGAGGCCAGTGCGGCGCACGGTGTTCTGGAAGGTCTCGCCGCTTTCGCGCAGGTCGCGGTAGGTGCCGAGCACCGCCTCGATCACATCCGGCACTTCGGCCGCCGAGAACGATGGGCCAATCACCTTGCCGGCCACGGCAGCGCCCGACAGGTCAGAGCCGTCGGAGCCGCCCAGCGTGACCTGGTACCACTCTTTGCCGTCTTTATCGACGCCCAGGATGCCGATATGGCCGCTGTGGTGGTGGCCGCAGCTGTTGATACAGCCGCTGATGTGCAGGTCGATCTCGCCGATGTCATCCAGCTCGTCCAGGTCCTGGTAGCGCTGGGTGATGGCCTCGGCAATCGGCAGCGAGCGGGCATTGGCCAGCGCGCAGAAGTCGCCGCCGGGGCAGGCGATCATGTCGGTCAGCAGTTGCACGTTGGCGCTGGCCAGGCCCAGGGCCTTGGCTTCTTGCCACAGGTCGAACAGGCGGCTGGCGTGCACCCAGGGCAGCAGCACGTTCTGGTCGTGCGTCACGCGGGCTTCGCCAGCAGAGTATTTGTCCACCAGGTCGGCCAGTGCGATGAGCTGGTCGCTGGTGGCGTCGCCGGGCGACTGGCCGGGGCGCTTGAAGGACAGCGTGACGGCGCGCAGCTGGGCGTTTTGGTGGGCGTGCACATTGCGCTTGAGCCAGCGGCCAAACATCACATGCTCTGCAGCCTGTGCGTCCAGCGATGCCTGCAAGGCTGCGGGGGCCACGTCGGCAATGTCGGCCAGCTTGGGTGGCACAAAGCAGGCGGCCACGCGGTCAAATTCGGCCTGGGGGATGGTGTGGGGGCCGCCGTCGATCTCCAAAATCTGGCGGTATTCGGCTTCCACATCGTCGATGTACTGCTGGCCCTCGGACTTCACCAGAATCTTGATGCGGGCCTTGTACTTGTTGTCGCGGCGGCCGTGCTCGTTGTACACGCGTACGATGGCCTCGATGTAATTCATGATCTGGTTCCACGGCAGGAACTCGCGGATCACGGTGCCGATGACTGGCGTGCGGCCCATGCCACCGCCCACGAACACCTTGAAGCCGATCTCACCTGCATCGTTCTTGACCAGGTGCAGGCCCACATCGTGCCAGCCGGTGGCTGCACGGTCGTCCTTGGCGCCGGTGATGGCGATCTTGAACTTGCGGGGCAAAAACGCGAACTCGGGGTGCAGCGTGGACCACTGGCGGATCAGCTCCGCATAGGGGCGGGGGTCCACGATCTCGTCCACGGCGATGCCTGCTAGCGCGTCGGTGGTGGTGTTGCGGATGCAGTTGCCGCTGGTCTGGATGCCGTGCAGGTTCACGCTGGCGAGCAGGTCCATCACGTCCGCGCTTTTGGACAGCGGAATCCAGTTGAACTGCACATTGGTGCGGGTGGTGAAGTGGGCGCAGTGCGTGGGCAAGAACGTGGTGCCCAGCTTGCCCTGGCCTTCCATGGCGGCCTTGAAGACGGCGGCTTCGGGCTCGTCGTATTCGCGGGCAATCTGCGCCAGCACGCGCAGCTGGCGGCTGGCGATCTCTCCGTAGGGCACGGCCACGCGCAGCATGGGGGCGTAGCGCTGCACGTACCAGCCGTTTTGCAGGCGCAGGGGGCGGAAGTCGTCCTCGCTCAGCTTGCCCGTCTGCCAGCGCGTGAGCTGGTCACGGAACTGTGCGGCACGCTGTTTCACGAACTGGGTGTCGAAAGCGGTGTATTGGTACATAGGGGCTCAGATCAGAATCAGTTTGAAGCCTGCCCAGGCCAGCAGAATGGACAAGGCGGAGCGAATCAGGCGCTCAGGGGTACGGGCGACGAGGCGAGAGCCCAGCCAGATGCCCGGCAGCGAGCCAGCCAGCAATTGTGCAAGCAAAGGCCAATCCACCGAGCCCAGGGATGCATGACCCAACCCTGCCACCAAGGTCAAAGGCACGGCGTAGGCAATGTCGGCACCGATGATGCGCGGCAGCGGCAGCATGGGGTACACCAGCAGCAGCACCGTGACGCCGATGGCGCCCGCGCCCACCGAGGTAAAGGTCACCAGCGTGCCAATCACGGCGCCCAGCAACACGGGCAGGCTCCAGTGGCGGGGGCGGGTGGGGTCTCCGGTGTGGCTTTTGCGGGCAGCGGCTTCGGCCGCCTGGCGCTGGGCAGAAAACGCCACCACCTTGTAGAGCGTCGCCGCCGCCGTGAGCAGCAGGGCAAAGCCCAGCGTTGTGGTCATGATGGCCTGTGCCGTGCCGCTGGCGGGCCCCAGGACTTTCAGCGCCCACAGCGCCAGCAGCGCCGCCGGAATGCTGCCGGCGCACAACTGGCCCACCACCTTCCAGGGCACCAGCCGTTGGCGGGCCAGGCTCACGGTGCCGCCCATTTTGGTGAAAGCCGCGAACAGCAGGTCGGTGCCGACCGCCATGTGGGGCTTGATGCCGAAGAAGAAGATCAGGATCGGCGTCATGAGCGAGCCGCCGCCCACACCGGTCAGGCCAACGATGAGCCCGACGGCAAAGCCCGCAAAAACAAACGCCAATTCATGCATGGCGGCGAATGTAGAGGGGCTTCTTATGGATGCAAACTATTGTTTTGCTCTGCCAATATGCTTATTTGTTTATAAGCAAGGCTTGGCGCGGGCTGGCGGGGTGGCGGCCGCTGGCCACCCACTTGCCGAGAGGGTGTTACGGCAGGCGCTCGGTGCCCAGCGCCTTGGCCAGCCGCGCATCCAGCGGCAGCGGCTCGCCCTGCACTCGGGCGGCCAGCAGTTCGCCGCACAACAGCGCCAGTGTCAACCCCCGTGCGCCCATGGCCGTGCTTGCCCACAGGCCCGGCAGGTGGGCCGCGTCCACCGGGCCCACGAGAGGTAGCCTGTCGGGCGCGGTGCAGCGCACGGCGGCCCAGGTGCGCAGGGCGGGGGGCTCGCCCGGGGCGGGCTGAGGCGCCGACATAGCCAGCGCCTGGGTGAACAAAGGCTCCAGCTGGGGCGCGATGCCGGGCAGCAGGCTCTGCAGCTTGGCCCAGTTGGTGGCATGGGCGGTGTGGATGTCGGCTGTGCTGGGCGGCAGGGTCTGCACATCGCGTTCGAACGTCGAGCCCATCACCCAGCCTTGATCGCCATCGGCTTGATCGCCCAGCGGGAACCGGGGCACCAGGTTGCCATTGCCGTTGGCTGGGAACGGAATCGATGGTCGCAGCGGCGTTGCCGTGTCGGCATGTTGGCCCCACGACACCTGCCCGCGCACCGGCTGCAGGGGCCAGCGATGGTTCAGCAGCGCCGCGCTGCCGGCGCCTGCGGCAATGACCACGGTGGGCGCCTCGGCCAGCACCTGGCCGTGGGCATCGATCACTTGCCACGTGGTGATGTCCGGACTGTGCGTCGTGGCGGGTGTCTCCATGCGCCGCAGCTGGGCCACCGCGCAATTTCCCCGCCATTGGATGCCAGGTTGGCCCAGCAAGGCCCTGGCCAGGCGCGCCGGGCGCACCCAGCCCGCCTGGTGGTGCCAGCAGGCGGTTGCGTCGGGCGGTAACTGGGCAGCAGCCAGGGCAGCGGGGGGGGCAGGCTCGCTCCAGGCGGCACCCGGCCCTTGTGTCCAATCGGGTGACAGGCCGGGGCTGCCGTCAGTGCGGTGCTCCAGCACGCCGCAATGCGCCCAGTCCACCCCCTCGTTCAGCAACCAGCGGGCCTGCTCCAGCGTGGAGCGGATGCCGCTGCGCGACAGGCGCGACAGCACACTGTCGTCGGGCGACACATGGGGCGCGAAGACCCCGGCGGGCAGGGCGGACGCGCCTGCGGCGGGTTCGGCGGCCTGGTCCAGCACAGTGACCTGCCAGCCGCGTCGGGCCAGGCTGGCGGCGGCGGCGGCACCTGCAATGCCGCCACCGATCACGATGCAGGGGCCGGGCAGAGAGGGTTCCGGTGTCGCACCGGGCTGGCGCGGGGTGCGGGGCTCCCAGCGCGGGTTGAAGGTGGCATGCAGGTTGTCGCGTTTGGGCGGCACGCCGGGCACGCGGGTCACTTCAAAGCCGCATTGCGCCAGGGCATCGCGCACGGCGCGTGCGATGGTCCAGGTGGCGAGTTGCGTACCGCGACGGCAAGAGCGCGCCACGGCCTTCAGAGTGTGCCGGTCCCAGCTTTCGGGGTTGCGCTGGGGGCTGAAGCCGTCGAGGTAGATGGAGTCCACCGTCAGGTTCTGCTGGCGCAGCATTGCCTGGGTGTCGCCCACATACAGGGTGAGCAGCACCCGGCCTTCATCAAAACGCAGGCGGTGCACGCCCGGCAGCAGGCCCCACCACTGGCGGTGCAATGCCTCAGCCAGCGGCGCCAGCTCAGGGTGGACCGCGGTGGCGCGCAGCAGGTCGGCTGCACTCACAGGCCAGGCTTCGGTCGATACGAAATGCAGCAGCGTGGGGCGCTGCGGGTCAGCCCGCCAGGCGGCCCAGGTCACCAGGAAATTCAGGCCAAAGCCAAACCCGGTCTCCAGAATGCGCCACTGCGATTGCCCCGCCCAGGCCTCGGGCAGGCCACAGCCGTGCAAAAACACGCGGCGGGCCTGGGTGAGGCCGCCGTTTTCGCTGTGGTAGCGGTCGCCGAAGCGGGGGCTGTAGGGGGTGCCATCCGGCAGCCACTCGATGGGTTCAGTCATGTGGACGGCAAAAGGCCAGCGTGGCGCCGGCCTGTTGGAAAGGGAAGGCGGTTTTTACCGCGAACCGCTCCAGGGTGCGTTGCGCTGCGTCACGCGCCGGGCGGGACATATCCCGCTGCAGCGTCTGCGTCGCTGCCAAAGAAGTGGTATTGGCGAAATCATTTCTCGCAGTGCTTCACTACGTTACGCACTGGGCGGGACGTATCCCGCCGCGGCGTCTGCGCCGCCGCCAAAGAAATGGTTTTGGCGAAACCACTTTTTTGCAGCGCTGCACTTCGCGTCGCTCCGTTACGCGCTGGGCGGGACGTAGCCCGCCGCGGCGTCTGCGCCGCCACCAAAAAAGTGGTTTTCCATCTGGCGTGCCAGGTACTGGCGGGCGCGGGCATCGGCCAGGTTCAGGCGGTTTTCATTGACCAGCATGGTCTGGTGCTTGAGCCAGCCGGCCCAGGCTTCCTTGCTCACGCTTTCCCAGATTCGCTTGCCCAGCTCGCCAGGGTAGGGCGGAAAGTCGAGGCCTTCGGCTTCCTTGCCGAGCTTGATGCATTGAACGGTGCGTGCCATGGGATGTCCTTGGTGTGGGGCGAGCGAAAAAAAGCTTCGCTCAGATGATTTGGATATTAAGAACTGAAATCTCAGTAGTTCCAGTTTTGAAGAGGGCCTTCCAGAATGCGTTCCATCGGTGATTTGCACCGCAACACATTCACAAAAAGAGGCCCTTCCATGAACTTTCGCCGCGACTTTATCAAGTTTCCCTTCGCCGCTGCCCTGGTGAGCAGTTTGGCCCTGACGGCATTGCCGTCGTTTGCACAGTCTGTGACGCTGCTCAATGTGTCGTACGACCCGACCCGCGAGCTGTACGTGGAGTTCAACCAGGCCTTTGCCAAACACTGGAAGGCCAAGACCGGCCAGGACGTGACCATCAAGCAAAGCCACGGCGGCTCGGGCAAGCAGGCGCGCTCCATCATCGACGGGCTGGACGCCGACGTGGCCACCCTGGCGCTGGCGGGCGACACCGATGCGCTGCACACCAACGGAGGCTGGATCCCGAAAGACTGGCAAAAGCGCCTGCCGCACAACAGCTCGCCCTACACCTCCACCATCGTGCTGGTGGTGCGCCAGGGCAACCCCAAGGGCATCAAAGACTGGGACGACTTGGTGCGCCCCGATGTGAAAGTGATCACACCCAACCCCAAGACCTCGGGCGGTGCGCGCTGGAACTACCTGGCAGCTTGGGAATTTGCCAAGCGCAAGTACGGTGGCGACGCCAAGGCCAAGGACTTCGTGGCCAAGCTGTACGGCAACGTGCCCGTGCTCGACACCGGCGCACGCGGCTCTACCATCACGTTTGCGCAGCGCAACCAGGGCGACGTGCTGATTGCGTGGGAGAACGAGGCCTACCTGCTCGAAAAGGAATTCGGCACCAAGTTCGACGTGATCGCGCCGTCCATCTCCATCCTGGCCGAGCCCGCCGTGTCGGTGGTGGACAAGAACGTGGACAAGAAGGGCACGCGTGCCGTGGCCGAGGCCTATCTGCAGTACCTGTACACCGAAGAAGGCCAGGACATTGCGGGCAAACATTTTTACCGCCCCGCAGTCTCTGACAAGGCCAAGGCCAAGTACGCCAAGCAGTTCCCCAAGCTGAACCTGTTCACCATCAACGACGCGTTTGGTGGCTGGGACAAGGCTGCCAAGGACCACTTTGCGGACAACGCGAGTTTCGATCAGATCTACACGCGCAAGTAAGCAGGCCCAACCGCCCCGAAGGTGGCTGGGGCGATGCTCCAGCCTCCATGGAAGAACCCTGGCCCCAACGGGCCGGGCGGGGCGTTGTTTGTCCTTTTTATAAGAAAAACAAGCTCAAGCGCTAGTCCGTCATGCGCTGGTAGCTATCAAAACAGTAGTAACAAAGGAACCAACACCATGTCCGCCTTGCTCATCGCTGGCAGCCCTTCAGAGCGCTCCCGCTCCGCCGCCTTGCTCGACGCCGTGGCCCAGCGCCTGTCGGTGCGCGGCGCGCTGGTGGATCGCATCCATATCCGCGACCTGTCGCCCCAGGCGCTGTTGCTGGCCGATTTTGGCCATCCCACCGTGGTGAAGGCGATTGACCAGGTGGCAGATGCCAGCGTGCTGGTGGTGGCTACGCCCGTCTACAAGGCGGCGTACAGCGGTGTGCTCAAAGTGTTTCTGGATTTGTTGCCGCAGACAGCTCTCAAGGGCAAGACCGTGCTGCCCCTGGCCACGGGCGGCAGCCCGCACCACATGCTGGCGCTGGACTATGCGCTGCGCCCCGTGCTGCAGTCGCTGGGTGCCAAGAGCATCCTGCCCGGCATCTACGCCACCGACGCCCAGGTCACGCTGACGCCCGAGGGCACCTACCACGTGCAGGCCGACATTGCCGCCCGACTGGATGACGCGGTGAACGTGCTGGTCACCGAAACCCTTCGCCCATCGCCCGCCCAGGCCACACGGTTCGCGCCCGTGCATTTCTCGCAAGTGCGATGTAGCGTCTGACGGACCACGCGCCTGCGGCCCTGGCCGCAGGCGCCCACGCTCCGCCCGCCTTCCTCCTTTCCATTGTTTTCCTGGTAATGCCCGCTGAGCGCAGGCAGGGTGGGCTGTTGCCTGCTTGTACAAAAAAAGGTGCTGTTCATGTCCGGTGACGCAATCCCTCTGTCCGCACAGCCACAGGCTCCATCGGTCCTTGAAGACCGACCCCTGGGTTTGCGCGACGCCCTGCGCTGGCTGGGTATTGCCTTGCTGGTGGTGGCCTCGCTCGTGGTCATCGGTGCCTTCTTGCTCATGCCGGTGGTGCCTGTCGCGGGCTGAATTCCCGCGGTTTTGGCCTCTTTTTGCCGCCCCATTTTTCTAGAAACAAACCATCACTATGACGACACATTTCTCTCTTCATCGCCGCCAGGCGCTGCTCACCGGTCTGGCCGCCGCCGCTCTCGGCGTCACGGGGGCCCCGGCCCTTGCACAAACGACTGCGCCCGGCCGCGTGCTGCGCGTGGGCCACCAAAAAGGCTGGCTTTCCATCCTCAAGGGCCGTGGCACGCTTGAAAAGCGACTGGCCCCGCTGGGCGTGAAGGTCACCTGGACCGAGTTCAACGCCGGCCCCGTGCAACTCGAAGCGCTCAACGTCGGCTCCATCGACTTTGGCGACGTGGGCGAAGCCCCGCCCATCTTCGCCCAGGCCGCTGGCGCGCCGCTGGTCTATGCGGGCGCCACGGTGCCGCGCCCAGCGCTGGAGGCCGTGATCGTGCCCAAGGACTCCCCGATCCGCAGCGTGGCCGACCTCAAGGGCAAACGCGTGGCCTACAACAAGGGCTCCAACGTGCAGTATTTCCTGGTCAAGCTGCTGGAGAAGAATGGTCTGAAATACGGCGACGTGCAGTCTGTCTTCCTGGCCCCAGCCGACGCGCGCGCCGCGTTTGAAAAGGGCGCAGTCGATGCCTGGATCATCTGGGACCCGTTCCTCGCTGCCGCCCAGAAGACGCTGGATGCCCGCCTGCTGGCCGACGCCACGGGAGTGGTCAACAACCGTGCCTACTACTTCACCTCGCGCGACTTCGCGACCAAGAACACCGATGTGTTGCGCATTGCGATCGAAGAGGTCAACGCGATTGACACCTGGGCGTCCAAGAACAAGGCGGCTGCAGCCGCAGAGCTCTCTGCCGTTCTGGGGCTGGACAAGTCCATCACCGAGCTGTACCTGAACCGCGCGCAGTTCGGCACCGCCCCGGTCACGCGCGAGATCCTGGCTGAGCAGCAAGGCATTGCCGACACCTTCTTCGACCTGAAGCTGATCCCCAAAAAGCTCAACCTGCTGCACGCCGCGCCGGTCGATCTGCTGTAACCCCACCACCCAGACCACAAACACGTTCCAAGGAGCTTGCCATGCCTGCGCCCATGCCTTTCCCGTTGCACGCCCAGCTGCGACGCGTTCTGTGCGTCACGGCCACCGCCTGGGGGCTGGACGGTCAGCAGCGGCGCGCGGTCTTGCGCCCGCCCCAGTTCGGCTTTGCCATCTCCTACTGATTTCGTTCGGACCTCGTTGAGATCCCGTTTTGAAGAGACCTGTCCCATGCAAATCTTCTGGTTCATTCCCACCCACGGCGACAGCCGCTACCTTGGCACCGCCAAAGGCGCACGCCAGCTCAGCCATGACTACCTCCAGCAGGTGGCGGTTGCCGCTGACAGCCTGGGCTACGAGGGCGTTCTGATCCCCACCGGCCGCTCCTGCGAAGACCCGTGGGTGGTTGCGTCCAGCCTGCTTGCCGTGACCAGGAAGCTCAAGTTCCTGGTGGCGGTGCGCCCCGGCCTGCACCAGCCCGCACTGGCTGCACGCATGGCGGCCACGTTCGACCGGCTCTCGGGTGGGCGACTGCTCATCAACCTGGTGACTGGGGGCGACCAGGCCGAGCTGGAGGGCGACGGCGTGTTTCTGGACCACGCCACGCGCTACGAGCAGTCGGCCGAGTTCATCCGCATCTGGCGCGAAATCCTCACGCGCAGCCACCAGGGCGAAAGCCTCGACTATGAGGGCAAGCACCTCACGGTGAAGGGCGCAAAGCTGCTGTTTCCGCCCTTGCAGCAGCCGCACCCACCGGTGTACTTCGGTGGGTCGTCCGACGCCGCCCACGACCTGGCGGCCGAGCAGGTGGAGACCTATCTGACCTGGGGTGAACCACCCGCCGAAGTGGCCAAGAAGGTGGCCGACGTGCGCGCCCGCGCTGCAAAGCGGGGCCGCACGGTCAAGTTTGGCATCCGCCTGCACGTCATCGTGCGCGAAACCGAAGACCAGGCCTGGGCCGCTGCAGAAGAACTCATCAGCCATGTGGACGACGTGACCGTGGCGCGTGCCCAGGCGGTGTTCTCACGCATGGATTCCGAAGGCCAGCGCCGCATGGCGCAGCTGCATGCGGGTGGCGTCAAGCGCAGCCGCGCCGACCTGGAGATCAGCCCCAACCTGTGGGCTGGTGTGGGCCTGGTGCGTGGTGGTGCGGGCACGGCGCTGGTGGGTGATCCGGAAACGGTGGCGGCGCGCATCGAGGAATACGCGGCGCTGGGGCTGGACACCTTTGTGCTCTCGGGCTATCCGCACCTGGAAGAGGCTTACCGGTTTGCCGAGCTGGTGTTCCCGTTGCTGCCCGTGGGCGCGCGCGAGAAGCTCTCTGGCGGCAACCCACTGGGGCCGTTCGGCGAGACCGTGGCCAATGACTTTGTGCCCCGTGCGTCGCAAAGCTGAACCGGCACCGCAGGAGATATGCCATGAGCATCCAGTCCATCAACCACGTGCAACTGGCCTTCCCGGCTGGGGCCGAGGCGCCCATCCGGCGCTTTTACGCCAGCCTGCTGGGCCTGCCGGAGGTGCGCTTGCAGGCCGGTAACACGCTGCGGTTTGCTGCGGGCACCCAGCGCATCGATCTGGTGCCTACCGAGCACTGGCAACCGGCGCCTGCGGTGTCGCACCTGGCCTTCGAGGTGCAGGACCTGCCCGCGCTGCGCCACCGCCTGCTGCAGGCCGAGCTGCCGCTGGTGGAAAACCGCGCGCTGCCCGGCTACCTGCGCTTTTACGTCAAGGACCCGGCGGGTAACCAGTTGGAGTTCCTGGAGCCCGATAACGAACAAGACATCACACCATGACACAGACCACCCGAGAGCTGCAGATATCGCCTGTGGCGGACTCCGTCGATCTCCCGCTCGAAGGGCCTTTGCTCCCAGCGTCGCTGGTCCGCTTTTTTGCCAACTTGGCGCAGCGTCTGCTGCCCTGGGCCGTGCCTGTAGGGCTCATCGTGTTGTGGCAGATCGCCTCTTCTTCGGGCTGGCTGTCCACCCGCGTGTTGCCTGCGCCGCTGGAGGTGGTGAAGGCAGCCTGGACGTTGACCCTGTCCGGCGAGCTGTGGACCCACGTCAAGGTCAGCGCAGGCCGGGCGCTGGCGGGTCTGGCCATCGGGGGCGGGCTGGGATTGCTGCTGGGCCTGCTCACCGGCTCGGTCAAGCTGTTCGAGACGCTGCTCGACTCCACCATCCAGATGGTGCGCAACATCCCTGCGCTGGCGCTGATTCCGCTGGTGATCTTGTGGTTCGGCATCGACGAGTCGGCCAAGCTGTTCCTCATCAGCGTGTCGGTGTTCTTCCCGATCTATCTCAACACCTTCCACGGCATCCGCAATGTGGACCCGGGCTTGATTGAGATGGGCCGCACCTACGGACTGGGGCGCTGGCAGCTCTACCGCCAGATCATTCTGCCCGGCGCCTTGTCGAGCATCCTGGTGGGACTGCGCTTCTCGCTTGGTCTGATGTGGGTGATCCTCATCGTGGCAGAGACCATTTCGGCACAGGCGGGTATTGGCTACCTCACGATGAATGCGCGTGAGTTCCTGCAGACCGACATCGTGCTCGTGGGCATCTTGCTGTACGCGTTGCTGGGCAAGCTGGCTGACGTGTTTGCCAAGGGGCTGGAGCGCTACTGGTTGCGCTGGCACCCCGGCTACCAGACGGCTTGAGCTGCGGGGCCCTGACTCCGACATTCCTACAACGCATTCATCACGACCATGACCCTTCCTTTCCTGATTCATCGGCGCACCGTGCTCGGTGCCCTTGCGGCCCTGTCCAGTGGCCTGGCTGCGGCGCAAGGCAAGCCGGAGACCTTGCGCATTGGTTTGCAGAAATCATCCACGCTCACCACCATCCTGCGAACACGGGGCACGCTGGAGCAATTGCTGGCACCGCTGAACGTCAAGGTCTCGTGGCACGAGTTCACCAGTGGCCTGCCTTTGCTCGAAGCCCTGAACCTGGGCAACATCGATGTCAGTGCCGACGTGGCCGACACCGTGCCCGTCTTCGCCCAGGCAGCCGGCGCCAACCTGACCTTCGTGGCGCAGGAATCGCCATCGCCCGCCGCCCAGGCCATCGTGGTGCGTGCCGATTCACCCATCAAGACCGTGGCCGACCTCAAGGGCAAGAAGATCGGTTTTGCCAAGGCGGCGGGCGTGCACTTCTTGCTGATTGCAGCGCTGGAGAAGTCCGGCCTGACGTTCAAGGACATCGAGCCCGCCTACCTCACGCCGGCCGACGGCCGCGCAGCCTTCGAGCGTGGCGCCATTGACGCCTGGGTGGTGTGGGACCCGTTCCTGGCCGCCGTGCAAAAGCAGTCGGCGGTAAGGGTGCTGGCCGACGGGCGTGATCTGGCGTCTTACCAGCGCTATTACCTGGCCGGGACTCCCTATGCCAAGGCCCGACCCGATGTACTCGGTGTGTTCTTCCACGAGCTGCAGAAGGCCGGTGCCTGGGTCAAGCAAAGTCCCAAGGACGCAGCCGCGCTGCTGGCACCGGTGTGGGGGCTGGATGCGGGCGTGATCGAGCTGGCCAATAGCCGCCGCAGCTATGAGGTGCGCGCCGTGGTGCCCACAGCCCTTGCCGAGCAACAGCGCATTGCGGATGCCTTTTTGGCCGAGAAGCTGCTGCCCAGGCGCGTGAATGCCCTCGATGTGCCTCTCTTCAAACCCGGAGCCTGATGCCATGAGCCAGAACGATCCCAACACAGCGCAGGGCGTGCGCCTGGAAGTGCGCAGTGTGGACAAGCGCTACGGCACGCGCGATGTCCTCAAGAAGACCGAACTCACGATTGAACCCGGCCAGTTCGTTGCGATTGTGGGCCGCAGTGGCTGCGGCAAGAGCACGCTGCTGCGTCTGGTGGCGGGCCTGGAGTCAGTCTCTGGCGGTGCGATCCGCCTGGACGGCCAGGACATCACCGGCCTGAGCGGTGACACCCGCATCATGTTCCAGGACTCGCGCCTCTTGCCCTGGAAGCGCGTGGCTGACAACGTGGCGCTGGGCCTGCCGCCCGAGCGGCGCGGCGCCGCGGCTGATGTGCTGGCGCGCGTGGGCCTGGGCGACCGGCTGGGCGAATGGCCGGCACGCCTGTCGGGCGGCCAGCGCCAGCGCGTGGCCCTGGCGCGTGCACTGGTCCACAACCCGCGCCTGCTGCTCCTGGACGAACCCCTTGGTGCGCTCGATGCACTGACCCGCATCGAGATGCACCGCCTCATTGAAGGCCTGTGGCGCACCAGCGGCTTTACGGCATTGCTGGTCACCCACGACGTGCAAGAGGCCGTGGCCCTGGCCGACCGCGTGATCCTGATCGAAGACGGCCAGATCGCGCTGGACCAGCGCATCGACCTGCCACGCCCCCGTTCGCACGGTGACGCCGCGTTTGCTGCCATCGAAAAACGCATCCTGGACCGCGTGCTGCAAAAGCCCGATGGCGACCCCGCACACGAGGCGCCATGGCCAGGTGTGCCAGCGCATGGCCTGCGCTGGGCGGTGTGATTTTTCTGTTTCTCTCAACCACTGTTTTCATTTTTCAACGGACTATTCAAGGAGAACCCCATGTCCATTCAAGCCATCAACGTACGCAACCAGTTCAAGGGCAAAGTGCGCGAGATCATTCGCGGCGATGTCGTCTCCGAGGTCGATGTCGAAACCCCCTGGGGCATCGTCACCTCCGTCATCACCACCCGTTCGGTGGACGACCTGGGCCTGGTCGTGGGTTCCGATGTGGTCGCACTGGTCAAGTCCACGGAGGTGTCCATCGCCAAGCTGTGATGGAGCACGGCGCTCAGCCATCGTGGGTATTGCGGCTGAATTGCGCGCAAAGCGGGCGGTTGAAGCGACCTGCTGCGTGCGGGGGCCTGCGGTGCTTTGGACGAAGACTGCGACGGGCGAATAGCTCGTTTGGAAACGGTCGCATCGCATGAGGGGAGGGCTGGGGGCTCATCAAGACAGCCGCAGCCCGCCTTCTTTTTGACCATCCACCACGTGCCTGTTGATGGCGCTGCTCGTATTCCAGGCCCCACAGGGGCCTGTTTTTTTTGGGGGGGCGATGCACGGGCGTGTCTGTAACCCCGTGGACGAAGCGCCGTTGCACTGGATGGTGGATTTATGTATGATAAACATCATGCGAAATAGACAGCCCAATGCCCGAGCCGCCGCCAAAGAAGCGACCCATGAGCGCATCGTGTCGGTGGCGGCGCGGGCGATCCGTCGCCAGGGCTACCATGGCACCGGGGTTGCGGACATCATGAAGGAAGCAGGCCTGACGCATGGCGCCTTCTATGCGCACTTCGAGTCTCGCGAGGCCATGCTGGCCGAAGCGGCAACACAGGCGTGCGCTCAGTCTGTGGCGACGGTGGCGGGCGCTGTGGCGGGGGAGCCCGCCTCGCAGGCGATGGCAACCGTGCTCAAGGCCTACCTTTCGCGCGAACATGTCGAGAGCATCGAAACGGGTTGCCCTCTGGCCTCGTTGGGCTCCGAAACCTCGCGCCAGTCCCCTGAGGTGCGACGCGTCTCCACCCGGCACATCAAGGAAATGGTCGATCTGATTGCGCGCCAGTCACCCCAGTGGGGCCAGCCAGAAACGCATGAGCAAGCGCTTGTCACCTTGTCCACCATGGTGGGAGCGCTCGTGCTTGCCCGTGCTGTGGACGACGCCGCGCTGTCCGACAGCCTGCGCGAAGCCGCGCTCAAGCACCTGTTGCCGGCGGAAACGGCATAACGCGGATTCACACCCAGCCTCTTCTTGATCGTGCGATGGCACGCATTTTTTTATCATTACATATGATGTTTATCATGCGAAATAACGGCCCAAGCCCTGCACAGCATCTGGTGCGTCATGGAGGGACGGCGTTTTTGGTGGAGCCTCGCCAGTCCGCGTGGCATTGCTGTGCAGCCATGCAATCCCTTGCAGCAAAGGAAACCCCATGAAAGCCTTTGTTCTGGATCGCTATGCCAAAAAGGGCGTACTCCGGCCTGCCGATGTTCCTGCTCCCTCCCTGCGCGACGATGAGGTGCTGGTGGAGGTCCATGCAGCGGGCGTCAACCCGCTCGACGCCAAGATCCGAGATGGTGAGTTCAAGCTCCTGCTGCCTTACAAGATGCCGCTCATCCTCGGGCACGATGTGGCGGGCGTGGTGGTGCGGGTAGGGCCGCGCGTGCGGCAGTTCAAGCCGGGGGACGAGGTCTATGCCCGGGCGGACGACTTTCACATCGGCAGCTTTGCGGAGCTGATTGCGGTCAAGGAATCTTCGCTGGCCTTCAAGCCCCGCAGCCTGACCATGGAAGAGGCAGCGTCGATCCCGCTGGTGGGCTTGACGGCATGGCAGGCGCTGGTGGAGAAGGCCCAGGTCAGCAAAGGGCAGAAGGTTTTCATCCAGGCGGGGTCGGGGGGGCTGGGCAGCATCGCCATCCAGCTGGCCAAGCACTTGGGCGCCACCGTGGCTACCACCGCCGGCGCGGGCAGTGCCGCACTGGTTCAAAGCCTGGGCGCGGACGTTGTCATCGACTACCGCCAGCAAGATTTTGAAAACGTGCTGCGCAACTATGACGTGGTGCTGCACAGCCAGGACAGCAAGGCACTGGCCAAGTCCCTGCGCGTGCTCAAGCGCGGAGGCCAACTTGTCTCTGTCTCGGGCCCGCCCGATCTCGCATTCGGCGAAACCCTTCATGCGTCGGGCTTCTTGCGGATGGTGTTCCGGCTGTTGAGCACCGGTACCCGGCGCCGTGCCCAAGTGCTGGGCATTGGCTACTCGTTCCTGTTCATGCGTGCACAGGGCAGCCAGCTGCAGGAGATCACGCGTCTGGTGGATGCAGGGGCTATCCGCCCGGTGATCGACAAGGTGTTTTCCTTCGACGCAACCAACGAAGCCATCGCCTACGTGGAAACCGGCCGTGCCAAGGGTAAGGTCGTCGTCAAGGTGCGCTGAGCTGCTCGCTTACTGCTGCCTCGCACCCGTCTCGCGTCCGTCTCGCACCTATCGAGCCCTCACTCCATATCCATCCTTTGCACAGCCCGTGCATATCCCTGTTCAGTCCTACCCCAACCCTGGAGATTCCCATGAAGCTCGAAAACGCTGTTGTCCTCGTCACCGGTGCCAATCGCGGCATTGGCCTGGCCTTTGTTCGCGAGCTGCTCGCACGCGGTGCGCGCAAGGTCTACGCCGCCGCGCGCGATCCGTCCACCATCGTCCCGCAACCCGGCGTGCAGGCTTTGCGCCTGGACGTCAACAACCCCGAAGAGGTGGCGGCCGCCGCCGCGCAGGCGTCTGACGTGAGTTTGGTGATCAACAACGCGGGCATCGCCCAGCCCGGCGGGTTTCTGGCGGCCGACAGCGAAGAGGTCATGCGCCGCATCTTTGAGACCAATGTCTTTGGCGTGCTGCGTGTCAGCAAAGCCTTTGCCCCGGTCCTGCAGTCCAACGGAGGCGGGGCGCTGCTCAACGTGCTGTCTGTGGCGTCGTGGGTGAATGGCGGCGAGCTGGCTGCATACTCGGCCAGCAAGTCTGCGGCCTGGTCGCTCACCAATGCACTGCGCCACGAACTGGCCGCGCAAAACACGCATGTCCTGGGCCTGCACATGGCGTACGTGGATACCGACCTGACGCGCGGCTTTGACGTGCCCAAGACCAGCCCGGTTCAGATCGTTCGGCGCGCGCTGGATGGCCTGGAAGCAGGCGCGGACGAGGTGCTGGCCGATGAGCTCACACAGCATGTCAAGCTCGCGATGACAGCCACGCGACCCAGCTACCTGCCGCAAGTGGCCTGAGTACGCCGCGCAGGGGCCACCCAGCTGGCGTGACGCTCTGGGTGGCCCCTGGTGGCGACAAAGATCGGCCACCCAGCCGCCGGGTATCTGGCAAGAACCCTGGGGCTATTGCCCCCAGAACCGCCCGTGTTGCCTACACTCGGGCCCATGACGACCCTTCTGGTTTGCCCTTTTGCCGCCCTGGCTGTGCTGCCCCGCGCAGCGGCCTGCGCGCGAGCGGTGGCCAAGAAGAACGCGCGTCGTCAGCTGACGCCAGCACATTCCTGAGCCCGGCGGCACCCTCTCTCCTCATCCCCTTGTAGCGCAACCATCCACCGCCGGGCACCAGCCAAGCGCGGTAGCGGCCGTCTTGTCCCCACGGGGCACCGCCGCATTCGATGGAGTGCTTTGTATGCATGCAGTTGTGACCCCTGGCGAGCGCACGCTCACCGACCTGGACTATTCGCGCCTGACCAAGTTGGTCGGCAACCGGCCAGCCCCCTTGCTGGACGACCTGCTGGCCAACGCCGATATCACCAGCCCGCGCACCGTGCGGGCCGACGTGGTCACCATGAATTCACGCGTGGAGCTGGTGGACCAGCACACCCACCGGCGCCAGGTGCTGACCCTGTGCTACCCGCAGGACGCCGAGCCTGCGGCGGGCTTCATCTCGGTGCTGTCGCCGGTCGGCATCAGCCTGTTGGGCTTGCGGGCCGGGGACGTGGCCCGTTGGCAAACGCCCCATGGCGAAGAGTGCTCCGCCACCATAGAAAGCATCCAGTACCAGCCCGAGGCCACGGGCGACTACCTCACCTAGTCGCCTTTGCACGCCGGCCCGCTGCGGGCCGTACCACCAGATCACTTCTCACCAGACCGGCGCCAATCGCACTGGCAGCCGTTGGAGGAGTGCGCGTTGTTCACCACAGAAGGACGTACCCCCATGACCCCTCGTTCCATCCTTGCCGTCACCGACTTTTCTGAACAGGGAGGGCACGCGCTGGCGCGTGCGGCGCTGCTGGGCGCAGAGCATCGGGCTGCGTTGCAGCTGGTGTATCTCTCCCAACCCGGCGAAGTGCCGCCACCCGACGTGGCCGTGCGACTGTTGCACCATGCGCTGCAGATTCGGCAGCGCCACCAGATTCCTGTTCATGCCGGAACACGCATGGATTGCACGGTGGCGGATATCGCCCGCGCGGCAGCCGGTCACGACCTGGTGGTGTGGGGCATGGCCCCGCAGCGCGGGTTGCGGGCCTGGTTCGGCGCGCACCCTGCGATCCAGTTGCTCCGTGCCTGCCAGCGCCCCGTGATCGTGGTGCGTAGCGCAGCGGCACAGCCCTACCAGAGCCTGATGGTGGCGGTGGACTTTTCTCAGGCTTCGCATCGCCTGGTGGAGCTGGGCCTGGCGCTCCACCCCCGCGCACATGTGGAACTGTTCCATGCCGTCAGCACTGCCAATGAGGGCAAGCTGCGTTATGCCGAAGTGTCGGAACGCGCCATCCAGATCTACCGCGAGCAGTGCAGGCGCCATGCGCAGGACCGCATGTTCACGCTGACCGACTCGTACGATGTGCGGCGCAACCGGCTTTCATCCTCCATCGGCCGGGGCGACCCGGCGCGGCAGGTGCTGGTGGCGCAGCAAGGGGCAGGGGCCGACCTGATCGTGGTGGGCAAGCATCCCGCGTCCCGGTGCGCAGACTGGCTGTTCGAGAGCGTTGCGCAACGCATCCTCCATGAAGCCCGCACGGACGTGCTGGTGGTACCGCACGGCTTTCAGTCCGCATCCCGGGGGGCCGCCCTGAAACGCCTGGCGACCGATCTGCCCGTGCGCCGTGTCAAGGCAGGCCAGCCGCGCCTGCCGAGCCATCCCAACCCTGCGGCGCTGCAGGGTGGCACATGACGAAGGAGCCCTGCGGACAGCCCTGCCGAGGTCATTGGGCTCGCCATGCATGAGGGCTAGGCCGCCTTCGCGAGCAGTGTTGTGTACCGGCTTGCGGGCCTTGCCAGGCCCAGGTTTTCCCGCAGGGTGGTGCCTTCGTAGGTGGTGCGAAACAGGCCGCGCCGCTGCAGTTCAGGCACCACCAGGTCCACAAACTCGTTGAGTGATTGGGGCAACACAGGCGGCATCACGTTGAAGCCGTCCGCCGCCCCGTTCTCAAACCATTCCTGCATGCGGTCGGCAATGGTCTCGGGTGTACCGATCACCACCCAGTGGCCGCGTGCACCGGCGAGGTATTCGTACAGCTGACGCACGGTGTACTTCTCTCGCCGTGCCAGCTCCAGCACCACGTGGGCGCGGCTGTTGATGCCCTTGGGTGGCTCGGGTATGTACGGCGGAGGTGCGTCGAGGTTCCACTTCGACAGGTCCTCTCCGGGCCAGAAGGGGGTGAGAGTGGCCAGGCCCACACTGGGGTGGATCAGGGCCTGCAGCTCGGCCCACTTGGCCTGGGCTTCTGCCTCGGTGCGGCCAATCACGGGGGAGATGCCGGGAAGCACCAGCAGTTCTTCAGGACTGCGGCCGTACTTGCCCATGCGACCCTTCACATCCTTGTAGAAGGCCTGGGCCTCGGCCAGGCTGGTCCAGGCGGTGAAGATGGCTTCGGCCGTCGCGGCGGCCAGTTCCTTGCCGTCTTCCGAAGAGCCGGCTTGCACAATCACTGGGTGGCCTTGCACCGAGCGCTCGATATTGAGCGGCCCTTGCACCTTGAGGTGTTTGCCCACGTGGTTGAGTGCGTGCAGCTTGTCGGGGTCAAAGTAGATGCCGCTTGCCTGGTCGCGCACCAGAGCGTCGTCGTCAAAGCTGTCCCACAGCCCCTTGACCACGTCCACAAATTCGTGGGCGCGCTCGTACCGCGTGGCGGGGTCCGGGTGCGTGTCCAGGCCAAAGTTGCCGTGCACGTTTTCGGCGCTAGTGGTCACCACGTTCCAGGCGGCCCGGCCCTTGCTGATGTGGTCCAGCGACGCAAACTTGCGCGCCAGCAGGTAGGGGTCTTCGTAGGTGGTGGAGGCTGTGGCCACAAAGCCGATGTGCTTGGTGACGACCGACAGCGCTGCCCACAGCGTCACGGGCTCGAAGTGCGAGATGCGTCCCTGGCGGCTGAAGGACTCGCGGTCGCCCTTGTGCCACACGCCGGGGCTGTCGGCCACGAACACCTGGTCAAACAGGCCACGTTCGGCGGTTTTTGTGACCTCGATGTAGTGATCGATGTTGACACCCGAATCGACCTGTGAGCCCGGGTGGCGCCAGGCGGCTACGTGGTGGCCCGTGGCCATGATGAAGGCGCCGAGGCGCAGTTTTCTGGATGTGTCGGGTTGGCTCATGTGAGATTCCAAAACTTGTGGAGATGGCTCGCGGCCTTCGACACTGGCGCGGCCCAGGCCAGTGCACCCGTGGAACCGGCTTTGCCGGGCCAGGGGGCGTCTCCCCAAGGGGGATGGCGCCGAAGGCGACTCAGGGGGGGCTACTCGGTAATAGTGATGCGATGCAGCTTGCGGTGCTGCGGAAAGAAGTCGCCCACTGCGTAGTGCTGGGTGGAGCGGTTGTCCCACACGGCCAGCGTGCCCGGCGCCCAGCGCAGGCGGGCCTGGAACTCGGCCACTTGCGGCAGGGCAAACAGCTGGGTCAGCAGCGCATCGCTGTGCGTGCGGTGCAGGCCCTTGATGTGGCTGGTGAAGGTGGGGTTCACGTACAGGATCTTCTTGCCCGTGACGGGGTGCACGCGCACCACGGGGTGCTCCACGGGCGGGTACTTGGCGCGGGCGGCCTTCAGTTCTTCGCCGCTGGCGTCCTTGCGCAGCAGGTACTCCGTCCAGCCACTGATCTCCCAGGTGTGCACGGCCGTGAGCGTTTCCAGGTAAGCCTGGAAGGCGGGCGGCAGACTGGCGTACGCGGCCGTGAGGCTGGCCCACAGCGTGTCGCCGCCGCTGGCCGGGATCACCTGTGCATAGAGGCTGGTGCCCAGCGGCGGTTGCTCGCGCCAGGTGATGTCCGCATGCCATTGGTTGGACGCCTTGGGGCGCTCGGCCGTGCTCTCCACGATCTCGATCTCGGGGTGGCTCTCCAGCCGGGGGAAGAACGCCTTCACCTCGGCCACATTGCCAAAGCTGCGGGTGAAGTCCACCTGCTGCTGCGGCGTGATGTGCTGGTCGCGGAAGAACAGCACCTCATGCACGGCCAGTGCCTGGCGCAGCTCGGCCTGCGTGGCGGCGTCCAGGGGCTGGCGCAGGTCCAGCTCGTGGATGACTGCCCCGATGGTGGGGGTGTAGGGCTCTACCGCAAAGCGGGTGAACGTGGGGTGCAAATCGTTGATCTTGGACATGGCGCAGCTTTCTGAAACGGTGGGGTGATGAAAGAGAACTCCCACACGATTGGGACAGCGCGCAGTGCGCGCATCAACGAAGCAGTTCGCATATGCATAGTCGGAAAACTGCGCCTTGCACTGGCGCGCGTGGGCCTGCCATCCGCAAATTTGGATATCTGTTTTTGGTCGTTGGCCCACGCGCAGGGCCTGCCTAGAGTGATCGGCGACGTGTGCAGCACATTGCGCACGCACACCGGAACGACAACAGGCAAAACAACAGGCACGAAGGGTCGACAGATGAAAAAAACGCAATGGAAAACAGCGCTCTGGGCGGCTGCCTCGACAGCCTGCGCGGCGGTGGCCCTGGGCCTGTGGGCGGGTAGCGCAGCCGCACAGGCGCAAGATCCCCTGAAGGTGATCCGCATCGGCATCGCCACCGGCGGTGTGGGCAGCGACCCGGTGCGCCATGGTGGCACCTCGGCCGCGCTGGCCTACACCGATGGCGGGCTGGAAGAAGAGTTCAAGAAGGACGGTGTGAATGTGCAATGGACCTTCTTCAAGGGCGCAGGCCCGGCCGTCAATGAGGCACTGGTCAACAAGCAACTGGACTTTGCGTGGCAGGGCGACCTGCCCTCTATCGTGCACCGGGCCAGTGACGTGAAGACCAAGATCATTCTGGGCAGTGGCGTGCGCGGCGGGCTCTACCTTGCGGTGCCGCCCGACTCCAACATCCGCCGCCTGGAAGACCTCAAGGGCCGCAAGGTGGCCGTGTTCAAGGGCACCAACCTGCATCTGGCAGCCGTGCGCGCGCTGGCCGACAAGGGTCTGAGCGAGCGCGATGTGAAACTGCTCAATCTGGATTTGCCCAGCGCTGAGGCGGCGTTGGTCAGCAAGGACATCGACGCCGCATTTGGCTATGTGGGTTTTTTCAAGCTGCGTGACCAGGGCCTGGCCAAGGTGGTGTGGTCGGCTGCAGAAGATTCCTACAAGTACACCCGCCAGACGGCGCTGCTGGTGACCGACGACTTCGCCGCCCGCCACCCCAAGGCGGTGGAGCGCGTGGTCAAGACGGTGGTGCTGTACGCCCATAAATATTCCGACGAAAACCGCCGTGCCGAACTGTTTGCGCAGTGGGGCAAGGCCGAGTACGCCGAGAAGGTGTGGCGCGAAGACTTCATTGGCCAGCCGCTGCGCGTGCGCCTGTCGCCACTGCTCGACCCCTTTCTGGTGGCGCGCTACAAGGACGCGGCCGACGAGGCCCACAAGCTCAAACTCATCCGCAAGAAGCCAGAGATCGATAGCTGGTTTGACCGCCGCTATCTGAACGCTGCACTCAAGGAGCTGAAGCTGGAGAGCTACTGGCCCGTGTATGGCGCCAACGGGGATCTGGTCGCCGCCCCTTGATGCAGGTCTCCAATCCGAACCACGGTGTCCAAGCCCGGAAAAGCCGCTCACCACCGCTCGTTGCAACCCGCCCGCACCTTGTGCGCGGCGGGTTTTTTGTGCCTGCGCCGAGGCAACCTCATAACGCAGGCGTCGCTGCTCATGCCCCAAACATCTTTGTCATTGCATATGAGTATTAACCATTTATTTTTATAACAAACGTCTTTTACATTTCTTTTGGTTGTTATCGATGGCTCTGCGCTCACCCCAGGTGGTAGCAGCTCCACCACCCACAAAGGAAATGCAAGAGATGGCGATACCCGCACTGAACGCGGCCGGGCCAGGCAGCCCCGTGAGCCCGCTGGACGCGCTGCCGGATGCCCCCACACGCCGCCCCGCAGCGGCAAGGCAAAACGCTGCCTGGACTTGGGCGAGGCGTTCGCTCTGGGCCTGGCCCTTTCCGCTGGCCGTGCTGGCGCTGTGGCAGCTCTCCGCCGTGTGGGGCTGGGTGCCCGAGCAGGTGCTGCCCCCGCCCGCCGCCGTGTTCAAGGTGTTTGGCGAGCTGCTGGCCAGCGGAGAGTTGTGGGACCACCTGCGCATCAGCATGGTCCGCGTGTTTGCGGGCTTTGGCATCGGCCTGTCGCTGGGCCTGGTGCTGGGCGGTGCCATGGGCCTGTCGCCGACATTCCGTGACTACTTCTTCCCATTGTTCAAGGCCTTCAGCCAGGTGCCGGTGATCGGCTGGCTGCCGCTGCTGATCCTGGTGGTGGGCATTGACGAGGGGCTCAAGTTTCTGCTGATCGCCAAGGCGGCCCTGGTGCCGGTGGCCATCAACACCTGCCAGGGCATTCAGAACGTGCCCAACCGGCTGGTGGAGGTGGCGCGTGTGTATGGCTTCACTCGCTGGCAGATGCTGCGCAGGGTGGTGTTTCCGGCGGCTACGGCGCCCATCTGGAACGGCGTGCGCTATGGCCTCACGCATGCCTGGCTGGCGCTGGTGGTGGTGGAGCTGCTGGCGTCATCGGAGGGCATTGGGTTCCTCATCGTCTATGGCCGCCAGCTCTTTCAGCTGGACGTGGTGCTGGCCGCCGTGCTGGCCGTGGGCATCGTGGGGTTTGTGATCGACAAGCTGCTGGCCGTGTCCGAGGCCTGGCTGCTGCGCTGGCGCAAGCCGGGTTTGTGAACGGGGTGTGCCAATGTCTTCTGTGAACGTGCAACGCAACGTGTTCCAAAAAGTGCCCGCACGCCTGCGGGGCTGGGTGCTGCCCGTGCTGATCCTGGCGGTTTGGTGGGCGGTGGTGGCTTCGGGAACGTCCGATTCGCCCCTGCTGGTATCGCCATTGGCCGTATGGCAGCGCGGTGTGGGCCAGGTTGTCAGCGGCGAACTGTGGGTGGCCTTGTCGGCCAGCCTGTGGCGCATGGCCTGGGGGTTCGGCATTGGCTCCGGCATCGGGCTGGCGGTGGGTGCGCTGCTGGGCTGGTCGCGCTGGGCCGAGCGGCTGGTGGGGCCTACGTTCCACACGCTCAAGCAGATCTCGCTGTTTGCGTGGATTCCGATGCTGTCGATGTGGTTTGGCCTGGGCGATACCGCCAAGGTAGCGTTTGTGGCCATGGCGGCGTTCTTTCCGGTGGTGCTCAACACGCTGGAGGGCCTGCGCAGCGTGCCGCGTGAGTACCTGGAGGTGGCCCGCGTGTACGAGTTCAGCGTGTGGCAAACGTTGCGCCGTGTGGTGGCGCCTGCCGCCGCGCCCTCACTGTTCACCGGCATCCAGCTCTCGCTCATCTACAGCTGGCTGGCCACGCTGGGGGCCGAATACCTGCTGGCCTCGGGCAAGGGCATTGGCAACACGCTGATCGATGGGCGCGAGCATTTCTGGATGGACCTGGTGCTGTTTGGCGTGGTGGTGGTGGGCCTGGTGGGCTTTGTACTGAACGCGCTGCTGGCCGCATTGGAAAAGCGCCTGCTGGCCTGGCGTGATCGCACGATCGCCAGGTACTGATGCTGCTGACGCATCGCATACGCATACGCATACGAACACAAGGAAATCAACATGGCACACGCCGGTACCCTGGCCATTCGCGGCCTGAACAAGCAGTACGAGGTCAAGGGCGAAGCCCTGCCCGTGCTGCAGGACATCCACCTCACCATCGAGCCCGGCGAGTTCGTGAGCATCGTGGGCTCGAGCGGCTGCGGCAAGTCCACGCTGCTGCGGCTGGTGATTGGCCTGGAGGGCGATTACCAGGGCGAGATCCTGCTCAACGGCCAGCGCATTGTGGGCACCAGCCTCAACCGGGGCATCGTGTTCCAGGAGCACCGCTTGTTCCCCTGGCTCACGGTCGAGAAGAACGTGGCGCTGGGCCTGCTCAACTCCAGCCTGACCGAAGGCCAGCAGCGCGCCACCGTGCGCGAGCACATTGCGCTGGTGGGGCTGCAAGGTTTTGAGACGGCCTACCCGCACCAGCTCTCTGGCGGCATGTCGCAGCGCGTGGCCATTGCGCGGGCGCTGGTCAACCGGCCCGACATCCTGCTGCTGGACGAACCCTTTGGCGCACTCGACGCCATGACCCGTGCCCACCTGCAGCAGGAGCTGCACCGCATCTGGCAGCAGGAGGGCATCACCATGATCCTGGTGACCCATGACGTGGAAGAGGCCGTGTACCTGGGTGACCGCGTGGTGGTGATGGAGCCGCGCCCCGGCCGCATCCGCCGCACCGTGCCGGTGGGGCTGCCCCATCCGCGCGAGCGCACCTCGCACGCGTTCACCGCCATCAAGGACAGCGTGCTGCGCGAGTTCTCCGGCCACCCGGCGGCCGATCTGGCCGAGCCGCCGCTCAAGCGCGGCGAGCAGCTGGCGCCTGCCGCGCAGTGGCAATTTGCCGTTTGATTGTCTGTTCCCCTTTTACCGATCCCCGAGATTCCCATGACACAACAAAACCCCCTCGCTTTCTCCACACGCCGTTCGGTGCTGATTGCTGGCGCTGCCGCATTGGCTGCCCCCATGGTGCTGCGCGCACAGTCGCCCGCCAAGGTCATCCGCATTGGCTCGCCTGACCTGGGTACGGCCGGCAAGCCCTCGCCGGGCGGCAGCGTGTTTGCGGTGCTGCAGGCCAACAAGTGGCTGGAAGATGAATTTGCCAAGGACGGCATCAAGATCGAGTGGAACTTCTTTCGCGGCGCAGGCCCGGCCGTGCACGAGGCGCTGTCGGCCAAGCAGCTCGACATCGTCTCTCTGGGCGACCTGGCCGCCGTCATTGGCCGGGCGCGTGGCCTGCCCACCCGCTTCATCGCAGCCACCGGCCGGGGCAGCAACAGCTACTTGGCCACCGCGCCGGGCGTGAGCATCAAGACCGTGGCCGACCTCAAGGGCAAGAAGGTCACGGTGCTCAAGGGCACCGCCTACCAGCGCACCTTCGACAACCTGCTGGCCACTGCGGGCCTGACCGAAAAGGACGTGAAGCTCATCAACATGGACTGGCCCACGTCCAAGGCCGCTGTGGTGGCCGGGCAGATCGATGCCACGTTTGGCGGCTCGGACCTGTTCCTGCTCAAGGCGCAGGGCGCACAGATTGCGCTGAGCACCAAGGGCCGGGGGCCAGACTACACGATCAACTCCGGCATCCTGGCCACCGAGGATTTCGCCGCGCAAAACCCGCAGCTCACGCAGCGCTTGGTGACCCAACTGGTGCGCGCCGCCCACTGGTCTTCGCAAGAGGGCAACCGCGAGGCGCTCATCAAGCTCTACGCCGACAACAGCGGCAACCCCGAGCTTTCGTTCCGCGAGGAGCTGGCAGGCGACAACCTAAACGCCCGATATTCGCCGCTGCTCGACGAGGGCTTCATCGCTGGTTACCAGGGCGTGCTGGATGACGGCGTCAAGCTGGGGCTGATCCGCCAGACGTTTGACGTGAAGGCCTGGTTCCAGCCCGCCTTCGTGCAGCAGGCCGTCAAGGACCTCAAGCTCGACAAGCAGTGGCGCGAGACCGATGCCGCCGGCAAGGCCAAGGGGGCTGCATGAGCATCACCACCAATGTGGCCGCCTCCGCTTCCACCCAGGCGCCCAACATCGTCTTTATCCTGGCCGACGACCTGGGCTGGGCCGACCTGAGCGTGTACGGCCAGGCCGACTTCACCACGCCGCACCTCGATGCGCTGGCGGGCGAGGGCGTGCGCTTTACCCAGGCTTATGCCAACTCGGCTGTGTGCTCGGCCACGCGGTTTGCGCTGATCACCGGGCGCTACCAGTACCGGCTGCGCGGCGGGCTGGAGGAACCCCTGGTGCGCAAGGCCCATGTGCACGGCCTGCCGCCGGAGCACCCCACGCTGCCATCGTTGCTGCGCGATGCAGGCTATGACACGGCGCTGATTGGCAAGTGGCACCTGGGCAGCCTGCCCACGTTCGGCCCGCTCAAGAGTGGCTACGACCGCTTCTTTGGCAACTATGGCGGTGCCATCGACTACTTCACGCACAAGCCCGGCGTGGGCGATGCCGTGGCGCGCGATTTGTACGAAGGCGAGGTGCCGGTGGAGCGCGTGGGCTACTACACCCAGCTGCTGGCCGACGAGGCCGAGCGCTGGATCGGCGAGCGCAGCGCGGCCAAGCCGTTCTTTCTGTCGCTGCACTTCACCGCGCCCCATTGGCCCTGGGTGGGGCCGGAGGACGAAGAAATATCGCTGGGCCTGAAGGATCTGTTTCACTACGACGGCGGCAACCTGGCCACCTATGCGCGCATGGTGCGCTCGCTCGACAAGGCGGTGGGCCAGGTGCTGGATGCACTCAAGGCACAAGGCCTGGCCGACAACACCATCGTGGTGTTCACCAGCGACAACGGCGGCGAGCGCTTTTCCAAGACCTGGCCCTTCACCGGCCAGAAGACCGAGCTGCTCGAAGGCGGCATCCGCGTGCCCACGCTGCTGCGCTGGCCTGCGCGCATTGCACCGCAGGTGAGCGACCAGGTCACCGCCACCATGGACTGGCTGCCCACGCTGCTGGCCGCTGCGGGCGTGGCGCCCCATGCCGACTACCCGCCCGACGGCGAGAGCATCCTGCCCGTGCTGGAGGGCCATGCGCCTGCGCACCCGCGCACGCTGTTCTGGCGTTACAAGTCGCAGCGCCAGCGGGCGGTGCGCGAGGGGCGCGTCAAGTACCTGCGCATCAACGACAACGAGTTTCTGTTCGACGTGGAAGCCGACACGCTGGAGCGCGCCAACCTGCGCGACAAACACCCTGAAGTGTTCGAACGATTGCGCACGGCGTGGGAGCAGTGGAATGCGCAGTTCCTGCCCATCACCGACGAGGTCATCACCCACGGGCTGTCGCCCGACATCCAGGCCGACCGCTATGTGCCCGACCTGTCCCAGCGGGGCATGTAAGGCCCGTACGGGCAAAAAACCAAAGAAAAGTGACTGATGCGCTAGTGAAATATGCGCTTGATGCTATCAAAAACATAGTATTTACAGGCCCCTGCGCTACGGGCTGTCTGGCTACGGAACGCATGGGGCCGTCGCCAACACGGTCCCGCGCGGTGGCAGTCACATCGACATTGTGAGACCGGCTTTTCATCCATGAACTTTCAGCAACTGCGCTCTGTGCGCGAAACCGTGCGGCGGGGCTTCAACCTGACCGAAGTGGCACACATCCTGCACACCTCGCAGCCCGGGGTGAGCCGCCAGATCCGCGAGCTGGAGGAAGAGCTGGGCGTGGAGATTTTTGTGCGGGCGGGCAAGCGCCTCACGGGTCTGACCCCGCCTGGCGAAGTGCTGTTGCCCACAGTCGAGCGCCTGCTGCTGGAGGCCGACAACCTCAGGCGTGCCGGCCAGGACTTCAGCGACAGCGCGCAGGGGCGCCTGTCGGTGGCGGCCACGCACTCGCAGGCGCGCTATGCGCTGCCCCAGGTGGTGCGCGACTTTCGGGCGTTGTTCCCGCAGGTGTCGCTGCACCTGCACCAGGGCTCGCCCCGCCAGGTGGCAGAGATGCTGTTGTCCGGCGAGGCCGACATCGGCGTGGCCACCGAGGCGCTGGCCGGCTACGATGCCCTGGTCACCCTGCCGTGCTACCGCTGGACGCACAGCATCGTGGTGCCCCCGGGCCACCGGCTGCTCGACCTGCCCGGCCCGGTGACGCTGGAGCAATTGGCGCAATATCCCATCATCACCTACGAGCTGGGCTACACCGGCCGTGCGCACATCGACGAGGCCTTTGCGCGGGAGGGCATTGCGCCCGACATCGTGCTCACCGCCATGGACGCTGACGTGATCAAGACCTATGTGGAGCTGGACATGGGCGTGGGCATCGTCGCGTCCATCGCGGTCGATGAAGAGCGCGACCGCCACCTGCGGCTCATCGACGCGGGCCATCTGTTCGAGGTCAATCTCACCCGCCTGGGCCTGCGGCGCGGCGCCTGGCTGCGCGGGTATGCCTACAGCTTCATCCAGAGCTTTGTGCCCACGCTGACACGGGACGTTGTGGAGCAGGCGGTTGTGCATTCCGCAAGCGTGGATGGAGGAGCCTCGTAGGGCGCTTGATGCGCCCGGGTTGGGTAGGCCCGGGGGCAGGGCAGCCGCACATCCCCGTGTCCACCGCAGTGATGACGGTATGAGGGCATGAGTCTGCACATGCCTTCCACCGCCATGTCGGGCGTCGCAGCCAGGTCGCTTTATGGGAGGTGTGCAGTCGCGCTGCCTTGTCCTTCGGCATCTACTGCCCCATCGCCCCGCCGTTGCCTGCGGGGTGTCGAGCTGCGCCGCCAGGTACGCAGAAGAAGGCGGGCGGCGCTGGCCAGGGCTTCGTCGAGTGCGCAGCGCCAGTCTTTGGCCACCGAAGACACCACGACCGCCCCTGCTCCGTCGGTGCGCAGGGCGATCTGGCAACGCTTGTCGGGGCCGCCCCGGGGGCCGTTGATGTCATCCAGCTTGATTTCAGCGCGTGGTACCAGAGCGTTCAGCCGCCGAAAGGCAAAGCGAACGCGACGCTCCACGGCATCGCGCATCAGTGCGGCCTCGGGGTGGCGTGTTCTGAAAAGAATCTGCATTTGCGATCTCCTGAGTTGAGGATGACACCGTAGCCCGCAGCTTGGCGGCCAACCAGCAGGAAATTTCTTCGTTGAATCTCTGAAAACTCTGTGCTTTGGCTGCGATTTCGCTGCCGATGGATCACATCGATTTTCTGGATGTGTATGTCAGAGAAAACCTGCTTCTTTTCAGCGGGTGGGGGGCACACATTCAAGGCTTCTTCCTGTTCGCAGTTTTCCGCCTCAAAGGAGCCGTCCGTGAAACCCTGGTCTGGAATCTCTTCGCTCATTTTCTCTCTGCGTCATCGCCTTGTGCGCTGGCTCTCCCGTGTTGCCGTGGCTCGGGCACCCGTGCTGCGGCGCGTGCCGGTCAAAGTGCCGCTGCGGGTGCAAGCCCAATACCGCGACGGCTGGCAGCCGCGTTCACGCTATCGCCGCTAGGGCGGCGCGCTGGGTAAGCCATTGCTTGCTTGTCACCTTTGTCATTGCACGTACCCCATATCAAGGAAATCAGAAATGCGTAGCTATCCCCGCAATAGCCCCGAAGCGGTAGCCCGAGTCATCGCCTTGCTGTTGATATCGGATGGCCATGTCAGCCGGTCCGAGCTGGATGCCTTGCATGGGCTTCACATAGAGCAGGACCTGGGCTTGCCGCGCGGCGGCTTTGCCAAGGTGTTGCACGGCCTGTGCGAGGACCTGTGGATGGGTATGCATGAACAGCGCGTTTTGATCGCCAGCATTGATGGCCTCACGCTGACCTTGTTGCTCGCTGAGGTGACCGACCCCGCCCTGCGGCGCAAGGCCCTGGAGTTCGCTTACGCAGCCGCTACGGCTGACAGTCACCTGGCGCAGAGTGAGTGGTGGCTGATGAATGCAGCGCGCCAGTATTGGCAAACGGGCTTCATGCCCACTGAGCTCAGCCGCTACGAGCTGGCGCAGGCTGCCTGACGCGGCTGTAACTGCAAGCGCAACCTTTAACAAGGGGGATGCTGGTTGCGTGGGAAGCCCGCTAGGCTGTGCCCAGCCCGGCGGAAGCATCCACCAACTGCCGCACCAGAGGGTGGTGCTGCCCCCGGCGCGACCAGATGGCGTGGACTTCCTCAAAGAGCTGCGGGCATTCGCCCAACAGGCGCAGCCCACGCACCAGCCCCACATCTTGCGCACCTAACCGACTCACCGGAAATACCCCTAGCCCCCGCGCTGCAAACACGGCCAGCAAGGCGCTGTCCTCAAACTCACCCACCACGCGTGGTTGCAGACCCAGGTCTTGAAACCACGCATCCAGAGTGGCACGCAACGGCGCGTGGTGTGTGGGCAGCAGCACCGGCAAATCTTGCAGTGATTGGGGAAAGCGGTCGCGCGCTGCCTTCTTGACCAGCGATGCCGGCCCGTACCACTGCAGCGGCGAGCGCGCGATGCGTTCGCTGGTCAGGCGTTGCTGCGGGATGCGCGGCGCTGCCTGCCCGGCCAGCACCACGTCCAGCTGGTGCAGGGCCAGCTCGGAGAGCAGCTCGTCTGACTCTCCCTCGTGGCACACCAGCCGCAGATGGGGCGTTGCCAGCACCGGCTCCAGCAGCGCGTGGGCCGCCAGTTTGGAGATGCCGTCCGACAGCCCCACTGACAACCGCGCCACGCGGGCCGTGGCGGCCTCACGCACTTCTTCTTCAATGTACTGACCCAGTTGAAAAATCTCTTCGGCCCGGCTGAACGCGGCCTGCCCGGCTTCGGTCAGCGCCACACCGCGCCCCGAGGGCTTGAGAAGCTGGTGGCCCAGCGACTTTTCCAGGTCCCGCACCTGGGCGCTGATGGTCTGCACTGCCATCTCCAGCCGGTCTGCGGCCCGGGCAAAGCCGCCTTCCTTGGCAACCATCCAGAAGTAGTACAGGTGGCGGTAGTTCAGCATGCGTGGCCTCAGGTTCGAGAAAACCGAATGCTAGGTGCGGCCCGGGCTGGTGTCTATGTCACGCCGGTTTGCCCATACTCATCGCTTGCCATTTGTGCAACTCAAGGAGGTTTTGCATGTTCTACGCAATCAACTGGTTTCTTTCATTGGCCTTGCTGGCCCTGTGGTCGCTGGCGTGCTGGGCTCTGCATGCAGTCACCGTGTGGGTGGTGTCCAGTGCGGGTGCCTTGGCAGGGGGCCGCACGGTGGCGGATGTAATCTTGTTGCCCACCTGGCTCAAGGCCTGGATGCCTCCCGAGCTGATGGGGCAGTGGGAGGCTTTGGTCTCCTCCGCGGGCCCCATCGTGCAGGCCGTGCTGGAGGCGGTGCCAGCTCTGGCAGGCGCGGTGACGTTCCTGGCCTGGGCGCTGTGGGGGGTAGGTGCCGTGGTGCTCGTGGCACTGGCTGCCGGGATTCACATCCTCATTGCGCTGGCCCAACGCCGTGGCGGTGGTCCCGGTACCCCGCAGCCCGCGTTGGTCCGCTGAGTGGGGTCAGCTTGGTGCCCCGCATGCTCAGGGCAGCGACTTCACGCCCTCAAACGCCGCGTTCAGCGCCGCCTCGGCGGCTAGCAGGCGCTGCCGGGCTTCACCCGACCAGGCGCGGTCCTTGGCCAGCGTGTCCTTGGCAGCGGCCACCATGCGCGCGACCTCCTGGGGCTGGGGGCCGCCTGTGCCGGTGCGGGTCAGCACCATCTCGGCGGGGGACAGGGCGCGGCGGAATTCCTTTTCCGTGAGCGGCAGGCGCTGGTCCTTGATGTCGTACTTTTTGCCCGCTTCGCGGTAGATGCGCACGGCTTCGGCATACGGAAAGTCCTTGGGCCGGATGTTGCGCTCCTTGGCATACACCACCACGTCCGACGCAAAGTGGTGACCCACCCGGAACGGAATGGCATGGGTACGCTGCAGGGTTTCGGCCAGTTCCATCGACGTGGTCCATTCGGATTCCAGTTCGTCCAGTGCGCGGGCTGGGTCGATGCGCAGCGAGTCCAGCACATCGGCCAGCTGCTGCAGCATCTCCACGCCCTGGACAAAGGTCTTGGCGCTGCCGGGGCTCCAGGTGTTCTTGTAGTCGATCATACCGGGCGTGACGTTATGGGCGCGCCACAGCGATGCCTGGGCCGACGCCACCACATCGCTGGCCTTGGCGCGGGTGTTCTGGATGATGCCGGGGTTGGCCTTTTGCGGCATGGCGCTGCTGGTGTAGGTCTTGGAGCTCGCCAGCAGCAGCCATGGCCGGGTCTGGTGGTACTGGGTGTGCACATCCTGCATGAAAGCGCCCACGCGGATGGCGGTGGAGCTGGCGATGGACGTGGCCTCGATCGGGATGTCGTACGTGCTGATCTGTCCGGCATCCAGCGAGTTGACGATGAGCCCGTCAAACCCCAGCAGTTGCGCCAGGCGCTCCCGATTGATGCCCCAGCTGGAGTTGGCCAGCACCGCCGTGCCCATGGGGCTGAGGTTGATGCGTGCATAGGCCTCGCGGATGCGTGCCGAGTCGCGGGCGAACGAATCGGCAAACGCCATGAGGTAGTGCCCATAGCTGATGGGCATGGCCTGCACGCCATTGGTGTAGGCGGGCACATAGGTGGCGGTGTGCGCCTGTGCGATGGTGATGAGCCGTGCGCGCACCTGGTCCAGGGCATCGGAAAAGTCCAGCATCTCCAGGCGCAACTGCGCAGCGTTCAGGGTGGAGTGGATGTCCTGGCGACTGCGCCCGGTGTGGATCAGCGTGGCCTCGGGGCCCACGGCGTCCGTGATGATCTTCTCGACCTGCAGCACATCGGTGGGGCGCTTGCCACCCGGGGCCGTCGCCTGCGTGATCGACAACTCCACGCCCCGCGCAATGCGGCCCGCCTGGGCTTTGGGGATGATGCCTTGCTCCACGTTGACCACGGTAGACGCCATGTTGATGCGGCCAAACCAGTAGAAGGTGTCCTGCGACTTGGACAAGGCGCTGGTGGCGTCCCCCTTGACCAGCCCCTGGATCTTGGCGACCTGTGCCTGGCATTCGGCGGTGGTCTTGCAGGCGGTGTCCAGGGTGTCTGCGGCCTGTGCCTGGCCCATGGCCAGGAGTGCGCCCACGACCGGAGCGAGCAGGAAGTGGGTGGGGCGCAAAGTGATCGTGCGCAGGGGCTGGCGCTGAGGTGATGGCATGGTGGTTTGTCTCCTGAGATCTCTCGCATCCAGCGGCGGGCTGGTGCGGGAATAAGATTCGTTAATTGAATGCATCTGGCGTGGGTTTGCCCCTTGCCAGCGCGCGATCGTTCCATAGCAGGCGCCGCAAGGCCAATGCTTCTTTTTCAAGTGAATTCAATTTTTGAATAAGTCATGCCGGATTTGACGCCTTCCGTCCTGTTCAACCGCATCCTGGGGCGGGTGCGCCTCAAGCACCTGCAGCTGGCCATTGCGATCGCCGACCTGCAGAGCCTGCACCGGGCGGCTTCCTTCATTGGCCTGAGCCAGCCCGCCGCGACCCATGCGCTGGTCGAGCTGGAAAGCTCTCTGGGCGGCCCTCTGTTCGAGCGGCACTCCAAGGGCATGCGCTTGACCCGCCTGGGAGAGGAGGTCCTGCCGCTGTTGCGCGCATCGCTGGTTCCGCTCCAGGCCGCCGCAGGCAATGCTGCGCTGTTGCAGCAGGGCGCAGCGTCTGCGCTGATCCGCATTGGCAGCATTGCGGCGGGCATCAACGGCCTGCTCACGATGGCCATCCCGACCTACGTTGCCGCACACCCGGATGCGGCCATCGATGTCCACGAGGTCACGATCGACAATTTGCTGGAGAGCATCCAGGAGGGGACGCTGGACCTGGCCATCTGCCGCGAACCGACCCCGCTGCCGCAAGGGTTCGCGTTTTGCGCCGCGCTGCAGGATGGGTTTGTGGTGGCCTGTCGCCCGGAGCATCCTCGGACCCGGCAGGCCACCGTCACGGCCGCAGAGCTGCTGGCCCAGCGCTGGCTGGCCCCACCCCTGACCGGGCTGGGACCCCAGCAGGTGGAGAGCCTCTTCGATGAACTGGGTGGTGTGCCTGAGCTGTGCCGCGTGTCGAGCCGTTCGACCGAGATTGCATACGCCATGCTGGCCGACAGCGACATGCTGATGTGCGCGCCCGCCAGCCTGCTGCGGCCGCTGGTTCAGCGTGGGGAGCTGGCGGTGTTGCCGTGGAAGTCACAGGCGGTTGGGCCGTTGGGCGTTTTGGTCAAGGCAGATGTGCTGGCGCACCAGAGCCACCCATGTCTCAGCTTCATCGAGCATGTGCTGGCCGTTGGGGCGGGGCTGGGTCGCTGACCGCCATCAGCCAAACGCTGCGACGGCGCTCCCAGCGTTTTGTCAGCCGCCCTGGTCGCCTGCATCGCCCTGAGCAGGGCCCAGCGCTTGCATCAGCATTTCCACCAGCGCGCGCAGCCGGGGCACGCGGCGCAGGTCCCGGTGATAACCCAGCCACACATCGCGTCCTGGCGGCGCTGGGGCGACCTCCACCCTTTGCAGGCCGGGGTGCGAATCACCCAACGGGCAAGGCAATACGGCCAGGCCCGCTCCCGATGCGCAGGCCACGGCCTGCACGTGCCGGTTGTTGCTGCGAAACGCTATGCGCGCCGAAGGAAAGGCTTCGCGCAGCCAGGCCGCGTCCGGCATCTCGCTGAAGCCCAGGTCCATCGTGACGAGGCGGGCGTCAGCACCGTCTGTGGGCATGTCTGCGCCCCGCTGCATGTACAGCGCGTAGGGCACATGCATCAGCCGCCGCTGTATGACGTCGGGCTCGTCAAAAGGAACGATGCGCGCCACCAGGTCCGCCTCGCGGCGCGCCAGGCTGAAGAGGCGCGCATCGGTCAGGAGTTCGATGCTGACGCGGGGGTGGTGGTTGGTGAACGCGGCACACAGCGGCGCCAGCACATGCAGTCCAAACCAGTCAGAGGTCGATACCCGGAGCGCGCCTTCCAGCTGCTGGTCTGCGCCGTCCAGTTGGCGGGAGAACGACAGCGCCTGCGCTTCCATGCCCTCGGCGTGGCGCAGCACGGCGGCTCCTTCGTCGGTCAAGACGAAGCCCTCGGAGGTCCGCTGGAACAGGGTGTGGCCCAGAGAAAGCTCCAGCGCCTTCAGCCTCCGGCCCATGGTGGGCTGGCTTTGTTGGAGGGCGCGGCCTGCCGCACCCAGCGTGCCGTGCCGGGCAATGGCCAAGAACACCTGTACGTCATCCCAGTTCATCGACTGGATCATACAAAAGTGAATGACAAGGTTTCAATCTTGTGGCTTTTCATTCAAAAGCGAAAGGTGAAAACTGGCGGCACTGTTCAACCCCACGAAGGAAAACGCCATGTCCACCTCTCCCGCCCCCGCCATGCAGGCCCTGGTGCTCGCATCCCCCCACGGCGCACTGACCCCCACCTTGCTGCCCCGGCCCCAGCCCGCGGCGGGCCAGGTGCTGGTCCGCATCCACGCCAGCGGCGTGAACCCGCTGGACACCAAGATCCGCGCGGGCGCCGCCGAGCACGCCCAGCAACCACTGCCCGCCGTTTTGGGCATGGACCTCGCCGGCGTGGTGGAGGCGGTGGGGCGGGGCGTCTCTCGCTTCAAGGTGGGGGATGCGGTATATGGCTTTACCGGCGGCATTGGCGGGCTGCAAGGCAGCCTGGCGCAATACGCTGCAGTGGATGCCCGGCTGCTGGCCCACAAGCCGGGCCGGTTGACCATGCGCCAGGCAGCGGCCTTGCCGCTGGTCTTCATCACCGCCTGGGAAGGACTGGTGGACCGCGCCAACGTGCGTAGCGGGCACAAGGTGCTGGTGCATGGTGGCGCCGGGGGCGTGGGCCATGTGGCCGTGCAGCTGGCCCGCGCGCGGGGTGCCGAAGTGTTCGCCACGGGCACGGCGGCGCAGGCCGGTTACATCCGGTCCCTGGGCGCCACGCCGATTGACCATGAAACAACCTCGGTCGAGGCCTATGTCCACGCGTTCACCGACGGCCAGGGCTTCGATATCGTTTACGACACCGTGGGTGGGTCAGTGCTGGATGCGTCGTTTGTGGCGGTCCGCCGCTACTCGGGCCATGTGGTGACTTCGCTGGGCTGGGGCACCCACAAGCTGGCGCCGCTGTCGTTCCGGGGTGCTACTTTCTCTGGGGTGTTCACGCTGCTTCCCATCCTGACGGGGGAGTTCCGTGAACACCACGGCGAGATCATGGAACAGGCCACCTTGCTCGCGGAAGCGGGGCAACTAGAGCCATTGCTCGACCCCACCAGCTTCACGCTGGACACGGCCGAAGCGGCGCACGCCCTGGTCGCCAGCGGCCACGCCCGTGGCAAGGTGGTAGTGAGCGTGTTGCCATGAGCCGGCCGGGTCAACCTTTGGCAGAAAGCGCCAGCGGGCCAGCCAACAAGGACGACGCAGCAGGCCTGCGGCATGGTGCGATGGCCCCCACGCACGAACACCTGCGCCACGTGGCGGATGCGTTGATCGCGGCCACCAACGCATTTGCGGTGGAGCGGGTGCTCGCCCTTTTTGCGCACGATGCCGTGATCGACGACCCCTCCACGGGCCACCGTTTTGATGGCCATGCCGGAATACGCCGCTATGTCGAACAGTACTTCGTCGGCTACCAGACGGTGACCCGGTTCCTGTCGATGCAACGCCTGGGGCCGCAGCGCGCGAGGGTGCGGGTGGACTTCACGGGGGATTTTGGTCACGAGATCGGCAACCTCGACATCACCGTGAATACGCAGGGCCTGATCGCCCGGCTGGATGCCGACCTGGAATGAGCGGTGTGAATGGCTTGGCTGCGCGACGGCCCTCAGGGCTGGCGTGCGGCACCAGGCTGCACGAGGCGGAGGTGGGCGGCGCTGGGCTGTTTTGATGCGGGATTTGATCAAAAACAGCCGGAAGCGCTAGTGAATCATGCGGTAGTAGCTATCAAAAAGAGAGCGAATTGATCCGACTCAACGCGGTAAGCACCCCGCAAACCCCCTGGGCCCTGCCGCCGAGACATCCGCCAGCGTCACGGCCTCCAGCCGGTCGTTCTGCCCCGGTATCTTGGTCAGCCGCTGGCCGTTCTGCCAGCGCCACTGGGTGCCGTCAAAACTGTAGATGAAGGTGTGCGTGCGGTTGGACAGCAGGTGCGCGGGGGTGAGGGTGATGGCCTGGGCGGCGGCTTCGGTGGGTGCGTGGGCCTGGGCCTCGTTGTCCTTGATGACGAGCTTGCCTACGTAGGGTGTCACGGTGGATTCGGTGCGAGTGACTTCGGGCTGGACCAGGGCGGGGCTGTAGCCGGTCAGGGTCCAGTCGCCCGCGGCGCCGGGCAGTACATGGGGTTGCCGTGCGGCCAGGAACTGGGTGCACGCGGTGGTGATGGCATCGAAGCTGGTGGTGGCGGGGCCGGTGGCTTCGGGCTTGCTGCAGCCTGCCAGGCCCGCCACCATGGCGGCAGCGGCTGCCAGGTGGAGGGGGGCGCAGGAGCGGAGGATGGGCTGGGTCATCAGGCGTGAGGCGGGGGGTCGTCGAGAAGTTCGGCCGCACGGCCAGGCTGCTGCGGGGCTGGCTGCATTGTGTGCGGCTGGTTGCGGCGGGTCTTGACGGATATCAAGGCGAGTGGGCTTTTACGGCAATGTGGTGCGCAGGGCCAGCGCGCCTTCGTCACCCCGGTACCAGCGCAGCAGGGCGCTGGGTGCGTGGAGCGGTGTGCCGTCCAGGGCTGCCAGCACGGCGGCGTTGAGTTCGTGGGCGCTGGCAGGCAAGGGCTGGTCGCGGTAGGCCAGGGCGGTGCCGGCCATCAGCGCTTCGGCGTCCACCAGCAGGCGCAGGTTTTGCGGGATGGTGGGCGATTGCTCTGCACAGTGCACAGCCGACAAGGAGTGCGCCTTGCGGCAGGCGGCAGGGCGCACGCTGTAGATGGCACACCGATCATTGACGAGAAAGCTGCAGGGCTGGCGCGTGGTGCCCGCGCTTGCCGCCGCCACGTGCTGCTGCAGGCGCAGCAGGGTTGTGGCCTGGTCCGCGCCGGGCAGCGTGTGCAGGTGCTGGGCGATGTGCAGCACCTCGGGCTCCGTCGCCTCCACGCGCAGGTGGCAGCAGTGCGCGCAGCCCGCCTGGCACGCTGGCTGGGGGCCGGTGGCGCGGGCTTGTTCTGCCACGGTATCCAGGCCCTTGTGCAGTTGTGCGATGAAATCGACGGCGGCCTGGGCTGCGACGTTGGCGTCAGTGCCATGGGCTGCTGCGCCCTGCATTGCGTGGGCCTGCACCGCCCGCAAGGCCCGCCCGGCCGCGCTGCGCACGCGGGCGATGGACTGCAGGAAGGCCGCTTGCTCTGCCTCGGTCAGTGCTGGGTTGGGCGGGCTCGTCATGGGGTTGTGGGGAGCGTGCTGGAGGGGGCGGGCGCATTGGGCGCCAACGGCAGCCACACGCTGGCCGCGAGGCCAGATCCGTCGGTCGTGTCGCTGGCTGCCGCCAGTTCCAGCCGTCCTTCCATCAGCTGCACATACCGCGCCACGATGGCAAGGCCCAGCCCTGCACCGTGGCCCAGGCGCTGGCCCTGGTCGCCCTGCGCCCAGCGCTGTTGCAGCTGCTGCGCCAGCGTGGCATCCACGCCGGGGCCGTTATCGGTCACGCGCAGCACACCAAAGCCGGGCTCGGTGTGCAGCGCCACGGTGATGCGGGGCGGCGTGCCGCGCCCGTAGCGCAGTGCGTTGTCCAGCAGGTTGTTCAGGATGCCTTCGACCAGCGCTGTGTTGCCCCGCACCACCACGGCCTGGTCTAGCCCCTCGGCGCCCAGGTCCACCCCCAGGGCATCGGCGCGTGGCAGGTAGCGCAGCAGCACGTCGCGCACCAGCGTGTGCAAGGCCAAGGGCTGCAACGCCAGCGCGATGCCACCCTCGGCCGCACGGGCCAGGGCCAGCAGCTGGTCCACGGTGCGGCTGGCGCGCTGTTCGGCTTGGGCGATGCCCTCGATTTCGCTGCGCCAGACGGCCGGGTCGTTGTGGGCCAGCGCGTGGGCGGCCTGGGCGCGGATGCCTGCGAGCGGAGTGCGCAGCTCGTGCGCCACGTTGCCCGCAAATTCGCGCTGCGCATGCAGGCTTTGCTGCACCCGCGCCAGCAAGCCGTCCAGGGCCACGCCCAGGCGTTGCACGTCGCTGGTGCTTGCCTGTTGCGTCAGCGCGGGCGGCAGAGGTTGCAGGTCGGCAGCGTCGCGCTGGTCCATGGCGTCCTGCAGTGCACCCAGCGGATGCAGGTCGCGCTCGATGCCACGCAGCAGCCACGACCCCAGCACCACCAGCAGCCACAGCTGGGCCAGGCCCGAGTACACCAGCAGCCTGCGCAGCAGCTGCGTGCGCTCGGCGGTGGTCTGCGCCATGACGACGGTGAAAGAGGGCGGCCCCGCAATCTGCAAGGTGGCGCGCCGCAGCTCGCGCCCGTCTTGCGAAAGCTGCGAAAAGGCGTGGCTGCTGCCCGCCGTCACCACACCCGGCGCCAAGTGGGGGTCGCCGGCGATGAAGCTGCCATCGGGCGCGTACACCGCAAACCACACGGTTTCGCTCTGGTCAAAACGCAGCAGCCCCACCTCGCGCGGCGTGAGGTCCAGCCGCAAAGGGTCGCGCGCAGGATCTGTTGGCTGGCCGCCGCGGACATGGGCGGCCACGGCGTGTGCGTCATCGAGCAACGCTCGGTCAAATGCCTCGGCCACAAAGTGATTGCCCACGCCCAGCACCACCGTGCTGCCCAGCCCCCAGATCAGCACCAGTGACAGCAGCACGCGCCGGCCGATGCGCTGGCGCAGGTCGGGCGGCTGCTGGTGCAGCGGTGCGGGGCCGGGTTCAGGACTGGCCAATGTCATCCTCTAGCACGTAACCCAGCCCGCGCAGCGTGCGGATCGCCGCGCCGCTGCCCGCAATCTTGCGCCGCAGGCGGGAGAAAGAGGCCTCCAGCGCGTTTTCGCCCACCACCTCACTGCCGTCCGACAGGCGCGAGGACAAGTCGCCCTTGCTCAGCACACGGCCGGGCGGGGTCATCAGCTCCCACAGCAAATCGAACTCGCGCGCGGGCAGCTCCAGCGGTTGCCCGGCCACGCTGACGCGGCGCGCCTGGCGGTCCAGCACCAGCTGGCCCACGGTGACGATGTCGGCGGTGCCGCTGGCGCGCCGCAGCAGCGCGCGCAGGCGCGCTTCCACCTCTTTGAGTTCATAGGGCTTGCCCAGATAGTCGTCGGCGCCGGCGTCCAGCCCGGCAATGCGCTCCTCGGTGCTGTCGCGGGCACTGAGCACCAGCACGGGGGTGCGGTCGCCGCGCGCACGGGCGCTGCGCAGGGCGGTGAGGCCGCTGCCCAGGCCGCTGCGCGCGTGGGCAGCGTGGGGCAGGTTCAGGTCCAGCAGCACAGCGTCGAAAGCCTGTACGGCCCACCAGTGCTGGGCTTCTTCGACGGTATGGGCCTGCTCGACACGGTGGCCCGCGTTTTCGAGGCCCTGGGCCATGGTGCGGCTGAGCACCGGGTCGTCTTCCACCAGGAGGAGGCGCATGGGGGTCGGGGTTCTACGTGAAATTACGCATGGCCAAGATCAGCCTGCGATCAGGTTCGATGGAGATAGTCTGCCCGTCAGCATACCCCAGCCCTGCGCGCCGTTTGCACCGCCGGATGGGGTCGTCCAGCCTATCAGGAGACAACCTTTACATGATCAACCGCAATCTACTCAGAGGCTTTGCCCTCATGGCTTTGGCGCTGGGCTTTGGCCTGCCGTCCATGAGCTATTCGCTGGGGACGCTCGGCCGCGCAGGGCCGGGCATGTTCCCGTTCATCGTCAGCTGCATGCTGTTTGTGATCGGGGTCATCACCGTGGTGCGCGCGCGCCTGGTGGCGCCGGTGCCCATGGACTTCCAGGTGCGCAACATCGCCATCATTCTGGGCAGCCTGTGTGGCTTTGCGGCGCTGTCGCACTTTGTGAACATGATCGCGGGCATCGTGTTTCTGGTGTTCTGCTCGGGGTTTGCGGGTACGTCGTACTCGTGGAAGCGCAACCTGAAGATCGCTGCGGTGCTGGTCGGCATCGCGTTTGCATTCCAAAAGCTGCTGGGCGTGAGCCTGCCGCTGTACTGAGGTCGCCGCCATGGAAGTCTTGAACAACCTCGCGTTTGGCTTCAGCCACGCGCTGACGCTGCAGAACCTGATGTTCTGCGCCCTGGGCTGCACGGTGGGCACCCTGGTGGGCTTGCTGCCGGGCCTGGGCCCGCTGGCCACCATCAGCCTGCTGCTGCCGCTGACCTATTCCATCGACACCACCGGCGCACTCATCATGCTGGCCGGTATTTACTACGGTGCGCAGTACGGCGACAGCGTGAGCGCCATCACCATGAAGATCCCGCATGCGAGCAGTATCGTGGCGTGTATCGACGGGTATGCGATGACGCTGAAAGGGAAAACGGGGCTGGCCCTGTTCACCGCCGGGTTCTCCAGCTTCATCGGGGGCACGGTGGCCATTGTGGTGCTGGCGTTCCTTGCGCCCAGCCTGGGCGAGGTGGCCTTTTTGTTCGGCCCTGCCGACTACTGCGCGCTGATGCTGGTGGGTTTTGTGTGCGTGAGCTTCGTGACCACGGGCAGCCTGCTCAATGGCCTGGCCATGTGCATGGTGGGCGTGCTGCTGGGCTCCATCGGTACCGACGTGAACAGCGGCCTGGCCCGCTTCACCTGGGACGCTCCGTTCCTGGCTGATGGCGTGGGCATTGTGAGCATTGCGCTGGGCTGCTTCGGCATTGCAGAGATCGCCAAGAACCTCGACTCGCGTGAAGAGCGCTCGCCCTTCAACGGCAAGATCAAGCTCATGCCCACCTGGCCCGAGTTCAAGCGCATCATCCCCAGCGCGCTGCGTGGCAGCGTGGTGGGCTCCATCCTGGGCATCCTGCCCGGCGGCGGCCCCGTGATCGCCCAGTTTGCGGCCTATGCGCTGGACAAGAAGGTCAGCAAGTACCGCCACGAAATCGGCACCGGCTGCATCGAAGGCGTGGCTGGCCAGGCTGCAGCGGACGAAGCGGCTGCACGCACCAGCTTCATCCCGCTGATGAGCATCGGTATCCCCGAGAACGCCGTGATGGCGCTGATGATGGCCGCGTTCATCATCAAGGGCATCCAGCCCGGCCCCAACATGATTGCCGGCCACCCCGAACTCTTCTGGGGTCTGGTCGCCAGCATGTGGATCGGCAACTGCTTCCTGCTGGTGCTGAACGTGCCGCTGGTGCGCTACTGGCTGTCGGTGTTCAAGATTCCGTACAACGTGTTGTTCCCCGCGATCTTGTTCTTCTGCTGCATTGGCACCTACAGCATCAACAACAACCTGGACGACGTGTTCATCACTGTGGCGTTTGGTGCGCTGGGCTACCTGTTCATGCGGCTGGAGATGGACCCCTCGCCGCTGATGCTGGGCTTCATCCTGGGCCCCATGCTCGAAGAGAACTTCCGCCGCTCCATGCTGCTGTCGCGCGGCAGCTTTGAGGTGTTCATCAACCGTCCTATCAGCGGCACGCTGATCAGCCTGATCGCCGCATTCGTCTTGTGGCAAACGGTGGCGTTTTTCCGCCAGCGTGGCAAGGCCAAGGAGCTGGTGGTGACGGAGCCCGTTGCATCCTGAAGATTGACTCTCTGTGTGCCGCTTTGGCGGCCTTTGCAAGGCCGGTCCCCAACGGGTGACCGGCCTTTTTTTGGCTCAGAGGCTGAGAGTTTTTTGCCAGTGCCCGAAAGGTGCGCCACAACACCGCTGATCGAGGCGCAAAGCACAGCCATAGCTCGGGCTATGGCGCGCATTTGCAACGACGAGCAGCGGTGTTGTGGCGTGCAAGGCGGGCATAGGCAAAAGACTCTCAGCCTCTTAGCCTCTCAGTCCACCTGCCACCATGCAGGCAGCAGCGCACGCACCTGGGCCTGCGCAAACCGGTCGTCCATCAGGTGCACCACGCCCTCGTCGCTGGGCGTGCGGATCACGCGGCCTGCGGCCTGCACCACCTTTTGCAGGCCGGGGTAGAGGTAGGTGTAGTCATAGCCCGCACCAAACAGCGCCTGCATGCGTTCGCGGATCTGCTCGTTGACGGGGTTGACCTGCGGAAGGCCCAGCGTGGCCAGAAAGGCGCCGATCAACCGCTTGCCCGGCAGGTCGATGCCCTCGGCAAACGCGCCACCCAGCACAGCAAAGGCAATGCCCTGACTGCTGTCGGTAAAGCGCGCCAGAAAATCGCGCTGCTCGCCCTCCAGCATGCGGCGCGACTGGCACCAGTGCGGCACATCGGGGTGCTGCTGCGCAAACAATGCGGCGGCCTGCTGCAGGTAGTCATAGCTGCTGAAAAACGCCAGGTAGTTGCCGGGCCGCGCACGAAACTGCTGCGCCATCAGCGCCGCAATCGGTGCCAGCGATGCCGCGCGGTGCGGGTAGCGCGTGGAGATGTGGCGCGCCACCTGCACCTGCAACTGGTGCGCGGCAAAGGGCGATTCCACGTCCACCCACGCATGATCGTCGGGCAGGCCCAGCAGGTCGGTGTAGTAGCGCGCGGGCTGCAGCGTGGCCGAAAACAAGGTGCTGGTATGCGCGGCTTGCAGCCGGGGCTGCAAGAAGGGCGCTGGCACCACGTTGCGGATACAGACCACGGAATCGCCGGGTTTAGCGGCCCGCTGGTGGTGGCCTGGCGAAGCCTGGGTGATGTCCACCATCGAATGCGCATCGAGCAGGTCGACCATGCGCTGCAGGTGCAGGGCATCGAAGTAGAACGTTTGCAGCGCGCCGTCTGGCTCCGTGGGGTGATCGGTAAAGTGTTCGGTGAGCGTAGTGGTGCACTGCTGCAGCGCGGCCAGCAGATTGTCGGGGAAGGTTTCGAGCACCGTGTACGGGGCCGGGTGCGCCTTGTCCAGCGCCACCCAGGCGCGGCGCACCTTGTCCAGCGCCTTCTTCACCGGCGCGTGTTGCACAGCGGTGGGGCTGCTGCGGGCCTGGGCCAAGGCGGCGGGGTGCAGCTCGGCCGTGAACATCTTGCGGCCGCGCTCCACCAGGTTGTGGGCCTCGTCCACCAGCAGCGCCGTGCGCCACTGGTTGGCCTGGGCCAGGCCGTGCAGCAGCCCGCCCAGGTCAAAGTAGTAGTTGTAGTCGCCCACCACCACATCGGCCCAGCGGGCCAGTTCCTGGCTCAGGTAGTAGGGGCAGACATCGTGCTGCAGGGCTACCTCACGCACGCGGGCTTGTTGCAAAGCGGTGACGGTTTTTCCTTCGATGGTGGTGGCCACCGCAGCGGCGCGTGCAGCAGGCAGCCGGTCGTAAAAGCCCCGGGCCAGCGGGCAGGATTCGCTGTGGCAGACCTTGTCTGGGTGTTCGCACGCCTTGTCGCGCGCCACCAGCTCTAGCACACGCAGGGGCAGCGCCTGTGCGCTGTCGGCCAGGCGCGCCAGCGCATCCAGCGCCATCTGCCGCCCCGAGGTTTTGGCGGCCAGAAAGAACACCTTGTCGATGCGCTGCGCAGGCGCAGCCTTGAGCAGTGGGAACAGCGTGCCCATGGTCTTGCCAATGCCCGTGGGCGCCTGGGCCAGCAGGCAGCGGCCCGCCACTGCCGTCTTGTACACGGCCTCGGCCAGCGGGCGCTGGCCGGTGCGAAAGTCGCCAAAGGGAAACGCCAACGTGGTCAGTGCCGCATCGCGTGCGGCACGGTGGGCCACCTGCTGTTCGGCCCAGGCAACGAAGCGCTGGCACTGGGCCTCGAAGTGCTGGCGCAGGTCGTCGGCGTTGCAGCGTTCGGTGAACACCGTCTCCTGCTGCGTGCCCACGTCCAGATACACCAGCGCCACGTCGATGTGCGCCAACTGTTCCTGTTCACACAGCAGCCAGCCATACACCTTGGCCTGCGCCCAGTGCAGGTGGCGGTGCGATGCGGGTTGGCGGTCCAGCCGCCCTTTGAAGGTCTTGACCTCGTCGATGCGCTGCTGCGCGGGGTCGTAGCCATCGGCCCGGCCGCGCACGCGCAGGCTTTGGTAACTGCCGCTCAGTGCCACCTCGGCGCGATAGCCTGCACCCCGGCGCGCTGCCGCCACGGCATGGCCTGCCATACCTTCCAGCGCGGTGGGCGCAGGCGTGAAGCGGAGGTCCAGGTCGCCCTGCTTGGCGGTGAACTCGCACAGCTCGCGCACCGCCACGGTGTAGGTCATGGCGTGGTGGTCGGGGTGTCGGTGGCGGGAGGAGCAGGCTCGCCCAAATGGGTCTGAGCCATGTCGTCATCGCTGCGCAGCGGCGTGGCCTTGCACAGCGCCATCCACACAGAAAAGGGCAGGGTGCAGCGGTTGTGCCGCGCGGGGCGCAGCAGCTCAAAGCGCCCGTCCTCCACGCTGCCGTGCAATACCCAGATGCCGAAGTGCTCGGGGATCTCTTCGGGCTCGGCTATGCCCGCCGGGAACACGTAGTAGCACTCCTCGCACAGCCACTGGTAGGCCTGCCGCTTGGCGTCGTGCCGCAGGTCTGACAGCAGGTCGGCCCGGCTCGCCTTCACCTCGTGCACCATGGGCTGCAAGTAGGCGGGCACCGAGGTATTGCGCAGCGAGAACAGATCGGGCCGGGCCATGCGCCACACGTTGGCGGCGGCGCCGGCAGCGGGGGCGTGGTCATCCTCGGCCCACAGCGGCGCCATGGCGGGCGCGGTGTTGGCGGGCGCATCGGCCGTGGCCGCAGGCGGCACCACATCGCCCACCGGCACGGTGTCGATCACCGCGCGCAGTGACAGTTCGGTCCATACGATGCGCCCCGAAGCCAGCAACTGCGCCGCAAACTTCTGCCCTAGCCGGTCGTGCAGGCTCAGCGCTCGCACGCCACGCTGGCGGGCCTGCGCCAGCGTGCGGATGCCTTCGTCGGTGAGGCGCAGGGTCTCGCACCCATCGGCCGCAATGTGCAGGTTGATGAGGCCCGCTGCCAGCAGGTCAATCTCCAGCCCATCCTTGCACGGCCAGCCTGCCGAGCGCCAGATCTGCATCAGGCGGGTGCGGTGAAAGCGGGTGATGGGAATGGCGGGCGGGGAGTCTGAGGTGGGGGAGGGCAGCACCGTCATGGTGGGGTGGGTGGGCTGGCGTGATACTGATTTTAATCACAGTGTCTGGCGGACTGCTTTTTGGATGTGGGAAGGAGTGTCGTAAAGAAATTGTGGTCGAATCTGCCTATTGCGCCCTACCGATAAGCGCTAACAGCTATTGAAATGTGAGCATCCCCACGGTGACATTCCGAGGTAGAAGCAATGAGTCACCAGGGGCCTGAATGGGGACGCTCCTGCCCGCCATTGGGCTAACAACCGGAAGTTGTTGTCGCGTGGCCGTCTATGCCGCAGGAAAATTGAAAGCGGTTGCGAGAGGCTGCAGCGCAGGGTTTGCAGCCGGTCAGTGTTCTGACGCTGATAGCAGGCTACCGGGCAACAGCAATCCTTATCCCATACCCTACCAACGTCCTCTGCTCACCGGCTCCCAACCTGCGGTCGCGCTGTCAGCAGCGCATTGCCCAGCGCGCTCACGCTGGGTAGTTCGCTGCCTGCCGGGGTCATGCAAACGAGCAGCTTTCTTCGAGACCAAGCATCAGATAGTCCTAGGATCTGGGTGCCTGACTTGGCAAAGCGCGCAGCCGCGCTCTCGGACATGACCGCCACCCCAACGCCTTCGGCTACCAATTGCGCGACAGCGTCAAATCCGCCCAGACGCACCCGATGGCGCGGGACCCGGCCACTGCGACTGGCCTGGGCTGCCAGAAAGCGGCTGAGTCCACTCTCCCGGGCCAAACCCACAAAGGGATGCGCTAGCAATTCGCCATACGCCACGGAACGGCGGCGGCCCAAAGACCAGCGCTTTGGCAAGAGTGCCACCAGACGGTCATCGACCCATGGCTGCACAAGCAGCCCAGAGGTGTCCACGTAATCGGCGACGATGCCCAGATCGGCAGTGCCACGGCGCAATGCCTCTACGACCGCCTCGCTCGAAAGCTCTTGTACGTCCACATCAAGATCAGGGGTCTTCACCAAGAATTGGCCAATCGTGCGCGGAAGGCTCTCGGACATGGCGGCTGTGTTGCACAGCAGCCGAACGGTCCCGCGCAATCCATGACCAAAGCTCGCCATCTCTACATGCAGCGATTCGAGCTCAGCCAGCACGCGGTTTGCATGGCGCAGCAGAGCGCGTCCCGCATCGGTGGGTATTGCGCCCGACTTGGACCGCTCCAACAACTGCGAACCGGTTGCGTCTTCAAGACCCTTGAGGCGAGCGCTGGCCGCAGCCAACGACAGATTCACGGACGAAGCAGCGGCAGTGATGGTTCCATGCTCCATCACGGCGGCAAAGAGGTGCAGGTCAAACGGATCAACGCGGTAGTCCGTGGTGCGGCGCTTAGGGGTACTCATGACCGCCATCCTACGGAATACGCGAAGGATCTGTTCACTGCTATCCGATGGACAGCACTTGGGCCATGCGGACACCATAGGGCATGGACATATTGCAGCTCTTGATGGTGGTCGTTGTTTTCGTTCTGGCCGGTGGTGTGAAGGGCGTCACCGGCATGGGGCTGCCTACAGTGGCCGTGAGTTTGCTCGGGCTGTGGATGCCCCCGGTGCAAGCGGCCGCACTGTTGGTCATACCCTCGCTGGCAACCAATATCGCGCAATGCCGTGGCCCTCACCTGCGCTCACTGGTATCCCGGCTGTGGCCCGGTTGGCTGGCAATCGCGATCGTGACTGTGAGCGCGCCCGGTCTGGGGGACGCCGTTTCCGCACAAACGACCAAGGGCTGGCTGGGCGGGATTCTCATGGCCTATGGCATCTGGGGCTTGTGGCGACCTCAGCTGCCCGATCTTTCACTCACCAGCAAATGGCTGAGCCTGCCGACAGGCGCGGCCACTGGGTTCGTGACGGCACTCACGGCCGTCTTCGTATTGCCCTGGGTTCCCTACTTGCAGACGCTGCGGCTGGGCAAGGACGAGATGGTGCAAGCGCTGGGCCTTTCATTCACAGTGGCCACTCTGTCGCTCGCCATGAAAGTGCAGATGTCCGCCCCTTTGGGGTTGATCTCGTCGTCTGTTGCTATTGCAGTCGGTGGAGCATTGATCGGCGCATTGAGCGGGCTCAAGCTTGGTGAGCTGCTACGTCGCCGCCTTGTCGGTCCCGTCTTCCAGAAGGCGCTTTTTATGGTGTTCCTCGGATTGGGTGCAGCCAACCTGATCCAGGCACACTGACACAGCATGAGCGGACAAAAGGAGTTGCTTGAGGCCGCTGCCTTGTTAGAGCGGGCTTACCGGCTGGCACATGTGTTGCAAGGCGAAGGTTTGCTTGAAATCGGAAGCAGACAGTTTGTTGCAGATGAGCTTGTCGAGGTGCTTGATGAAGCTCGTGTGGCGCTTTTTGCAGCCTGTGATTTGCCCAAGCCGCTCTGATTTTCTCAGAGCAGGAGTGAGTCATCCACGTACCAGCAAGCGTTCGAAAGATGAAACCGCGCGACTGCTCCTGGCCTGTTGATCTGGCGCAGTCCATTCATGAGCCCCGTTAGAGCCGAGGCTGCCGAAGCCCTGGGCAAGCTGAGGTACAGTGCCATCGATACTCTGGAGTAAACCGCGCCGCATCAATAACAAGGCGCCCAACCCCCTCACCACTCCGCAAAACTCCCATCCCGATGCCGCCACACCGGATTCCTCCACCGGTGTCCCTCCTGCGCCCGCTCGCGCACATAGTCTTCGTTCACCTCAATCCCTAGCCCCGGCCCCGTGGGGATGGCGACCATGCCGTCCTGGTACGCAAACACCCCGGGGTTGGACACATAGTCCATCAGGTCGTTGGCCTGGTTGTAGTGGATGCCCAGGCTCTGTTCCTGGATGAAGGCGTTGTAGCAAACGGCGTCCAGCTGCAGGTTGGCCGCCAGGGCAATGGGGCCCAGCGGGCAGTGCAGGGCCAGGGCCACGTCGTAGGCCTCGGCCATGCTGGCGATCTTGCGGGTTTCGGTGATGCCGCCTGCGTGCGAGGGGTCGGGCTGGATGATGTCCGCATAGCCGCCTTGCAGCACGCGCTTGAAGTCCCAGCGCGAGTACAGACGCTCGCCCAGGGCAATGGGGGTGGATGAGATGCGGGCGATCTCCTTCAGCGCCTCTTCGTGTTCGCTCAGCACAGGCTCTTCAATGAACATGAGCTTGTAGGGCTCCAGCTCCTTGACCAGCACCTTGGCCATGGGCCGGTGCACACGGCCGTGGAAGTCCACGCCAATCCCCACGTTCGGCCCGACGGCCTCGCGCACGGCGGCCACGTTCTGCAGGCAGCGCTCCACCTTGTCGTAGCTGTCCACGTACTGCATTTCTTCGGTGCCGTTCATCTTCACGGCCGTGAAGCCGCGCGCTACGGCGGCCTGGGCGGCGGCGGCCGTCTCGCTGGGGCGGTCTCCGCCGATCCAGCTGTAGACCTTGATGTGGCTGCGCACATTGCCCCCCAGCAACTCAGACACGGGAACGCCCAGCGCCTTGCCCTTGATGTCCCACAGGGCCTGGTCGATTCCGGCCAGTGCGCTCATGTGCACGCCGCCGCCCCGGTAGAAGCCGCCCCGGTACAGCACGGTCCAATGGTCTTCGACGTGGCGTGGGTCTTTGCCAACGAGATAGTCTGCCAGCTCATCCACCGCAGCGGCCACGGTGTGCGCGCGGCCTTCCAGCACGGGCTCGCCCCAGCCAGTGATGCCTTCGTCGGTTTCTATTTTGAGGAAGCACCAGCGCGGCGGAACGATGAACGTGGTGAGTCGAGTGATCTTCATGGGGGATGGGCGGTCGGTTCAGAAGTGCTGGGTTGTCTGGAACGAGTAGGGGGCGGTTCAGGCCGTGGCGGGCGCGGTTCCAAAGGATGCCCGCCACGCCCGCGCAAACGCTGCAGCCTTGTGCGCGACTTCGGGGGGCTGGTCGCCGGGCCGGTACAGGGCCGAGCCCAGGCCAAAGCCGCTGGCGCCCGCTGCCGCATAGGGCGCAATGCTCTCGGGCACGATGCCTCCCACGGGCACCAGCGCCATGGGCGGCGTGATGACGGCGCGCCAGGCCTTGAGCACATGGGGCGGCAGCGCCTCGGCAGGGAACAGCTTGAGCATGTTGGCGCCCGCTGCCAGCGCGGCATAGGCCTCGGTCAGCGTGGCCACGCCGGGCGCGCAGGCCATGCCGGCAGCGCGGGCGGCCCGGATCACATCGGGGTCGCTGTGGGGCATGACGATGATCTGCCCGCCGGCTGCCGCCACATCGGCAACGGCATCGATGGAGAGCACGGTGCCTGCGCCCACGAGGCAGTCGGCGGGCAGTGCATCGCGCAGCGCGCGGATGCTGGCCAGCGGCTCGGGGGAGTTGAGCGGCACTTCGATGATGCGGAACCCTGCGTCGTACAGCGCGTGGCCGATGGCCACCACCTCGTGCGGCTGCACGCCGCGCAGGATGGCGATGAGCCCGCAGCGCTGCAGGATGTGGAACAGGGCTTTGTCGATGGGGTTCATGCAGCCAGGCTCCCGGCGGTGAAGGGGTGTGAGGGGGAGGGTGCGGGCGCAACGACCAGCCCTGCCGCCAGCGCGATCTGCCACAGCCCGGTGGCCGTGGCCTGCGTGGCGATGGTGGGTGCGGCAAAGCCATGGGTCTGCAGCGCGACGGCGTAGCGGCGGCACAGGTCGGGCTCGCCGCACAGCACCAGCGTTGGTGGTGTTGTCGGGGTTTGATCCTGTGCGCGTGCCAGGCTGGCCACCTCGTGCCCGATCAGCAGGCCGGAGAGGTAGTCCGCTTGCGCGGTAGGCGCCAGCGCGCCGGTCAGCCCCAGCGTGCGGGTGCTGAAGATGTGCGAGAGCAGTCCCAGCGCGGCATCGCTGCCCCGCGCCACCTCCAGCCCCCGCGCAAAGGCATCGTCGTCGGGTGCCGCTGCGGCCTGCATGGTCTTGCCCAGAATCGTGTGGCCGCGCAGTGCGGCAAACACCTCGCCGGTCATGAAGGTGTGGAACTGTTCGATGCGGCCCCGGCGTGCCAGCACCCATTTGCTGTGGGTGCCGGGCAGGCCGATGAGCACGGGCGCATCCGCAGGCAGCGCAAGGCCCGCCAGCACGCCCAGCACCTGGGTTTCTTCGCCGCGCATCACGTTGGGCAGCGCGCCCTGCTGCAACAGGCCCGGCACGATGTGCAGCGGCGGGCCGTCGCGCCGCTCCACCAGCGTCAGGCCCCGCGCCAGTGCATCGAGCGAGGTGGGCGTCGGTAGGTACTTGGCCTCGCGCCAGCCTTGGGCGCTGCCCACCATGCCGCAGGCCAGCAGAGGCAGGCCGGGTGTGGCGACCAGCCAGTCGCCGCAGGTGTCTTGCAGTGCGCGTTCAAACGCGGCGCCGGGCTCGCCGTCTGCCACGCTCGCGGTGGCGGGTGGCAGGTTCATGATGCCCCAGGGGCGGTGCCGGGTCTCCAGCACCTCGCCATGCGCGCCCATGCGGAAGGCGCGCAATGCGCTCGTGCCCCAGTCCAGGGCAATCAGGCCCGCCTCGGCGGGCACCAGATAACGTGCAGGCACCATGGGTGTCCTGCTTAACGCGCCCAGCGCAGCACCAGCGGGTCCAGCCGCCGTGCGATGTCGATCAGGCCGCGCCGCACCTCGGGGTGCATGGCCGGGAAGGGGTGGCGGCCTGCCTCGCAGGCGATCACGCCGCCTTCCTTCATCAGTGCCTTGGCCGTGAGGATGCCGCCCTGGCGGTTTTCGTGGTTGATGAGGGGCAACCAGCGCTGGTAGAGCGCAAACGCCTGGTCCATGTCACCCTGGCGGTGCGCCTCGATGATGGGGCGAATGCCGTCGGGGAACGCACCGCCCGTCATCGCGCCCGTGGCGCCGGCATCGAGGTCGGCCAGCAGGGTGATGGCTTCTTCGCCGTCCCACGGGCCTTCGATGGCGTCTCCACCCAGGCGGATCAGCTCGCGCAGCTTGCTGGCGGCGCCGGGCACTTCGATCTTGAAGTAGGCCAGGTTTTCAATCTCTTGCGCCATGCGGGCCAGGAAGGGGGCGGACAGCACGGTGCCGCTGGCGGGCGCGTCCTGCACCATGATCGGAATGCGGATCGCATCCGACACACGGGCATAGAACTCGTAAATCTGCGCCTCGGGCAAGCGGAAGGTGGCACCGTGGTAGGGCGGCATGACCATCACCATGGCCGCGCCCATGTCCTGCGCGGCGCGGCTGCGCTCGGCGCACACGCGGGTGCCGTAGTGGGTGGTGGTGACGATGATCGGCACGCGGCCCGCCACGTGCTCCAGCGATGTGCGGGTGAGGACTTCGCGCTCGGCATCGGACAGCGAGAACTGCTCGGAGAAGTTGGCCAGGATGCAGACGCCATCCACACCGGCGTCGATCATGAAGTCGAGGCAGCGCTTCTGGCTGTTGAGGTCGAGGCGGCCGTCTTCATGGAACGTAGTGGGCACCACGGGGAAGATGCCGCGGTAGCGAGGGTTCTGGAGGGAATGGGTGGCTGGCATGGCGGGTGCGGGTAAGAATTTGAGTGAAATATGCCTATAGCGCTAGTTGAATAAGCGCTGGTAGCTATTGAATCTGTAGCGATTGACTGCGACGAGCGCCTCAGTGGGGCACATCAATGCGAGTGGCGGGGCACAGCAGCCCCCCGGCAGCCGACCAAGAAGTCAAAGTCGCAACCATCGTCCGCCTGCAGTACGTGGTCCACATACAGCCGCTGGTAGCCGCCGCGTCCGCCGTTGTCCGTGCCAGCCAATGCGGCCAGGCGTGCTGCCAGTTCCTCGTCGCTGATGTCCAGGTGCAACCGGCCGTTCTCGCAGTCCAGCTCAATGAAGTCGCCATCGCGCACAGCAGCCAGCGGGCCACCGGCTGCCGCCTCGGGCGCCACGTGCAGCACCACGGTGCCGTAGGCGGTGCCGCTCATGCGGGCGTCGGAGATGCGTACCATGTCCTTCACGCCTTGGCGCAGCAGCTTGGGCGGCAGGCCCATGTTGCCCACCTCGGCCATGCCGGGGTAGCCCTTGGGGCCGCAGTTTTTGAGCACCATCACGCAGCTGGCGTCGATGTCCAGGTTTTCATCGACGATGCGCTCCTTGTAGTGCTCCAGGTTCTCGAACACCACGGCGCGGCCCCGGTGCTTGAGCAGTTCGGGCGAGGCGGCGGAGGGCTTGAGCACCGCGCCACGCGGCGCCAGGTTGCCGCGCAGGATGCAGATGCCACCGTCGGCAATCAGCGGGTTGCTGATCGGGCGGATCACCTCGTCGTTGTACTGCGGGGCTTCGCGCACGTTGTCCCACAGGCTCTTGCCGTTGACGGTGAGGGCGTTGGGGTGGGGCAGCAGGCCGTTTTCGCCCAGGCGGCGCAGCACGGCGGGCAGGCCGCCCGCGTAGTAGAACTCTTCCATCAGGAAGCGGCCCGAGGGCTGCAGGTCTACCAGCGTGGGCGTGCCACGGCCAATGCGGGTCCAGTCCTCCAGGTCCAGCTGCACGCCGATGCGGCCTGCGATGGCTTTCAAATGAATGACAGCGTTGGTCGAGCCGCCGATGGCGGCGTTGGTGCGGATGGCGTTCTCGAAGGCTTCGCGCGTGAGGATCTTGGAGAGCGTGAGCCCTTCGTGTGCCATTTCCACGATCCGTTTGCCGGACATGTGGGCCAGCACATACCGGCGCGAGTCCACCGCCGGGATGGCCGCGTTGTGCGGCAGGGAAGTGCCCAGCGACTCGGCCATGCAGGCCATGGTGCTGGCCGTGCCCATGGTGTTGCAGGTGCCGGCAGAGCGGGACATGCCGGCCTCGGCCGCAAAGAACTGGTGTTCGTTGATCTCGCCCGCCTTCAGCGACTCGTGCAGGCGCCACACCGCCGTGCCCGAGCCGATGTCCTTGCCGTCGAGCTTGCCATTGAGCATGGGCCCGCCAGTGACCACGATGGCGGGCACATCGCAGCTGGCCGCGCCCATCAGCAGCGCAGGCGTGGTCTTGTCGCAGCCCACCAGCAGCACCACCGCGTCGATGGGGTTGCCGCGAATGGCCTCTTCCACGTCCATGCTGGCCAGGTTGCGTGTGAGCATGGCCGTGGGGCGCAGGTTAGATTCGCCGTTGGAGAACACCGGGAACTCGACGGGGAAGCCACCCGCCTCGTAGATGCCGCGCTTCACATGCTCGGCGATCTTGCGAAAGTGGGCGTTGCACGGGGTCAGCTCGGACCAGGTGTTGCAGATGCCGATCACGGGGCGGCCGTCGAACGCGTGGTCGGGGATGCCCTGGTTCTTCATCCAGCTGCGGTACATAAAGCCGTTCTTGTCGGCCGTGCCGAACCATTCGGCGGAGCGGAGTTTGCGCTTGGGGGTGGTCATGGTGGGGTGCGAGAGAAAGAGGAGAAATGAAGAGTCAACGGGCCTTGCCCGAGCGGCGCGAAAGCAGCCGCTGCAGCAGACAGAAAGCGAACAGCAGCACACCGACGACGATGCGTGTCCACCAGGAGCTGAGCGTGCCGTCGAAGGAAATCAGGGTCTGGATGATTCCGAGCATGAGCACGCCAAACAGCGTGCCCGCCACATAGCCCACGCCACCCGTGAGCAGCGTTCCGCCAATGACCACGGCGGCAATCGCGTCCAGCTCCATGCCCACGGCGTGCAGGCCATAGCCCGACAGCATGTAGAACGTGAACACCACGCCCGCTAGCGCCGAGCAAAAGCCCGACAGCGTGTAGACGCCAATGAGCGTGCGGCGCACCGGCAGGCCCATGAGCACGGCCGAGTGCTCGCTGCCGCCCAGCGCATACACGCTGCGGCCAAACGGCGTGCAGTGCGCCACAAACAGGGCCACCAGCAGCACGGCAATGGCGATGAGCGCGCCCAGCGAGAGGGATGCGCCTTCCCACAGTGGCAGACGCCACTGGGCCAGCTCCGAATAGCCTTCGTGCGTGATGCTGATGGAATCAATGCTGATGAGGTAGCACAGCCCCCGCGCCAGGAACATGCCCGCCAGCGTGACGATGAAAGGCTGCAGCCGAAAGCGCTCGATGAGGAAACCCATGAACGCGCCAAATGCCGTGCCCATCAGCAGCACCAGCGGGATGGCGACCATGGGGTTCCAGCCCCGGTGTTCCACCAGCGCGGCCAGCACCATGGTGGTCAGCGCCACCACCGAGCCCACCGAGAGGTCGATGCCGCCCGACAGGATCACGAACGTCATGCCCACCGCCACGATGATGAGGAAGGCGTTGTCGATCAGCAGGTTGAGGAACACCTGGGCCGAGAAGAATCCGGTGTACAGCACCGAACCCAGCGTGGCCATGGCCAAGAACAGCGAGATGGTGGCTGCCAGCGGCAGGTACTTGGGGTTGAACCGCGCGCGCTCGGCGGCGGCCTGTGGGGCAGGGTGGGTCACAGTGCCGAAGCCTGCGGTCTTGGGCACGGCGCTCATTGCAAAGCTCCCGCGCCGGGGCGGCGTGCCAGGGCGCCCACTTGCGCCCGGAACTCGGGCGACTGCAGCAGCATCACGATGAACACCACCACGGCCTTCACCACCAGGTTGATCTCGGGCGGCACGCCCAGGGAGTAGATGGCGTAGGTCAGCGTCTGAATGATGAGTGCGCCAATCACGCTGCCCACCAGGCTGAAGCGGCCGCCCGTGAGGGCGGTGCCACCCAGCGTGACGGCCAGGATGGCGTCCAGCTCCAGCAGCTGTCCAGCGTTGTTGCCATCTGCGCTTTTCACGTTGGAGCTGATCAGCAGCCCCGCAATGCCCGCGCACACGCCGCAGAACACATAGGCCGCCACGATAAGCCGCCCCGCCTGCACACCCGCCACCCGCGCCGCCGTGGGGTTGATGCCCACTGCCTGGATGAACAAGCCCAGCGCCGTGCGCGTGATGGCGAGGTACAGCACCACGAAGACTGCGGCCACTACGAACACAGAGAACGGCAGCCCTGCCAGGTACCCACCGCCCATGAAGAAGTAGGGCGTGTAGTAGATGGTGATGATCTGCCCGTCGGTGATGAGCTGGGCAATGCCCCGGCCCGCCACCATGAGGATCAGCGTGGCGATGATGGGCTGCATGCCCACCTTGGCGACCAGCACGCCGTTCCACAGCCCACACAGCAGTGCCACGCCGATGGCGCCCAGGATGGCTACAGGCAGCGGGAACCGGCTTTCGGTGCCCGACACCGAGCCGCCGATGAGCCAAGCAGCCACCGCAGCAGCTATCGCGACCACGGCACCCACCGAAATATCGATGCCGCGCGTGGCAATCACCAGCGTCATGCCCAGCGACACCAGCACCAGCGGTGCGGCGCGGTTCAGGATGTCGATGAGGCTGCCGTACAGGTGCCCATCGCGCCACTCAATGCGCAGAAAACTGGCGTTGAAGGCCGTATTGACAGCCAGCAACAGCAGCAGCGTGATGATGGGCCACGCCAGGCGGTGTCGGAGCAGCGCGGCCAAAAGGGAAGGAGAGGGGGAACGTTCAAGCATGTTCTGCGGCGATGAGTTCGTAGACGGCGTCTTCGCTGCTGCCTGCGGGCAGCTCACCCACCTTGCGGCGGTCGCGGAGCACCACGATGCGGTGCGCCACGCGCACCACCTCGCTCATTTCGGAAGAGATGAACAGCACGGCCATGCCGGCCTGGGCCAGGCGCAGGATCTGCTCCATGATTTCTTGCTTGGCCGCCACGTCGATGCCGCGCGTGGGTTCGTCCAGGATGAGCAGGCGCGGTTCGATGGCCATCCAGCGCGCGAGGATCGCCTTTTGCTGGTTGCCGCCCGAGAGCAAGCCGATGGGCTTGTCCACCGTCTCGGTCTTGATACCCAGCAGCTTCACATAGCGCTCGGCCAGCGCCGTCTGCTCGGCGCGCGAGAGGAATTGGCCCACGCCCATGCGGGCCTGCAGCGCCAGCGCAATGTTCTCGCGCACCGAGAGTTCGGCCACGATGCCGTCGGTCTTGCGCTCTTCGGGGCACAGGGCCAGGCCATGGCGGATGGCGTCCATGGGGTTGGCGAACTTCACCACCTGCCCGTCGATGCGCAGCGCGCCCCGGTCGGGCTGCTCCAGGCCAAACAGCAGACGCGCCAGCTCGGTGCGGCCCGAGCCCAGCAGCCCCGCCAGGCCCACCACCTCGCCCGCGCGGATCTGCAGGTCCAGCGGCTGCAGTTGTGTGTCCTGCCCCAGGCCCTCGGCTTGCAGCAGCGTGGCCTGGCGGCTGTCCACGGCGGGCGCTGGTGCGGGTTGCTCCGACGCTGCGGCCAGGTCGCGGCCCAGCATGGCAGCAATCAACGCCTGCGGGCCCAGGTCCTTGGCCAGCCACTCACCCACCCAGCTGCCATTGCGCAGCACGGTGATGCGGTCGGATACGGCATACACCTGGTTCAGGAAATGCGTCACAAAGACGATGGACAGTCCCTCGCTGCGCAGGCGCCGCAGCACCTCGAAGAGCTTTTGCACCTCGTCGTCGTCCAGGCTGGAGGTGGGCTCATCCAGGATCAGCACGCGTGATTCGATGCTGAGTGCGCGCGCAATCGCCACCAGCTGCTGCACGGCCACCGGGTAGTCCGACAGCAGGCGCGTCACGTCGATCTTTAGGCCGATGCGCGCCACCAGATCGCGGGCGCGCTGGTGCAGCGTGGCCCAGTCGATGCGAAAGCCCTGCGCAATGCCGCAGCGCGGATAGCGGCCCGCAAAGATGTTCTCGGCCACCGAGAGGTTGGGGCAGAGGTTGACCTCCTGGTACACGGTGCTGATGCCCAGGCGCTGCGCCGCCAGCGGCGAGTCGGGCCACACGGCTTCTCCGCCCAGCCGCATCTGCCCGCCGCTGGCCTCCAGCACGCCTGTCAGCACCTTGATCAGTGTGGACTTGCCCGCACCGTTTTGCCCCATCAGCGCATGGATCTCGCCGGGGTAGAGGTTGAGCTGCACGTCGCGCAGCACGGGGATGCCCGCAAACTGCTTGTGGATTCCCGAAAGCTGCAGCACCGGAGCTGCGGCTGGGGCGTGAGCGGTGGACGGGTCCATGGGGGTCATCACGCTTTGTTCTTGTTGTAAACGTCCACGAGCACGGCGGCCAGCAGCACGACGCCCTTGATGACCTGCTGGTAGTCGATGCCGATGCCCAGGATGGACATGCCGTTGTTCATCACGCCCATCACAAAGGCGCCAATGACCGCGCCCATCACCTTGCCCACGCCGCCCGAGGCGGAGGCGCCGCCGATGAAGCAGGCCGCAATCACGTCCAGCTCAAAACCCAGGCCCGCCTTGGGCGTGGCGGTGTTCAGCCGCGCCGCAAATACCAGCCCGGCCAGGGCTGCCAGCACGCCCATGTTGATGAAGGCATAGAGCGTGAGCCGCTCGGTCTTGATGCCCGAAAGTTTTGCCGCCTTCTCGTTGCCGCCCATGGCATAGATGCGGCGGCCGATGGTGGTGCGGCTGGTGACAAAGTCGAACAGCACGATCAGCAGCGCCATCACGATGAGCACGTTGGGCAGGCCCTTGTACGAGGCCAGGAGGTAGCTGAAGTACACCAGCAAGCCGCCAAACACCACTGTGCGTGCGACGAACAGGCCAGCGGGCTCCGTTTGCACGCCATGGCGCAGGCGGTTGGCGCGCTGGCGCAGTCCGCCCACGGCCAGGGCCGCAGCCACGGCCGCGCCCAGCAGCAGTGAGGTCAGGCGCAGGCCTTCCACGCTGAACAGGTCGGGGATGAACCCCGAGCTGAGCATCTGGAACGCCGAAGGGAACGGCCCCACCGACTGCCCCGCCAGCAGCGCCAGCGCCAGGCCCTTGAACACCAGCATGCCCGCCAGCGTGACGATGAACGACGGAATGCGCGAGAACGCCACAAAGCTGCCTTGAATGGCGCCAATGAGTCCGCCGCACAGCAGGCACACCAGCGTGGCCGGTACAAAGTGCCAGTTGTATTCGACCATCAGCACCGCTGCCAGCGCGCCGATGAAGCCACACACCGAGCCCACCGACAGGTCGATGTGCCCGGCCACGATGACCAGCAGCATGCCCAGCGCCATGATGACGATGTAGCTGTTCTGCAGCACCAGGTTGGTCAGGTTCAAGGGCTGCATCAGCGTGCCCTCGGTCATGTACTGGAAGAAGCCCATGATGGCCACCAGCGTGATCAACATGCCGTATTCGCGCAGGTTGTGCTGCAGGTGCTGCAACAGCGATTTGTCGTGCCGCGCCGCTGCTGTCGTGCTGCCGTCGGCCAGCGTGCTGGCGGGGGGATGGGTGGTCTGGCTCATATCAACTGGCTTTCACAATCGCTCGCATGATCTTTTCTTGCGAGGCATCTGAAGTTGGCATCTCGGCCACAAAGCGGCCTTCGTTCATCACATAGATGCGGTCCGTGATGCCCAGCAGCTCGGGCATTTCGGAGGAGATCACGATCACGCATTTGCCCTCGGCCGCCAGCTGGGCGATGAGGGTGTAGATCTCATACTTGGCGCCCACGTCGATGCCGCGCGTGGGCTCGTCGAGGATGAGCACTTCGGGGCTGGTGAACAGCCATTTGCTCAGCACCACTTTTTGCTGGTTGCCGCCCGAGAGGTTCAGCGTCTTCTGGTCCACGCCCGAGCAGCGGATGCGCAGCTTCTCGCGGTAGTCCTGTGCCACGCGGTGTTCCTGACCGCTGTCGATCACGCTGGCGAACGACACGCCCGGCAGGTTGGCCAGCGAGGTGTTGAACTGGATGTCTTCGTTCAGCACCAGGCCATTGCCCTTGCGGTCTTCGGTCACATAGGCCAGGCCGTGGCGCACGGCCTTTTCCACAGTGCTCACGTCGATGGGCTGGCCGTGCAGCCGCACTTCGCCGCTGATGCGCTGGCCCCACGAGCGGCCGAAGATGCTCATGGCCAGCTCGGTGCGGCCTGCGCCCATCAGGCCCGCAATGCCCACTATCTCGCCGCGCCGCACATTCAGGTCGATGCCTTTGAGGTGCTCGCGGTCGCTGCGCTGCGGGTGGTGGGCGCGCCAATTGCGCACCTCAAAAACAATGTCGCCCACTTGCGGCTGGCGCTGGGGGTAGCGGTCGCTCATCTCGCGGCCCACCATGGCCTGGATCACGCGGTCTTCGCTCACCGGGCCTTCGCGGCAGTCCAACATCTGCACGGTGCTGCCGTCGCGCAGCACGGTGATCGCATCCGCCACGCGCGAGATTTCGTTGAGCTTGTGCGAGATCAGGATGCAGGTGATGCCCTGGGCTTTCAGCTCCAGCAGCAGGTCCAGCAGGGCCTGGCTGTCGTTCTCGTTCAGGCTGGCTGTGGGCTCGTCCAGGATCAGCAGGCGCACCTTGCGCGACAGCGCCTTGGCAATTTCCACCAGCTGCTGCTTGCCCACACCCAGCTGGCCCACCGGTGTGTCAGGCGACTCGCGCAGGCCCACTTTGTGCAGCAGTGCCTGGGCGCGGCTGTGGGCAGCCATCCAGTCGATGACGCCGTGCCGCGCGGTTTCGTTGCCGAGGAAGATGTTCTCGGCAATCGACAGCAGCGGTACTAGCGCCAGCTCCTGGTGAATGATGATGATGCCCAGGTGCTCGCTGTCGCGGATACCCGCAAACTGGCGCTCCTGCCCGTCGAACAGGATCTGGCCGCTGTAGCTGCCGTGCGGGTACACACCCGACAGCACCTTCATCAGCGTGGATTTGCCCGCCCCGTTTTCGCCGACGATGGCATGAATCTCCCCGGCCTGCACCTGCAGGTTGACCTGGTTCAGCGCCACCACGCCGGGGAAGGTTTTGCGGATGTTCCGCATTTCAAGAAGCATGGTCTCTCAGTCTGTTGGTGGGGCCTTGGGCCCCATCCCGGTTGCAGTCCGCCTGCGCTGCCCCGGTGGCATTCGCAGGCGGCGGGTCTACATGCGGGTCTACATGCAGAAGCCGCTCGCGCTTACTTGATTTGCGATTCCTTGTAGTAGCCGCTGCCCACCAGTACTGCGTTCCAGTTGGAGGAATCCACCGCCACCGGCTTGAGCAGGTACGAGGGCACCACCTTCACGCCGTTGTTGTAGGTCTTGGTGTCGTTGATCTCGGGCTGTTTGCCCGAGAGCGTGGCGTCCACCATGTTGGCGGCTACTTTGGCCAGCTCTCGCGTGTCTTTGAACACGGTGGAAGACTGCTCGCCCTTGAGGATGGACTTGATGGAAGGCACCTCAGCGTCTTGGCCGCTGACCACGGGGCAGGGCTGCTGGGCGGTGCAGTAGCCCACGCCCTTGAGGGAGGACAGAATGCCGATGGAGATGCCGTCATAGGGCGAGAGCACCGCATGCACCTTGTCCTTGCCATAGTAGGCCGACAGCAGGTTGTCCATGCGCGCCTGGGCCACCGAGCCATCCCAGCGCAGCGTGCCCACCTTGTTCATGCCGGTCTGCTTGCTGCGCACCACCAGCTTGCCGCTGTCGATATAGGGCTGCAGCACGCTCATGGCGCCGTCGTAGAAGAAGAAGGCGTTGTTGTCGTCGGGCGAGCCGCCGAACAGTTCAATGTTGAACGGGCCCTTGCCTTGCTTGAGGCCCAGCTTGTCCACGATGGAGGTGGCCTGCAGCACGCCGACCTGGAAGTTGTCGAACGTGGCGTAGTAGTCCACGTTCTTCGATCCCTTGATGAGACGGTCGTACGCAATGACCTTTACGCCCTTGTCGGCCGCGTTTTGCAGCGCCTTGGACAGCGTGGTGCCGTCAATCGACGCGATCACCAGCACCTTGGCACCCTTGGTGATCATGTTCTCGATCTGCGCGAGCTGGTTGGGGATGTCGTCTTCGGCGTACTGCAGGTCGGTCTTGTAGCCCCGGTCCTTGAGCACCTTGACCATGTTGTCGCCATCGGCAATCCAGCGCGCCGAGGACTTGGTGGGCATCGAGATGCCGATGGTGCCCTTGTCCTGGGCCGATGCCACGGACGTGGCGCCCATGGCAGCCAAGGCCACGGTGGCCAACACGGCCTTGAAAATTGCACGCTTCATTTGAGTCTGTCTCCTGATGTTGTTTTGATTTGATTGACGCTTGGATATGCAACGGCCTTGCGAAACTGTCGCTGCCCAATTCCAGTGCCAACGCGCAAGGGCCGCCCCGCCGGGCCGGTGGCGTCCCCCTTCCCGCATCGCGCAGCGATGCGAGAGAAAGGGGGAAGGCGCGCAGCGCCTCAGGGGGTTAATACTTCCTGTTCGGCATTTCCTTCGCCGCCACTTCCATCGGGAAGATGCCTTCTTCGGTCACGATGCGCTTGGGTACCGCCTTGCCGGCCTTGATGTCCTTGACAGCGCTCATCAGCTGCGGACCCAGCAGGGGGCTGCATTCCACGCTCACGTTGAGCTTGCCGGCGATCATGGCTTCGAAGGCGCCCTTCACCGCGTCGATGGAGATGATCACGATGTCCTTGGCGGGCTTCATGCCGGCCTCTTCGATGGCCTGGATGGCGCCAATCGCCATGTCGTCGTTGTGCGCGTACAGCACGTTGATCTTCTTGCCCTCGGCCTTCAGGAAGGCTTCCATCACTTCCTTGCCCTTGGCACGGGTGAAGTCACCGGTCTGGCTGCGGATGATCTTGAACTTGGGGTCGGCCTTGATGACTTCTTCAAAGCCTTTCTTGCGGTCGATGGCAGGGGCCGAGCCCACGGTGCCTTGCAGCTCGACGATGTTGACCTCGCCCTTCTGGTCCTTCATCTTCTCCACCAGCCAGCGGCCGGCCTTGCGGCCTTCTTCCACAAAGTCCGAGCCCATGAAGGTCACGTAGAGCGACGTGTCCTTGGTGTTCACTGCGCGGTCGGTCAGCACCACGGGGATCTTGGCGGCCTTGGCTTCGCGCAGCACGGGCTCCCAGCCCGACTCCACCACGGGCGAGAACGCAATCACATCCACCTTCTGTGCGATGAACGAGCGGATGGCCTTGATCTGGTTCTCCTGCTTTTGCTGCGCGTCCGAGAACTTCAGCTCGATGCCCGCCTCCTTGGCGGCCGACTTGATGGACTCGGTGTTGGCGGTGCGCCATTCGCTCTCGGCCCCCACCTGGCTGAAGCCCAGCACGAGGGGCTTTTGCGCCCAGGCGGTGCCGGGCAGCAAGGCGGCCACGGGCACGCTGGCCAAGGCGGCAGCAACGGTGCGGCGGTTCATTTTCATCATCTTGTCTCCTGTCTGTAATGGTTGGTTGACGATGGTTGCGGGATGGAAAGAAGGAACGAACGAAAAGGGCGGGGCTCAAGACAGCATGTAGCCCGTCTTGACCGTGGTGTAGAACTCAGCGGCGTAGCGCCCCTGCTCACGGGCGCCGTAGCTGGATTCCTTGCGGCCGCCAAAAGGCACATGGAAGTCCACACCCGCCGTGGGCAGGTTCACCATGGTCATGCCCACGGCGGCGTGGCGCTTGAAGTGCATGGCGCGTTTGAGCGACGTGGTGCAGATGCCCGCACACAGGCCAAAGGGCGTGTCGTTGGCCAAGGCCAGTGCGTGCTCGTAGTCGTCAGCCCGCAGCACGCAGGCCACGGGGCCAAAGATTTCTTCGCGCGCCACGCGGTGCTCGGGGCGGGCCAGAAAGAGGGCGGGGCTCATGTAATGGCCTGGGGTGGGGCGCTCCAGGCGCTCGCCACCCCAGACATGCTCCGCTCCCTCATTGCGCGCAATGTCGATGTAGTCCAGGTTCTGTGCCAGCTGGTTGTCGTCCACCACCGGGCCCATCTCGGTGCCACGCTCCAGCGCGTGGCCCACCTTCAGGCTGGCCAGCCGGTTGCGCAGGCGCGCCACAAAGGCGTCGTGCACCTCGGCCTCGACGATGAGACGGCTCGATGCGGTGCAGCGCTGGCCGGTGGAGAAATACGAGCCCTGCAGCGCGCAGTCCACCGCCTGGTCCAGGTCGGCGTCGGCCAGCACGATGAGCGGGTTCTTGCCGCCCATCTCCAGCTGCACCTTGGCGCGCCGTGCTGAGGCCGCGCGCAGGATGCGGTCGCCCGTGGCGACTGACCCGGTAAAGCTCAGCGCGTTGACCAGCGGGTGGTCCACCAGCGTCTGGCCCACCTCGCGGCCGCTGCCCATGACGAGGTTGAAGGCACCGGCGGGCAGGCCGCTGCGGCTGATGATTTCGGCCAGCGCCCAGCCACAGGCGGGCACCAGCTCGGCGGGCTTGAACACCACGGTGTTGCCGTAGGCCAGGGCCGGGGCGATCTTCCAGGCCGGGATGGCGAAGGGGAAGTTCCACGGCGCAATGATGCCCGCCACGCCCACGGGCTCGCGGGTCACGTCCACCTGCACGCCCTGGCGCACCGAGGCCAGCAGTTCGCCCTGGATGCGCAGCGCCTCCCCCGCAAAAAACTTGAAGATCTGCCCGCTGCGCGCCACCTCGGCGATGCCTTCGGGCAGGGTCTTGCCTTCTTCACGCCCCAGCAGTGCGCCCAACTCGTCCTTGCGTGCCAGCAGCTCGCTGCCAATCATGTCCAGCACGTCGGCGCGGCGTTGGGGGGTGCTCTGGCTCCAGGTGGGCAGGGCGTCGGCCGCCGCGCGCACGGCCAGCTCGGTCTGGTTGCGGTCGGCGCGGGCGTATTCGGCCACCACCTCGCGGGTGTCCGACGGATTGGTGCTGATGCCGGTGGTGGTGCCGATTTCCCACCGGCCGTTGATCAGGTGCCGGGGGCTGAGCTGGAGGTCGCCGAGCTTCATGGAGAGAGGCCTTTGTTGCAGTTGCGGCGAAGTCTATGGAAGGTTTTGATATCAATCCAATCGTTTTTTAGACAAAATACATATCGTTCTTTGCATTCTGGAAAACCCCTCCCTTTTCCCGTCCTCCCTCCATGAGCACCTACAACCACTGGTTTATCCGCGCCCGCCTCAAGACGCGCCAACTGCTGCTGCTGGTGGCCCTGGCCGAAGAGGGCAACATCCACCGCGCCGCTCAGGTGCTCAGCATGACCCAGCCGGCCGCCTCCAAGCTGCTCAAGGACCTGGAGGATGTGCTGGAGGTGTCGCTGTTTGACCGCCTGCCACGCGGCATGCGCCCCACCTGGTACGGCGAAACCATGATCCGCCACGCCCGCATGGCCCTGGCCAACCTGAACCAGGCGCACGATGAGATCGGCGCGCTCAAGCGTGGGCACTACGGCCAGGTAGGCATTGGCGCCATCACCTCACCGGGCCTGAGCCTGTTGCCCGCCGCCGTGGCACAGGTCAAGCAGGAGCACCCCAGCCTGCGCATTTCGCTGGACATCGAAACCAGCCCCGTGCTGCTGGAGCGGCTGGAGCAGGGCAAGCTCGACATCGTGGTGGGCCGCCTCTACGAGGAGCACGACAAGGAGAACCTGCGCTATGAGTCGCTGACGGAGGAGCTGGTCTGCGCCATGACGCGCCCGGGCCACCCGTTGTCGAGCATGACCGGGCTGACGCTGCGCGACGTGGTGTCGGCCAGCTGGATCGTGCCGCCTGCGGGCAGTGTGCTGCGCCACCGGTTTGACCTGATGTTCCAGCAGGACGGGCTGGCGCCGCCGCTGCACACAGTGGAGACATCGGCGCTGCTGTTCATCACGCGCATGCTGCAGCAGAGCGACATGATTGCGGTGGTGGCGGAGGATGTGGCGCGCTATTACGCGGCGCATGGGATCGTGACGGTGTTGCCGCTGGCGATGCCGTGCCATATGGATGCGTTCGGAATCATCACGCGGTCGGACCGGCTGTTGTCGCCGGCGGCGAAGGTGATGATGAAGGCGTTGAAGCAGACGAGTCTGGTGCAGTACGGGAGGCGGTTGGAGGTGGGAGATTGATGGTTTTGAATTGATATTGGCTGGATGCGCTAGTGAGATATGCGCTGGTAGCTATTGTTTTGATAGTCTTTTGGTGAGCGCTTCCCTGGTTCTAGGTCTTTGGGCTGATGTGGCCGGGTGCCTGGGTTCA
>NZ_JAOBSQ010000031.1:0-19089 GCF_025246485.1 Acidovorax sp. K2F
TCGGCGACGCGAAAGAAAGTTACTCGCACGCCGGGCGACTCCCGGCCTCCGTCCTGAATCCAAGCATGCCTCTCAAACCAGCGCGCGCCGGCTCATACAGGATCAGCTCGAACGCTCGTAGATAACCAGAAACTACAAAAACAATAGCTACCAGCGCTTAATGGATAAGCGCCAGAGCCCAAAAAGAATTCAAAAAATCAAACCCACCCCGCATCCACCTTGAACTCCTGCGCCGTACACATCGCCGCATCGTCCGACGCCAAAAACAACACCATCCGCGCAATGTCATGCGGCCGCAGCTTGTCCGGCAAACACTGGTTGCGCGCCAGCTCCTTCTCGCCCTCGGCGTCCAGCCACAGCTTGATCTGCCGCTCCGTCATCACCCACCCCGGCGACACCGTGTTAATGCGGATCCGGTCCTGCCCCAGCGTCTTGGCCAGCCCGCGCGTGAGGCCGTTCACCGACGACTTGGCAATCGCATAGCAGGGGTAGCCCGTGCCCTTGCCCTGCCAGCCCGTGGAGCCCAGGTTGATCACCGAGCCCGCGCCCAGCCTGCGCATGCCGGGCACCACGGCCTGGATGGCGAAGAAGGCGGGGCGCTCGTTGATGGCCATGCGCTCGTCGTAGTACTCGGGCGTCACGGACTCCAGCGTGTGCCGGTCATCGCTGGCCACGTTGTTCACCAGCACTGCAAAGTCGCTGCCCAGCTCGGCCGCCGCTTCGGCCACGCAGGCTTGCAGGGCGTTCACATCGCGCACATCACACACACGCCACCAGGGGCGGGGCAGGCCTGCGTCGGCAATGTGCTGGGCCAGGGCTTCACTCGCGTTGCGCGCCACGTCCACAAACGCCACGCGGGCACCTTGCTCGGCAAACGCCGCCACGATGGCCGCGCCAATGCCGCTGCCGCCGCCCGTCACAAACACGGCGCGGCCTTGCAGGCTGGGGAATTTCGCCAGGCCCTGGGGGGCGCCGGTGGCGTCGGTCGACGAAGAGGAGGGGGTAAAAAGCTGTGTCATATCAATATTGCAATCAATCAATGGAAAAAAAATTCATTTCAAGCATCAATTGGCGTTGATAAGATGCCGCTCGTCAAGTGCCTGGCGGCAGGCCGATGCAAAAAAACGACCGGAGACAACCAACGTGCGCCCTTCGCTGGATACCCCCATCCCACCGTCCAGCGGCGCGTCCGCCTCTGCTCCCACAACAACCGGCGCCGTGCGCTGCGTGGTCGCACTGGGCAACGCACTGGGTGAGGGCGTGATGTGGTCGGTGCGCGAGCAGGCTGTGTACTGGGTGGACATCCTGCAGCGCGAGCTGCACCGCTGGGACCCGGCCACCAGCGCCCACCAGCGCTGGACGTTTGACGAAGAGATTTCTGCCATTGCCGAGCGCGCCGACGCCCCCGGCTTCATCGTCACCCTGCGCCGGGGCTTTGCACTGTTCGACCCCGCTGCTGACATCGCCCCGCGCTACCTGCACCAGCCCGAGCCAGAGCGCGCAGGCAACCGATTCAACGACGGCAAGTGCGACGCCTGGGGCCGCTTCTGGGGTGGCAGCATGGACTTTGCGTGCGAGGCTCCCACGGGCGCGCTCTACAGCTACACCGCCAGCGGCGACTGCGTGCGGCACGACGATGGTTTTGCCGTGACCAACGGCCCCACCTGGGCCCCTACCGCGCAGGGCCCGGCCATGTTTTTCAACGACACGGTGCAGGGCGCCACCTACCGCTACCACTGCGACCCAGCCACCGGCACCGTGAGCGACAAAACGCTGTGGAAGCGCTGGCCCGCTGTTGACGGCGTGCCCGACGGCATGACCACCGATGCGCAGGGCCGCCTGTGGGTGGCGCACTGGGGCGGTAGCTGCGTCACCTGCCACGACGCCGACACGGCCGAGGAGCTGGCCCGCATCCCGCTGCCCGTAAGCCAGGTCACCAACTGCGCCTTTGGCGGTGCGGACCTGCGCACGCTGTACATCACCTCGGCCCGCACCGGCCTCACGCCCGAGCAGCTCGCGGCCGAGCCGCTGGCCGGGGCACTGTTTGCCGTGGACATCAGCACGCCCGGCCTGCCCGCGCATCTGTTTGGCGGCTGATGCCGGCCCCGCGCGCAGCAGCGAGGCCCATGGCTCCGCCTCTTCTTTTCTCCATCCCGCAGAAAGCACACCGCCCATGACCGAGGCCTCTTCATCCCACCCCATCGTCTGGCTGCACCACGCGGGGCAGCATCTGGGCCTGGTGCCCACACTGGGCGGCAGCGTGGCGGCCTGGCAGATCGACGACCCGCAAGAGGCTGATGCACGCATCGACCTGTGGCGGCCGTGGGACGGCGCCACGCCCGACCTGTACCAGCTTGCATCCTTTGCCATGGTGCCCTGGTCCAACCGCATCAGCGGCGGCGGGTTTGAGCAGGCGGGCCAGTTCCACCCCATGCGTCCCAACCGCGTGGGCGAGCCGTACCCCATCCACGGCGACGGGTGGCTGCAGCCCTGGCAGCTGACCCAGCCCGCGCCCGACACGCTGCAGATGCAGCTGCGCTCCGAGCGCTTTGACGGCAACCCCTACGAGTACGAATGCGTGCAGACCTTCCGCCTGGTGGAGGGCGGCTTGGACCAGTCGGTGCAGGTGCGGCACCTGGGCGCGCAGCCGCTGCCCTACGGCCTGGGCCTGCACCCCTGGTTTCCGCGCACGCCCGGCACGCGCATCACGGCGCCGGTGCAGGGCGTGTGGCTGTGTGGCGACGACCCTTTGCCCACGGAGCACACGCAACAGTTTCCGCCCGGCTGGGACTTGAACACCGGCGCGCCCGCCAATGGCGGCCTGATCGACAACGCCTACACCGGCTGGGGTGGCACCGCGCAGATCGACTGGCCCGAGCGCGGGCTGCGCCTTACCGCCCACATGCCGGACTTTGACAAGGACGGCGGCGCGGCCCACCACTACTGCCTGGTGTACCGCCCGCCACAGGGCCCGGCGTTCTGCTTTGAGCCCATCACCCAGCCCATCGATGCTTTCCACCAACCGGGCCAGCCCGGCCTGCGCACCTTGGCGCAGGGCGAGGTGCTGGCGATGAACGTGTCGTGGCGGTACGAGGCGTTGTAAGCACCTCTGGGGCGCCCCAGAAGAAGGTTTGTAGCGAAATCAGCCGGTAGCGCTAGTGAATCATGCGCTGGCAGCTATTAAATCGATAGTGAATCAGATCACTCGGAACCCGTGGGTGCCGTCGCGCCCCAGTTGCTCCACCAGCCCGAACTCCCAGTCCAGGTAGGCCTGCATCGCTTCGCGCGGGCTGTCGGTGCCTTCGTACGGGCGGCGGTAGCGGTCGATGCGTGGCGAGGCCAGGCGCGTCTCGCCATGCTCCAGCGGCAGGCCCTGGGCGATCCAGGCCAGCGTGCCACCCTCCAGCACCACCACCTCGGCGCCACCCGTCAGGCGGGCCAGGTCCTGCGCGGCATAGCGTGCCAGCAGGCTGCTGCCACAGGTCAACACATAACGCTGCGCCTTGGGAATACTGGCCACCGCCTGTGCCAGTTGCGAGCGGATCACGAACCACGCGCCGGGGATGTGGCGCTGCACGTAGTTAGCGCTGGTGGTCAGGTCCAGCACGGCGGTGTGGCCGGGGCGCTGTTTGCTTTCTTCGTTCAGCCAATCCGCCAGTTGTGTGGGCGTGACCCAGGCAATCGGGCCTTCGGGCTCGGGCACGGTGTTGGCCACGGCGCCGGTCTCGCTGAAGTCGGCGGCGGGCGCGTCGTCCAGCACCCACACGTCCCAGCCCATCTGCGCCAGCCACGATGCACTCATGTTCGCGCGCACCCCGTCGTCATCCACCAGCACGATGCGCGCGCCACGCACGGCGGCGGTGTGGTCGGTCTCCTGCACCAGCTGGCCGCCGGGCGTGTTGCGAAAGCCGGGCAGGTGGCCTGCGGCAAATTCTTCGGGCGTGCGCACGTCCAGCAGGTAGGTGGTGCGCTGCGCCTCGGCCCCAAAGCGCGCCAGGTTGGCGCGGGTGGCGCGCTGCACGCCCGCGCGGTCGGCCACGCTGCGCGCCTGCTGAGGCGCGCGCTCGCGGTCGGCATGCACTGCGGGGTCAAAGCGGCGGGTGGCGCCGCGCTCCAGCGTCTGGCCGGCCAGCAGCCAGCCGATGGTGCCGTTGCGCAAGGCCGCCACCGGGTTGGGGATGCCCGCGTTCACCAGCGACTGCGTGCCGATGATGCTGCGCGTGCGGCCCGCGCAGTTCACGATGATCTGCGTGGCCGGGTTGGGCGCCAGTGCCTGCGCGCGCAGCACCAGCTCCGCGCCGGGCACGCTCACGCCGGTGGGGATGTTCATGGTGTGGTACTCGTCATACCGGCGCGCATCCAGCACCACGACATCGGCATGGGCGTCGATGAGCGCCTGCACCTCTTCGGCTGCCAGCGAGGGCGTGTGGCGCTCGGCCTCCACCAGCTCGCCAAACGATTTGCTGGGCACGTTCACGTCGATGAACAGCTCGCCGCCCGCATCGCGCCAGCCCTGCAGGCCACCGGCCAGCAGCGTCACCTGCGTGTAGCCCAGCTGCTGCAGCTTGCGCGCGGCGGGCTCGGCCAGGCCTTCGCCGTTGTCGTACACCACGATGAAGGTGTCGCGGCGCGGAATGCGCGTCCACGCCTCCAGCTCGATCTTTCCGGCGGGCAGGTTGGCGGCGAACAGCGGGTGGCTTTGGGCAAACGGGTCTTCCTCGCGCACGTCGAGCAAGGCGATTTCCTGGCGGGCGAGCAGGGCCTCGCGAACCTGGTGGAACGAAGTCTGGGGCAGGGCGGGAGCGGTCATGGTGTTGGGTCGGATCGGCTTCAGGCAGCCGGTGTAGGGTTTTTGGACAGGTCCCAGAGGTTGGGCAGGGTGCTGTTGCTGTAGCCCGAGATGAATGGCTTGCGCGTGCCGTCCTCCAGGTACACGCTGCGCTGCACCGCGCCAATGTTGGCGCCGTACACGTGGATGCTGATGGAGGTGTGGCCCGCCCACGCGTTGCTTACGCGGTGCACATCGCCTATTGCGGGGTCGTTGGGCGAGACGGCCTCCACCTGGCCCGGCTGCAGCCGCACGGGCGCGCCCTGCGGTGCCCAGCGGCCGTCGGGCGTGCGGGCATAGGCCTGCGAATCCTCGGCGCCGCGCAGCATGCCGATCAGGCCCCACACGGTGTGGTCATGAATGGGCGTGGCCTGGCCGGGGCCCCACACAAAACTCACGACCGAAAAGCGCCCCAGCGCATCGGCATGCAGCAGGTACTGCTGGTAGCGATCGGGGTGGGGCTGGGCATAGGTGTCGGGCAGCCAGTCGTCATGGGCCACCAGCGTGCGCAGCAGCGTGGCGCCCTGGGCCAGGGTGTCGGGCTCGGGCAGGCGCTGCTCCACCAGCGCGGCCAGCTGCTGCACAAAGTGGCGCAGGCGGGCGGTGTGGGGGGCGGAGGGGGACGTGGGTGGGGTCGATGGGTTGGGCAATGCACTCATGCCCGGTATTGCACCAGCGCCCGGGCTGCCCGTGTGTTGCGTGTTTTGCATATGCATCCCTGTTTTTCTTCGTTCTGTTGCGAGGCGTCTTTCAGTTCAATGCCAATCCATCGTAACGGCGGTGCGGACCGGCTCGCAGGCATCCACAGGAATTCACGGGCAATCGCAGCGCCGATCAGGATTTGACAACCAAAAGGGCACAACATGAGCAAGCTTCAAAACCAAGGTGGGGTGGGAGGGCGCTGGACGCGCCGGCAGCTGTTGCAGACAGCGGGCGCGGCCAGCGTGGTGGGGGCGTCGAGTGTGGTGGGCCGCCACGTGCGGGCCGCGGGCAAGCTGCGCGAAGTGAAGCTGGCGTGGAACGCCAACGCCATCTGCCTGTCGGCCGCGCCGGTCGCCATCGAGCGCGGCATTTTTGAAAAACATGGTCTCAAGGTCGAGCTGATCAACTTTGCGGGCTCCACTGACCAGCTGCTGGAGACCATCGCCACCTCCAAGGCCGACGCGGGCCTGGGCATGGTGCACCGCTGGATCAAGCCGCTGGAGTCGGGCTTTGACGTGAAGCTGGTGGGCAGCTCGCACGGCGGTTGCTCGCGCCTGGTGGGCTACGAGGCGGCGGGCGTGACCAGCCTGCAAAAGCTCAAGGGCAAGACCATTGCGGTGTCGGACCTCAACAGCCCCGGCAAGAACTTCTTTTCGGTGCTGCTGACCAAGGCCGGGCTGAACCCCGAAAAGGACGTGACCTGGCGCCAGTTTCCTGGCGACATGCTGGGCCTGGCGGTGGAAAAAGGCGAGGCCCAGGCCATTGCCGATGGCGACCCCAACCTGCTGCTGATCCAGCGCCGCACCAAGGGCCTGGTGGACCTGGCGTCCAACCTCTCGGGCGAATACGCGGCCAAGACCTGCTGCGTGCTGGGCGTGAGCGGCGCCATGGTGCGCAACGACAAGGGCACGGCAGCCGCGCTGACCCGCGCCATCATCGAGGCGTCGGACTTCGTGGCCGACAACCCCAACGAAACGGCGCGCATCTTCAGCCCGTATTCCAAGGTGCCGCAGGAGGACCTGCGCGCCGTGCTGGGCACGCTCACGCACCGCAGCCACCCGGTGGGCACGGCGTTGCGGCAGGAGATCGAGTTCTATGCCCGCGACTTTAAGCTGGTGGGCGTGCTCAAGCCCGGCACCGACCCTGCGCGCTTCGCGGCCCACGTCCACGCTGACGTGCTGGCCTGAGCCTCCTCCCATTCCGTGCAAGGACCCTCTCCATGAGCACTGTTGCCGACAATATCCTGGGCGCCCCGCCGGGCATCAGCCCCAAGCCCTCGCAGCCCCCGCTGCGTGCGCCCAGCCCATCATCCGGTGCGCCCCGTGCTGCGGGTGCGCAGCCTGTCACCGCGCCTGACTTCAAGGCGGCCAAAGGGGCGCTGGGGTTCTGGTGGGTGGGGCTGGCCGCCGCCGTAGCCTGGGCGGGGCTGGCCTTGCTCACGGGCCTGTGGCCCAACAAGCCGGCGGGTTTCAGCGAATGGGCGTTTACCGAAGAGTTCGCCTGGGGTGCGGGGGGCGTGTCGGCGTTGCTGCTGGCGCTGACCGTGCTGGCCCATCCGCTGGCTGCCGTGGTGCGCCGCGTGCGTGCGGCCGGGCCCTGGCTGGTGGCCATCGCCGTCGGCCTGGCGGTGTGGGAGGTGTTCACCGCCAAGCTGGGCACGCTGCCGCCGCCCTTCTTTGCACCGCCCCAAAGCCTGGTGGAGGTGTACGCCACCGACTGGCCGCGCCTCCTGGAGAGCGCGGGCGCCTCCATCCGCCTGCTAGCGCTGGGCATTGCGATTGGAGCAGCTGCAGGTTTTGTCACGGGCGTGCTGATCGGCTGGTCGCGCCAGGCCAGTTACTGGATCCACCCGGTGCTGCGCATCCTGGGCCCGGTGCCCACCACCGCGCTGCTGCCGGTCAGCTTCTATTTTTTCCCGTCCAGCTGGTCCACGGCGATCTTTTTGATTGCGCTGGGCACGGCCTTCCCGGTGGCCATCCTCACCTGGTCGGGCGTGGCCGGGGTGCACAAGAACTTTTATGACGTGGCCCGCACCATGGGTGCGTCGCCCTGGTTTCTGGTGCTGCGCGTGGCCATCCCGGCGGCGCTGCCGCAGGTGTTTGTGGGCCTGTTCATGGGGCTGGGCGCGGCGTTCTCCACCCTGGTGGTGGCCGAGATGCTGGGCGTGAAAGCGGGCCTGGGCTGGTACCTCACCTGGGCGCAGGGCTGGGCGGCGTATCCCAACATGTATGCGGCGCTCATTGTGATGGCGCTGTTGTTCTCGGGCGTGATCACGCTGCTGTTTGTGCTGCGCGACAGGGTGCTGTCTTGGCAGAAGGGGGTGGTGAAATGGTGAGTTCCGCGACGGTTCCTGAAGTCTCTACGGCGGCCCGTGTGACCGGCGCACGCATTGACGTGCGCAATGTCAGCCACTGGTTTGACCTGCCCGCAGGCCCGCTGCACGTGATCGACGAGCTGGACTTGTCCATAGGACCCGGCGAGTTCGTGGCCCTGCTGGGCCCCAGCGGCTGCGGCAAGAGCACGCTGCTGCGCCTGGTGGCGGGGCTGGAGCCCGCCACCACCGGCGAGCTGCTGCAGGATGGCGCCCCCATCACCCAGCCCGACCCGTCGCGCATCGTGGTGTTTCAGGACCCCACGCTGTTCCCCTGGCGCACCGTGTGGGACAACGTGGCCCTGGGCCTGCAGGCGCGGGGCATCCTCAAATCCCAGCGCCACCGCGTGGACGAAGCGCTGGCCCTGGTCGGGCTGCAGGACTTTGCCAAGGCCTTCCCGCACCAGCTGTCGGGCGGCATGGCGCAGCGCGTGGCGCTGGCGCGTGCGCTGGTCAACGACCCCACCTTGCTGGTGCTGGACGAGCCGCTGGGCAAGCTCGACTCGCTCACGCGCCTGTCCATGCAGACCGAGCTGGTGCAGCTGTGGCAGCGCGCAGGCTTCTCGGCCTTGCTCGTCACGCACGATGTGGAAGAAGCGCTGTTCATGGCGCAGCGCGTGGTGGTGTTCTCTGACCGGCCCGCGCGCGTCAAGCAGGTGCTGGTCAACGACCTGCCATACCCGCGCCACCGGGGCGACCCGCGGCTGGCGGCCCTGCGCCACGAGGCTCTGGCGTTGCTGGGGTTGGACGCCAGCTGGTAGCCGCCGCCTTGGCCTGGCTGTCGTTGCCGCCCGAGTGGCTGGCCGCTCTGCTCGAAGGCCTGCAGGCCACCCAGCAGGGCCTGCGCGCGCTGCTGCATGCCGTGGGCCTCGCGCCCGATGTGCACGGCCAGCCCGCTTGGCCGTTTGCGCACCGTGTGGCCGCCGAGATGCTGGTGGTGGATGCCGGCCACGCGCGGCGCGTGCTGCTGTCGCTGCTGTGTGTGGGTGTGGCGCTGCTGGCGCTGGCGGTATCCGTGGCGTGGCGGCGCGGCCGCAAGCCGCTGTGGTGGCTGGCCGCTGCACTGGTGGTGTTTGCGCCCTGGCCCCATCGCCACCTGCTGCTGACGCCGGCCGTGGCCACCAGCCTGCACCAGTCACCCACGGGCTTCACTGCGCAGGGCATCGTGCGCGGCCAGGCGGTGTACCAGCAGCACTGCGTGCGCTGCCATGGCGCCAGTGCCAACGGCGAAGGGCCCGATGCAGCCCGGCTGGCCATGTGGCCGCCCAACCTGAACGGCGCGCTGCTGTGGAAGCGGCTGGATGGCGAACTCTTCTGGCGCGTGCGCCACGGCATGCAGGGCCGCAACGGCGCGCAGACCATGCCCGGCTTTGGCAGCACGCAGCTCACCGACGCGCAGGTGTGGGAGGTGCTGGACTACCTGCAAGCCCATGCCGCAGGCCAGATGCTGCGCGAATCGGGCACCTGGGACCGCCCCGTGCGCCTGCCCGACGTGGCCGTGCTGTGCCGTCAGGGGCGCCAGCACACGGCGCGCAGCCTGGTGGGGCAGCGGCTGCGCGTGGTGCTGCCAGGCAGCGGCAGCCCCTTGCCCGCCGATGACCCACGCCTTGTCTCGCTGGTGGTGGCGCACCCCGGGCCCGGCGCTGCGCACACTCCCGATGCTGCTGCCGCCGATGCGGAATGCCTGACCACCGATACTGCAGCGCCGTTGGCATTGGCCCTGGTGCTGGGCGTTCCCGCCAGCGACCTGCCCGGCCACCAGCTCATCGCAGACCGCGCGGGCTGGCTGCGCGCACGGGGCCAGCCGGGCAAGGCCGCGTGGTCGGAGGACGATCTGGTCTGCCGCACTGCGCCAGCGGCCCAGCAGCTGCCTTCTGCCGATGTAGCTGCCAACGCTGTGGGCGATGGCCTGCAGGCGCTGATTCGCCGCATGGACGCAGAGCCCGTGCGGCTGGTGCGGGGTGGCTTCCCGCACTGACAGTGCCTGCCACCAGCGTGTTGGCAGCGGGCCGCGAGCGAACGCCTGGGTCGCGTTCAGGTTGCTCTTAAAATAATAGCGGCCAGCGCTTTATTGACTAGCGCTTGAGGCCATTTCTCCTTAAATGAGCAGCGCAGGGGCCTCCCGCCCGCCCGGTGCCACCCTGCGCTACGCCTGTCCGTGCGACGCCACACACAGCTTGTTGCCGTCCGGGTCCCGAAAATACGCGCCGTAGTAGTTGGCGTGGTACTCGGGCCGCAGCCCGGGGCGGCCCTCGCACTGGCCGCCCAGGCTCAGCGCCAGCGCATGGGCCGCGTCCACCTGGCTGCGCGTGGCGGCCATGAAAGCCACCATGAGCCCATTGCCGGGGTGGGGCACCTCGCCGTTGAACGGGCGGGCAATCACGAACAGCGGCCGGGGGCCGGGGGTGGACTCCCAGCCCGCCCAGGGCCGCTCGGCTTCGCAAAAGCGCTCCTGAATGCCCAACGAGGCCAGCACCGGCCGGTAGAACGCCAGGGCGCGCTCGAAATCTGTGATGCCAACAAAAACGTGCGAGAGCATGGTGGGTGGGGTCCTTTCTGGATGCGAAGTGGGCTGGCCATTGTGAGGAGTTAGGAGCGAGGCGCCAGCGGTCAGAGGCCAGGGCCAGGCGTTCAGGTTGGCAATGCACTGGCCGATCCATGCCGACGTTGACGGCCAGGCGGCAGAGTCTGGATGACAACCCGCCACAGCATAGCGGCGCGCACGGCGGCGGTGTACCCCCATCGCCGTTTGCGGCGGGGCCTATGCGCCGCACAACTTTGCAAACGCGTTTTTCTTCGTTGGCGCGCACCAGGGGCGGGCAGATCATGGCTGCAGTCCCGCACGCGTGACGCTGCCGACCATTCACCCAACCTTGTTTCACCCCATCGCCACAGGAGCCCGCTATGCCCGTCCAGTTCATCGGCATGATCCAGCCGCACGAAGTCTCTGAAACCATCGCCCGCAAGGGCCCGGCGGTGGACTCCGCCTATGTGCGCGTGTTTGCCCAGGCGCACGAGCACGCGGGGTTTGACCGCATCCTGGTGCCTGCCAGCTCGTCCAGCCCCGACACGCTGCTGACCGTCACGTACGCGGCATCGGTCACCGACAAGATCAATTTCCTGCTGGCGCACCGCCCCGGCTTTGTGGCGCCCACCCTGGCCGCGCGCCAGCTGGCCACGCTGGACCATTACACCAACGGCCGCCTGGCCGTGCACTACATCAGCGGCGGCTCGGACGAAGACCAGCAGCGCGATGGCGACTTCCTGAACCACGACGAGCGCTATGCGCGCACCGACGAATACCTCACCGTCCTGCGCCGCGTGTGGGCCGAAGACAAACCCTTTGACCACGAAGGCACCTACTACCGCGCCAAGGGCGTGGTGTCGGAGGTCAAACCCCTGCAAGGCCAGCGCGTGCCCATCTACTTTGGCGGTGCCTCTGCACCCGCGCTGCAGGTGGCCGGCAAACATGCCGACGTGTACGCGCTGTGGGGCGAGTCGCTGGCCCAGGCGGGCGACCTGGTGCGCCGTGTGCGCGCCGAGGCCACCTTGCAGGGCCGGCATGTGGACTTCAGCATCTCGTTCCGCCCCATCCTGGGCAAGACCGAGGACGAAGCCTGGGCCAAGGCCGAGCGCATTCTGGAAGACACGCGCCGTTTGCGTGTGAGCCAAGGCTACTCGCGCGGCGTGGGCCCGCAGCAGAGCGAAGGCGCGCAGCGCCTGCTGGCCGACGCCGCCAAGGGCGACCGTGTGGACGAACGCCTGTGGACGGCCATTGCGCGCGAGCTGGGCGGCCGGTCCAACTCCACATCGCTGGTGGGTACGCCCGAGCAGGTGGCCGACGCACTGCTCAAGTACTACGACCTGGGTATCACCACCTTCCTGATCCGTGGCTTTGACCCGCTGGTGGACGCTATCGAGTACGGTCGCGAGCTGCTGCCCCTGGTGCGCGCCAAGGTGGCAGAGCGCGACGGGCAGCAGGCACCGGTGGCGCCCGCCGCGTTGCGCAAGGCCGCCTGAGCGATTGGCTGCGTAGCGCCCCGGCCTGGATCGCGCCCTGGCCTGGATCACTCCCGGGCTGGGTCGTTGCCGCTAACGCAGCGGCCTCGCCCGTGCGGTTACCCCGCCACGCGCGCCAGAACGTCGCGGGCTTGCTCGGCGGTCACCAGGGGGCCGCCAGCAGGCGCCGTCCAGGCCACAAACTGGTCGGGCCGCACCAGCACCAGCGGTGCGCCATAGCGCGCAGGCTCGGTGCCTTCGCCCCCGTCACCACAGTCCACCAGCCGCAGCGGCAGTCCCAGGCCCGCCGCCGCCTCGCGAAAGGCCTGCACCGATGGCGCGTGGGCGCCGTCGCCGCCCACCACCAGCAGCGAAAAGCCCGGGCCCAGTTCCTCAAACACATTGCGTCCGGTGGGCAGCGTGGCGGGTGCCAGGTGGTGGCCAGGCCGCGCCTCAAACCGGTGCGATCCCTTGGCGCTGCTGGCGCGGCCCTCGCTGCCCCACACGATGCCCGAGCCCTCGTAGTGCGGCTCAAACGCATGCACCTCGCCCACGGCACCCTGTGCACGCGCCTGCCATGCGGCTTCAAACGCGGCCTGGTCCCGCGCCGGGTCGTGGGTGTCCAAGAACTCCTTGTCGGTCTCGATGGACCGCGCAATGAAGTCGTTGATGGTGGACGCAAACACCGGGCGCCGCTCGGCATCGTACGAGTCCAGCAGGCGCTCGCCGCCCCAGCCCTGCAGCGTTGCGGCCAGCTTCCAGCCCAGGTTGCGCGCGTCTTCCAGGCCCGAGTTCACGCCATAGCCGCCGTAGGGCGGGTGGCTGTGGGCGGCATCACCCGCGATGAACACCCGGCCCTTGCGATAGCTGTCGGCCAGCATGAAGCGCAGGTCCCAAAAGCCGATGTGCTCAAACTCCACCTCAAACTCCGCGCCCACCGCCTCGTGCAGGTAGGCGGCAAAGTCAAAGTTGTCTTTGGTGGTGCCTGGCGGCACCGGGGCGTGAAAGAACCAGGTGCTGCCCAGGTCCACCCGGCCCAGAAACTTCCAGTAGCCCTTCAGCTCGGGCTGCAGCACGTTGTAGTAAGACTTGCCGGGGTAGCGCTCCAGCAGCTGGTGCAGGCCTTGCGACTTGAACACCAGCAGCACCATCATGCGGTCGTGGTCCGTGCGGGTGTGGGTGATGCCCGCCTGCTCGCGCACCACCGACCGCGCCCCGTCCGACCCCACCACATAGGCGCCGCGCAGCACGCGCTGGGCCTTGCCGTCGCCGCGTTGCTGGATGGTGACGGACACGCCCGCATCGTCTTGTGCCACGGTGCTGGTCTCCCAGCCGTAGAGGGTCTGCACCGACGGCAGCTGGGCCACGCGCTGGCGCAGCACGGCCTCGGTGGCGTACTGCGGCAGCCGCTCGTTGGCCGTGAAGTAGTAGGGCTTGACCAGGTCGCGTTGCAGCCAGTCGTAGCTGTAGGGCCCCAGCAGCGTGCCATGTGCGGTCAGGCCGCCAATGCCGTATTCGACCGGAATGGTGCGCGCTGCGCGCAGCTGCTTTTCAGCACCCCAAAAATGAAAGTGCTCCATGGTGCGCTGCGTGAGGTTCTGGCCCTTGGGAATGGGCTGGGGCTGCACATAGCGCTCCACCACAATCACGCTCACGCCGCGCTGGCCCAGCTCTATGGCCAGGCCCATGCCCACGGGCCCACCGCCCACGATGATCACTTCGGCGTCTTGCTGCGGCGCCACGGTTGCTTGCTGGTTCATGTTGTTGGTTTTGTTCGATTCGATTCGGTTCGGTACGGGCTGCAGTGTGTTGTTGTGCGGTGCTGCGTGGTGCTGGTGGTTTGCGGCTACTCGGCGGTGATGCCCTGGGCCTTGATCAGGTCGGCCCAGCGCTTGGCGTCAGCCGTCACCAGCTTCTGGAAGGCGTCTGGCGAGCTGTGGGCGGGCGTCATGCCCTGGGTCTCGAACGACTTGGCCACGGCGGGCGAGGCCAGCACGTCGCGCAGCTCGGTGTTGAGCCGGTCCACCATCGCGCGGGGCGTGCCTGCGGGGGCAAACACGCCGTACCACATGTCCACGTTCAGGTCGACCAGCTTCAGCGTGCCCAGCGACGGCACCTCGGGCAGCAGCGGGTGCGGCGTGTCAGAGCTGATGGCCAGTGCCTTCAGCTTGCCCGCCTTCACGTGCTGCAAGGCCACGTGGATGGGCAAGAACATTGCGTCGATCTGCCCGCCCAGCAGGTCTGTCACAGCCGGGGCGGTGCCCCGGTAGCTGATGTGGGTGAGCGAAATCTTGGCCCGGTTTTTCAGCAGCTCCATCGCCAGGTGGTGCGGCGTGCCCGCGCCGGGCGAGCCGTAGTTGAGCGAGCCGGGCTTGGCCCGGGCGCGGTCCATCAGGTCCTTGAGCGATTCGATTTTGGACCCCGCCGATGCCACCAGCAGCAGCTGCCCCCAGCTGGTCTGGCTCACGGGCACCAGGTCCGTCAGCGGGTTAAAGCCCTGCTTGGGGTACAGCGCCATGTTCATCACCAGCGTGTTCACGCTGACCAGCAGCGTGGTGCCATCAGGCGTGGCGCGCACCACCTCTTGCGTGCCGATGATGCCGGACGCCCCCGCCTTGTTCTCCACAAAAAACGGGCGCTTGAGCCGGTCAGACAGCGGCTGCGCAATCTGCCGCGCAATCAGGTCGATGCCCGTGCCGGGGGTGAACGGCACCACCAGCCGCACCGGCGCATCGGCACCCGTCTGCGCCCAGGCCCTGGGCGTGGCGGCAGCAGCCGTGGCGGCCAGCGCGCCCAGCACCAGGCTGCGGCGTTGGGGGGAGGGCGGGTGCGCGTTGGCACGCAGGGTGGGCAGCTGGGGCATGGGGCTTGTCTCTCTAGTCGTTGGAAGGGCGTTACAGGACAATTACAACGATACTCTTGACATTGATCAAACGGAAAATTCTGATGAATTCTTCATCAAAGCTGATGAATGTCAGCACCCGCCAGCTCCACGCTTTTCTGGAGGTGACGCGCCTGCAGAGCTTTGCCAAGGCGGCAGAGCAGGTGCACCTGTCGCCCTCGGGCATGAGCATGCTGGTCAAGGAGCTGGAGGACCAGGTTGGCGCCCGCCTGTTTGACCGCACCACCCGGTCGATCACGCTGACCGACGCCGGGCGCCGCCTGCAGCCCGTGGCCGAGCGCGTGGTGGGCGAGCTGCGCGCCCTGGGCGCCGTGCTGGACGGCAACGAGGCCGCCGTGCGCTCACGCCTGCTGGTGGCGGCCACGCCCATGATCTCGGCCAGCCTGCTGCCCGAGGTGATTCGCGGCTTTGCGCAAAGCCACCCCGGCGTGCAGGTGCAGCTCAGCGATGTCGAGGTAGGCACCGTGCGCCAGCGCGTGCTCGACGGCGAGGCCGACATCGGCTTTGGCTTCTTCGTCAAACCCGCCGTGGGGCTGTCGCGCCAGCCCTTGTGCAAGTTCCGCCTCATGCGCATCAGCCCGCCCGATGCGGCGCACACCAGCGGCCAGCTGTCCGACAGCCAGCCCTGGAGCCGACTCAAAGACGTGCCCCTGGTCAGCCTGCCGTCGGGCAACCCCATCCAGGTGGTCATCGAAAAGCAGCTCTCGCGCCTGGGCCTGGCCCACCAGGAGCGCCCCCGCATGAACCTCATCGGCACCCTCATTGGCATGGTGCGCGCAGGCCGTGGCAGCGCCATCGTGCCCTCGTTCGCGCTGGAAGAATGCCTGCGCCAGGGCCTGGGCGTCGCCATGCTGCGCGAGCCTGTGGTGCATCTGGACCTGTACCTGGCCTACCGCCGGGGCACGCAGCAACAACCGGCGGCCATGGCGTTTGCCGAGGCGCTGCGGGAGGCTGCGGTGCGGTTGCCGGCGTAGTCGGGCGATCCCGGGGTGTCCATCAGTCTGTTCAATCTATTCTTTTATCTATTCAATTTTCCATTCAAACGGCGTATCCTTAGGCCATGCCATCCGCCGCCCAGACCTACGCCAACGCCATCCGCCCCCTGCTGCGCCCCGGCCCCGCCAAGGCGCAGGCGCTGGCCCAGGCGCTGCAGGTCAGCCAGCCCACCGTCTCGCGGGCACTCAGCGCGCTGGGTGACGAGGTGGTGCCCTTCGGCGCTGCAAGATCTATTCAATACACACTCCGCGATCCAGTCCGCGCCGATCTGCAGGCCACCGTGTACCGCGTCACCCCCCAGGGCGCGCTGGAAACCCTGGGCACCCTGGTGCCCGTGTGCCCGCAGGGCTTTGTGATGGTCGAGGCGGGCGGGGCCCGGCTGCACAGCGACGGCCTGCCGTGGTGGATTTATGACATGCGCCCGCAGGGCTACCTGGGGCGCGCCTACTGCCAGCGGCACGGTCAGCGCCTGGGCCTGCCCGAGCGGCTGGGCGACTGGAGCGACACCCACGCGCTGCGCGCCATCCTGGACCAGGGCGACGACATGCCCGGCAACCTGCTCATCGGCCCCACCGCGCGCGACCAGTTCGTCAACGCGCCCGACCCCGTGCCGATTGCAGCGGCGCAAAAGCTGCACACCTACGCCCAGCTGGCCGACCTGGCCGCGCGCGGCGAAGTGGCGGGCTCGTCTGCCGCCGGAGAGCAGCCCAAGTTCACCGCCTACGCAGAGCAGGCCGACGGCACCGCCGCGCATGTGATGGTCAAGTTCACCGCAGAACTCGACACCCCCGTCAGCGCCCGCTGGCGCGACCTGCTGCTGGCCGAACACATCACCCTGCAGGTGCTGCGCGATCACGGCGTGCCTGCCGCGCAGTCAATGACCTGGATGCACGGCACCCAACGATTTCTGGAAGTGCAGCGGTTTGACCGGCTGGGGGCGCGCGGACGCAGGGCGCTGCATTCCTTCGCCGCGCTGGATGCCGAGTTTGTCGGCAGCGGCGGCAACTGGCCGGTGATTGCCAGGGCGTTGCTGAAGGAGGGCGTCATCACCCCCCAGGCCTTTGACACGGCCTGCCTGCTGTGGGCGTTTGGCACCCTGATGGGCAACACCGACATGCACAGCGGCAATCTGTCGTGCTTGTCAGAGGGGCGCAGGCCTTACGAGTTGGCGCCTGCGTATGACATGACGCCCATGGCGTTCGCACCCACGGCGGGGGGAGGTTTGCTGGAGCGGACTCTGGAACTGACGGTGGGGGAGCAGGTCAGCGCGGCGGCTTGGAAAGAGGCGCTGGCGATGGCGCAGGTGTTTGTTCGCCGGGTGGAGGATGAGGAAGGATTCAGCGCCGGTTTTGACGCGTGCAAGGCTGAGTTGCTGCGCCATGTGACCGCGGCTGCTGAGCGTGTCGGGCGGCTGGTGGTTTAGAAGGCTATCAGCGGGGTATGGGACTGAGGTCGCCTTAATGCGAAATGTGCCTGTAGCGAACGATCTGTGAGCGTGCAAGCGGTGTCTGCTATGAAAAATAGAGCAAACACAATTGCGTTCATTTTTCTTTGAGTTTTGAAACGCATGAGGGAGGATTGGCTGTTGCTGGTCCTGATCCGTCTAAGCATAGACACGCCAAGGGCCATCTCTTAGTCTACGGGCCATGTAGCGGCTCAAATCCGTGCGCGGGTTATGGTGTCTGCAACGAGTTCGCTTTCGGACCTGATTTAGCAACCGTGTAGCGCGCACTACAGAAGGGCAGTGGGTTTTATGACTGAGTTTAGCGCTGTATTTTTATACAAGATAAATGACACAAAGCTAGTCTATAAGCCCCTTTCTGTGTTTTTTGCACGCCAATTTAGATCGCAAGCGCCGGATATGGCTTGTGCGTTGGTGCGGTCTGCATCACGTTAATCAGTCCTCATATCCACAACCTATTACTAGGCGCCATAGATGCCAAAAGCGAAGAGAACACCTCCCCCCGAGCACATCGTCGTTGTTGACACAAACATACTCTGGGATAAGGACAAAAAGTTACCAGTTTCCCCTTCGTTTGATAATTTTTGGATAAAGAATTCGAAAGTTATCCCAATGTCTCTCCGCGTACCAGAGGTTGTTTTTGGTGAGCTTCATTTTCAGCAAACCACTTCTGCACTAAAAGCTTTAGCAAGCATTAATGAAAACTACGGCGAACTTTCTGGGATAACGAATTCCCAGTACACACATCGGTGCAACGAAGCAACAATAAAATCGCAAGTAAAAACAAAATTAGAAAAATGGCTGAAGGGGCATAGTGGATCCATTGAGTTAACCCCAACGCCAACAATTAATTGGAGCGCTATTGTTGAGAGCGCCATATGGAGAAAGCCGCCATTCTCCTTTGACCCCAAAGATGCCAAAAATGAGAAAGGATTCCGAGATGCGATGATCTTGGAAACGCTGACTCACATATGCGCTTCATCAACAACACAAAGTGTCGTTTTCCTCTGTAATGACTATTTGCTGAGAACGACCTCAGATCAAAAGTTAAAAGGGCATAAAAACCTTTTGACATTTGAGTCCATACAAGATTTTGAATCTTATGTAAACCTGACGCAGCAAAATTTAACAAACTCTTTTGTCAAATCAATTCAAAATCATGCACGTTCCAAGTTCTTTACAAAAGGAGATGCCAATTGTCTTTATAATAAAGCAAACGTCAGGCCGGAAATTCTTAGAAAATTCGAGCAAGATTTAAATTTGCAGCCTCCCCCTTCGGTCGGACTGACGCTGCTTACGGCTACAGCGACCAATCCCGCTCCACTTAAGTATATATATCAAAAATTCTGGATTCAAAGCACCCAGTTTGAAAAACTAGTTGGAGCTCGGGAATTTCATTGGATTAGCAATGTTAGCGTAGTTCGAATTTTCGAAATTCCCGTTTCGCAAGGATTGCTTGCATCAGCTATGTCGTCAGAAAAGAGAATTCAAGTTGTTAATTTTTCGGTAAAGTGGAAAGCCAATGTAAAGACAGATGGGAGATTCCACGACACCGAATTGATTGCTATCGAAAAAGGCAGCACTGACGTCTTGCCTGCATCAGAAGAAAATACAACCTACTGGCGCGTCGAATTATGAATTTCACGCTTTTAACCTGCGCCGCCTAGCTGATCGGTTAAGCGGACACCAACACTGTTCATGGTTTCGCCATTTTCATCGCCAGTGTTAGTACCCTCCGCGCTTTCGGCGCTGCAGGCCACTTACCTTGGGCATTGAGTGTCGATTTTCATTTGCGGCGATTGACTTTTCCTTGGTGGGCCCGGCACTAG